>CAYUZF010000180.1:1154-10704 GCA_964449615.1 uncultured Aureispira sp.
TTTTGTTCCAACGATTATTTGAGTCTAGCGCGCATGCCTCTGGAGCCGCCTTCTAAGGCCGTGTTGGCCGCAGGCTCGACGGGTTCGCGGCTGTTGAGCGGGCATTATCCGCTGTTGGAAGAACTGGAAGCATTGCTGCAAACCTTCCACCGTGCCGAAGCCGCTTTGGTGGTCAATTCGGGTTACAGCGCCAATTTGAGTTTGCTCAGTGCTGTGCCGCGGCGTTCCGATGTCATTTTATACGATGAACTGATCCATGCTAGCATGCACGATGGGCTAAAACTCTCTGCGGCGCAAGCCTTGCCTTTTGCCCACAATAACTTAGCGGCATTAGAAGCCTTGTTGCAAGCGCAAGCAGGCAAGACGGTTTTTGTGTTGGTAGAATCGGTGTATTCCATGGACGGCGACCAAGCGCCTTTGGTTGACTTGGTGGCTTTGTGTAAACACTACCAAGCGCATTTGATGGTGGATGAGGCGCACAGCACGGGCTGCTATGGCGATACGGGGGAAGGGTTGTGCTGTGCATTGGGCATTGAACAAGCGGTGTTTGCACGGGTGTATACTTTTGGCAAAGCGGTGGGCGCTTATGGCGCGGCTATTTTGGGTTCGCGTACCTTGCGCGACTTCCTAATTAATTATGCACGACCTTTTATTTATACCACCGCCCCTAGCCCACACAGTGTGCAGCGGGTATTGTTGGCCTACCAAGCCTTGCAACAACAGGGCGCAAAGTGGATCGAAGAATTGCATACGCGCATTCAATTTTTTAGAGCAAACCTTCCTCCTTCGCGGCAAGCCCTACCCAGCCAAAGCGCCATACAAAGCATCTTAGTTCCTGGCAATACGGCGGTAGTGGCGTGCAGCCAACGGCTGGAACAGCAGGGGTTTGACGTGCGCCCCATTCGCCGCCCAACGGTAGCAGCGGGCAGCGAACGCCTACGCATTTGCCTGCACCGCCACAACAGCTTAGAAGAAATTAGCGCGCTTTTAAACGCGCTGGCCTAGCCGCCTTGCAATTTGTCGATTTGCGTTTCAATTTGCGACTTGATCGTAGCGCCTTTTTGCAAACGGAACGTGTGGTAATTGTAATCCAATTTTATACCTGCATGGCGGCCGCCTTCGATCTTAGGGGTTACCAAATTGCCATCAAACAACGTAAAGCTGTTGGTACTGTGGTCGTGTTCCAATCCCTTTGCCGTAAAGCGGAAACCCTCGCGTTCTATTCGACGCCTTCCGCCCGCATTTTTTCGGCCTCTGCGTCGATGGTCAAACGCCCGTCGCCCTGTACATAGGCGTCAAACGCGCCGCCTTCTTTGTAGGTAAAAGCGCCGCCCAGCACCAAATTGTTGAAAATTTCGGGATCTTGGTAGACCTTTTCTTCTTTGGCCTGTTCTTTAGAGGTTTCTAAATTAACTTTGATGTATTCTAAAATATCATCATTGGATACCAAAGGCGTGTCAAATTTCAGATTGTCCTTCATGTAAACCCGAATGGTATCGATTTCTTTTTTCACTTCTGCCTCTGCTTTTTCCCATTCGCGTTGCAGCTTATCTTGTTCGCTTTTACTTTGACGTTTGCCTGTTTTCTTATCGCGCAACGATTGTTCTAAGACTCGTATTTCGTTGCTGATGTCTTTTTTCTCTGCTGTCGTGGCGCCTTTTTTCTTGGCTTTTAGTTCTTTAATATCTGCTTGCAGTTGTTCTATTTCCGCTTCCGCTAAAGTGGTTCCTGCATCGGTATAAAACTCCATAGCCAACTTATAGCTTTCCACTTCTTCCAGCTTTTTACTAATCGGATAGTTGTGGCTTTCTATTTCATCTTCCAATTCATAAAAGCGATCAATCAAATCCAAGTCATCAATGATAAAATTTTGATGGCTGCCATTGGCAAACAACTCTTCGATTTGTTCAATCAAATCCTCTATGGTTCCCTGCTCGTTGTTGCCGCCGCCCATGCCTACGCTGCTGCCGCTGCCCGTATCCATGGCCGCCATCATGGCTAGGTTGTTCATATCGACCAACGCTTGCTGGTAACTGGCTTCTTTTCGGGTATCGTACATGGTTTTGAAATCCGTTGCATACCGAAGTTTTAGGCGTTCTTCTCGCAATTCGCGGGTTGCTTTTTGTTCTGGGGTTTCTTGCGGCGCTTTTGAGTCGCCTTCTTGCTGTTCGCCCGTTCCAAAAAGCTCGTTTAGTACGGCTAACACTTGCGGGAGTTCCAATACTTGTTCTACCGTCTCAATTTCTTGGGTTTCTGGCAAGGCGTAGCCCATTACTGCGGCTTCAGAAAGCTCGCCTCCTATGTTGTTGCTGTCTGCAACTCCACCGCCGCCCGTGTTTAGTAATTTTATAAACTTGTTTTCTGCAAAGACACTGTAACGTTCATTTTTAGAATCGAATACAAAGGGCAATTTTGAAACCACCTTCATCTCTTTGGCAGCTCTAACAGCGGCGTTGAGTTCGGCCACTTCGGTTACCACGTCCTTCATTTTTGCCTCAAAGCTCGTTTTTGCTTCGCCTTCTTTTCCTGTTGACTGCTCTTCTCTACCCGCTAGGCCGTTCTCTCTTCCTTTTGCAAAGCCATTAAAAAAGGCTTCTTGGTCCTTAATTTCAACGCCTTCTTCTGCCTCTATCACCCCATAAGGGTCATAATGTTCGTTGTCTGTTGCATTCCCAGTTGAGCGCTTAAATCCTACGTGCCGTCCATAAGTAAAATCGCGAACTTTCCAATAATCTTCAAAAAATCCAGCGATGTAACCGCGCTCGTATTCAGCATCGACCTCTTGGTGCAACGCTTTCATCTGTTCGTCTACCTTCTTTTTGATGTCGGCCTCGTTTGGCGGTTTTTTCTTGATGTCTTTGGCGGCAAGTTCTGCGGTTTTTATACCAATGGCTTTCCCATCTGCAAAACCCGACTGGTACGCGTTGCCCTGCGCATTGGCCATGCTGTCCCCTTCTAGGGTTGCCAATCCACTTTTGAGGCGCTGTCCCATCACCAATCCTTCTAAGTTACCTTCTTTATACCCTTCAGAATCATCTCTAGGAATATCTTTAGCGGCATAGGGGCCTTCGGGTATTTCTAATTCTTGAACGGGTGCCAGTTCTCCAGCTTGTTGTTTCAACGCCTCGATGTAACCCACGTCGTGTTGCCATTCTTTGAGGGCCATGGGGGCTACTTCACTTTCTAGTTGGCTCAACAAATCGGTGTATCCTTTGATGTAAGCTGTTTTTATAGGCGCTAATTTTCTATTAAAACTACTAATTTCTGATTGGTTGCCCGCTTCCGCTAATTTTTCGGCTACGCCTAATTGCTTTTTTAATTGTTCATTGTCACTAATTACTTTTTTGAGGTGGTTGTCGGCCATTTGCTCGATGTATTGCTCTTTATTGGCATAAAACTCTCGAGCAATCAGAAGGTCACCTGGTTTGTTACTAATGGTTTTGGTTACGGGCTTGCCATCGTCGTCCAATACATTGATGGAAACAGTGGTGTCGCCCAACCCCGTTCCTTGTAAATTCAGCCCGTCTTTTAAGTAAAGCACTTTGGTAATCCATTGTGTGTTGGCGGTGTTCTGCTTGGCAACCAATTCGTGTTCTGCTGGATTGACTTCGTATTCTTGGAGGTTGCCTTCTGTATCCTTTTTACTTTGATCGGCCAGTTGAGCATCTGCTACTTTGTCTTCTTCTTCTCTTTCTTTCAGCGCCCCCAAAGCACTGGTATCGGCCAAGCTGTTTTGCGTAGCGGCATGCTGGGTGTGGTCGGTATTGGTAACACCTGCTACCGTGCCCACAGGTTGAGCCTGCATCATTCTACTTCTAAAATTCTGATACTGCTCGGCGCGTTTGCCCGCATTAAAACCGCTTTTATAGGCGTCTCTACTGCTGGCTGATCCTTCCCTAGTAGGAGTGGTCGTGTCTTCAGAACCCGCATTTTCTGCTGCTCGTTTGGCATCTTCGTAACCTATACGGTAGGATTCGGCATCGCCTTTTCCCTTTGGCGCGCCATACGATGCGCTGCCATTGTAAGCAAAACCGCGCATAAAAAAGTACGCCTCTGCTAGGCGCTCTGTTGCAGTGGGATTGCTGCCTGCTTTGTCTGTTACCTGTTTGGTATACAAAGACTCAAAAGGCTTGTCGGGTTCCATCTTATTCTCATAAAATAAATTGTACCCTTGCGCTGCTCCTTGTTTAAAGGCTTCTTGCGCTTTATTTTTATCGCCTGCTGCCTCGTTTAATCGATCTAAGTCCCTGCTGCTAAAGTTGCTGTTATTGATTCCTATCAATTTAAAGAAGTCGTCCAACTTTAAAGTTCCTGCTCCCTCCTTTGTTATTCCTTCTACCGCCTTTCCTGTTTGTTCGTCGGTCAATTTATTGCCAATATCGCTCTCGTTGGCCTTTTTCTCTTTTTCTCTAAGCGTATCCGAATAGCCGCGTGCATAGCCTCTAAAGTATTTATTACCTTGCTTTTTGGCTTCTAGCCGGGCATTGTTAAGCGCCTTGTTGAGCTTTGCGTTTTTCTTAGAAACATCAATACCATTGCGGTGGTATTCTTTCAGTCGGTTTTTGGTTTCAAATATCTTTGCACCTACTAATTCTCCGCGCTCCTTACCCGCTACATATTCCTTATCGTTAAGAATGGCAGCAATAGCCTTGTCTTTTCTTTTCTTCTCTTCTACCGCAATAGCCTTGTTGTATTCAACCACTACCCCACGCTGGTAGTACTCGCTTTGTTTGCTGACCTCTGCGTCTAGTCCAGCTAGTGTTTTGTTGTAAGTTTCTAACTTTCCTTGGTCGTCATCTGAAAGGGTTTCTTGACGTTGTAGATCATCGCGCTCGGCTTTGAGCATGGCTTTTAGCCCTCCCATTGTTCTTCCTTCGCCATCGCTACCCGTATACACTACTTTAAGGGACTCTTGGTAATCAGGATGGAGTTTAAACTGTTCTCTTTTAAAGCTCATGCGGTTTTGTTCCCCATTCATGTAGCCTTTGTTAAAGCCCATCAACAGCCCTTGTTTGAACTTGGGTTTGGCGACCAGCGTTTGCACATTGGCATCGCCACCTGTTCCCAACACGCCTTTGAGGTTGTTGCGGATGGCGTCGGGAATGGGAAAAAACTCGGGAATACCGCCTTCCTGCATCAACTTTGCATCGTTGAGCGCGGCTTCTACGGTAATTCCAGAAGGCGCTAGAATGGCTTTTAGAAACCCCTGCATACTTCCTGTAGCAAAGCCCGCCATAAAAATAGGGTCGTTGTTGCGGTCTTCGATTTCTTTTTTTCGCTCGTCCTGTTTGGCTTTTTGAGCATCGGATAGAGCTTTGTTGTAACCTGCGGCAAAGCCTATTTTTTGTTGTTTTTCTGGCTTGGGAGTATTTTCGTCTCTGTTGCCCAATTCGGAGCGTTCTTTCAGCAGCGCTTCATCACCTGCGCCCCCTCCACTGATTTGCCCTCCGAGGGTATACCCGCGCTCGTAGCCTGCTTGGTAATCGGCATCTTTTTCGGGGCCTGCGGCTTTTTGGCGACTTGCTTCTTGCTGCGCCATGTTGTAGTGCTGAATAAATGCCCGTCCTAAGGATTCTCCTTCTAGGCGGCCGTCAGGCGTCTTTTTTTCGCTCATTACGGCGCTGCGCACGGGAGACATCGCGCCTTTTATTTCTACTTTTTCAGCACCGCCCTCCTCCTTTGGTAGGTCGTACGAAGTATCAATATCGGTTTGTCCTTTGGCCGCAGCCGCCCCACAAGCCATTCCCAAAATAGCCCCTACTTTAAATTCAATGGTAGATTGTTCGGCATTTAGGGCTTTTTCTCGTTGTGCAGCATCGGCTTCTCGTTTTAATCGAACCCCTTCGTTGATGCCTTCGTTGTAGCCTTGTGCATAAGCACCATAATACACATCACCTTCGTTTTGTGCCGCAGCCGTTTGTTGATCCCGGTAAGCATTCAATTCTTGTAAGGCACTCGCTTCGTCGTTTCCAAAAGCCTCAACATTTTCTCCTCCACTTGTTATTTTCGCGCCATACCCGACGCTTCTTCCCACGTCCAAGCCTTTGTTTTTGGCACGTTCCCGCTCGGCATTGTTTTGCTGTACTTGCTGGTCGTACTGCTGTTGTTCTTCGCTGCTTACCACGTCAAAATCCGATAGAGCATCATCACTTTGAGCGCTTTCGCCACCCTCTTGGGTAGCGTCTTGGTTTTGTGTTCCTCCCACGACGGTTTCGGAGCTGGTGGTATCGGTATCGGTGTTGTTGGCAGTGGTTTCTTCGTTGCCCGCTGTATCGTTTCCAGAAGGGTTGTCCATGCCCGCACCGTCTCCTCCAGTATTGTTATTCGTACCTCCTCCCTCCATAGCCCTAGGATCTTCTTCGTTGTTGACCAAATCGCTGGCAGGTGGCGTGTCGTTGCTTTCTTCGCCTGCCTCCTGGCTGGCCTTTAGTTCCTGTTCTTTGACCGTTTCTATTTTTTCCTTGTATTCCCCCATTATTTTGGCGACAATACTCGAATTTGCTGCCGTATTGTCTACCATTGCTCCACTGTCTTTAGGAGCGCTCGCTCCCGCATGACTCAGGTCTTGTTCTTGGTCTTGTGCGGTTTCTTGAACATCGTTGTTTGCCTCCATAGCCGCTTTGTCGTTGCCTACTGCAGCTTGTGCCCCATCTTCCTTTTTTGAGTTCTCCATAGCACCTGCTGGGATCGATAAATCGTTCATATCTGGTTCAGGCGCCTCCTTTTTATCTTCTCCTTCTTTTGGCTCCTCCATTGCTCCCATACCACTGAGATCAGACGTATTCTTGGTTAAATTTGCAGTCCTGTTGGTTCTCGGTGCCAGTTCTTTGTCTAGGTTTTCAGGTCCCATTTGCTGGTTGTTTCCAGCGGTGGCATTGCCCATCCCTCTGGAAAGGTCTGAAAACGAATTATTGATTCCAATTAAGCCGTTTTCTATTTCATCTGCATACGATTCACTGAAAAGATTGCCCTGTTTTTTTTGTTCAGAAGGTGCGTTTATCTTTCCGTTTTGTTCGTTGTTCTCGTTGGGATCGTTGCCGTTGTCTGCCATGCTACACGCTGGATTGTTTGATGGATTCCCTGCGAATGGGAAGCGCATTTAAAGTAAGAAAATACTACCGTTTTAAACCATTGCTAAAAACAGTGATTTTTACAGCATTAAATTAAGGATTAATCCTAACTTCGCCAAAGATTATTTTTCAAATGGTCTGCTGAACTGGACTTTTTTTATACGGTTGTTGATTTACGAATCGTATCCGACCACAAAAACGACAAACGAATGCAAACGAAGCATTTTTTTTTAACTTTTTTTCTGTTGCTACACGCTTGGGTATTGGCCGCTCAAACGGATGTAAATGTGTACTACATTCGGCTCAATGAGTTGTTGGTGTACGTATTGCCCTTTTACATGGTTACCTTAGCGGCTTTAGGCTTGTTTATTCACAAATTGGTTCGTCCTAGTTTTTCTAATAAATGGCTCTACATCTGTACTGTAGTGGGTATTTTGGGCGCGGGTTTGATCGCCTATAAATTTAAGGAAATACGAGACACACAACTTCCCAATGCACAGCCTACTAAAATTGACATGCGAGATATTTCGCCCGAATTGCAAGCACAAATTCGCGAGCGGGACAAGAACGATTTAAAGGAAACAGTTGCCAACTACTGGATTGTAGCCATTCCCAATTTTATCTTGTTGGGCTTGGGTTTGGCAATAGATTGGCGACAAAAAAAAGAGGAAAAACAGCCTTAACTCGACTGTCCTTCCTCCTTTTTTCAAACAATTTCTAAAAAAAGGTTAACTACCGCAATCGATCAGCAGAGCGCACCAGCTTTTCGTCTTTTTTAATGTTTCTATTTGCCAATAACGTGAATACAAACACTAAAACAGGTACCAAAAGTCCTAAGCCTAAAGTGGTAGCTACAGGCAGCGTGTAAAATAAGTACCCTGCTACGCTGATTAAAACCAGCAACAAGACAATATTGAGTTTACCCATATTGAGTTGCAACACTCGATTGTTGTATAAAAAGATAGTTGCAAAAGAAACCAAAATAACCACAGCCGTTAACGCTAGCAATGCATAGTGGTCGTTGATGTCAAAGGCACCATCCTGAAGCATACCTTCAGGTTGAGCAGGAGCCGTAGCAAAAGGCAACCCGAACAAAGCACTTGCAGTGATGGCTGCTACTAATAAATAAATAGATTGTACCCGTTGTATTTGACCCATGATAATGTTTTATGCGTGAATAATAAGTTGGGGAAGCACCATGGTGCTTAATTGAATTACAATTTTTTAGATAGAAGGTTGTACAACCAGATCACTGATAAGCCTCCCGTAGGTATTGGTTGGATTGGTGTACATTCGTTCTCAAACGCTCGCAAAATTAATATTTTGCTTCAAATGAACAACAAAATATCAACAATATACCTTGTCGAAGCACTGCGCAGTCCCATCGGCAAACTCAACGGCGCTTTGGCAGCTTGGCGGCCCGACGATTTGGCGGCAGCCGTAGTCACAGAACTCTTAAAAAAGACAAACCTAACTCCTGATTTGGTAGATGGTATGATCTTGGGTTGTGCCAATCAAGCAGGCGAAGACAACCGTAATGTAGCGCGTATGGCGGGCTTGCTAGCAGGGTTGCCCTTTCAAAGTACAGCCCTCACCGTCAACAGCTTGTGTTCTTCTAGTATGGAAGCCATTTTTGTGGGTTTGCGCCAACTGGCTCTGGGCGAAGGCAATTGTTTTTTGGTAGGCGGTGTAGAGAGCATGAGCCGCAGCCCTTTGGTTACCAGCAAGGTGGATCAAAGTCGCGTAGATAGTCTAATCGGTTGGCGCTTTGTCAATCCGCGCTTGGCACACCTGCAACGTTCTATGGCCGAAACCGCAGAATTATTGGCCAAAGAATACCAAATCTCCAGAGCAGCGCAAGACGCTTATGCGCAAGCAAGTCGGCAGCGGTATCAAGCCGCTCTAGCGCAAGACGCTTGGCGGTCAGAAATTGCAGTGCTTACTCAGAATGAGCAACCAGTAGCTCCAAAAGATGAGCAACACCGCTTGCTTTCTGCTGCTTTGTTACAAAAAATGCCTCCAATTGTCAAAGGAGGGCAGTATATTACGGCAGGCAATGCGGCGCGTGTAGGCGACGGAGCAGCTGTTTTGCTGTTGGCTTCTGAGCGTTTTGTCCAGCAGCAGCAACTGCAACCCCTTGCTAGAATCAGCCATTGGGCCAGCGCAGCTTGCCACCCGAGTCGAATGAGCTATGCCGCCGTTGCCGCTAGTCGGCGGCTTTTGGAGCGCGCTCAACTGTCGAGCCAGCAACTCGACTGGGTAGAGTACAGCGAGTCTTTTGCGCTGCAAGTGTTGTTGGGCATAAAAGAATTGGCTTTGGAGCCTAGTTTGGTCAATCCACACGGAGGCGCCTTGTCTATTGGCAACCCCATTGCGGTGGGCGCGGTACGTACGGTGGTGTCTTTGGCTAAACAAATGCAGCGTTCGCCTGTCTTAAAGTATGGAATGGCAACCACAGCAGGCGGTTTGGGTACAGGGGC
>CAYUZF010000181.1:0-7851 GCA_964449615.1 uncultured Aureispira sp.
TAAATTCGCCAGAGGGGATGCCAGGCGTGGAGGGGTTGACGCATGACCATTTGGTGGAGATTAGTGCGGGGGAGAGAGAAAACAGTGATGGACAACAGGATTATCTGTTGAGAATACTCCAAATCTACTAGTACCATTAAGAGACAAGCCGAAAATTCTACTTAATTTCAATATTATTCAAATCAATCAGCCCCTCTTTGATGGCGTAAATAATCAACCCTGCGGTATTTTTAATGCCCAATTTAGAAAGCAAATTGTTCTTGTGGCCTTCTACGGTGCGCTTAGTAATGAAAAGTTGGTCGGCGATTTCACGGGCGGTTTTTTGTTGGCAAATGAGGGCGAGAATTTCGCGCTCGCGGGTGGTGAGTTGGACGGGAGAAGCAAATTTGGGTTGTGGGGCTTTTGGGGTAATTTGATCCCGCATGGCTTCCACTTGTTCGGGAAGAAAATAGTAGCCCTTTTCGTGGACGATGTGTATGATGCGCAGCAGCTCACGGGGCAAAATGCCTTTGGGCAAAAATGCGCTAACGCCCGTTTTGAGCAAATAACCGATGAAAGATGCTTTGTAATAAGAAGAAATTATGATAATATTCAACGCAGGGTTGATTGGGCGAAGGGCTTGAGCAATGTCCGCCCCATTTTCCTCTTGCAAGCGCAAGTCTAAGAGCAAAACCTCGATGCGGTCGGGTTGCTCGGTTACAAAATCAAGGAGTTCTTGCCCTGCATAGGCCGTGAATACCACTTCGGCTCCTTCGCTGCGGGTAAAAAAATCTTCTAAAAGCCGTACAATCAACTGCTCATCGTCGACGATGGCCAAGCGAATGGTAGAATTAGACATAATTGGAACGGTTGACAAGGATTAAAAAAGAGCTGCCCTGTTGGGGCTGGCTGTGTACTTTGAAATGGCCTTTCAGTAAATCGCTGCGTAAGGTAATGTTTTTAAAGCCCAATCCCCGCTGCAACTCCTCAACTACAAACCCGCGGCCATCGTCCTGCACCGATAGCCCAATCCACTGGTTGCCCAAATGCAAATGCAATCGAAGGGTAGTAGCCTCTGCGTGTTTTATAGCGTTGTTGACCAATTCTTGGAAAATGCGAAACAGTTGTAATTTTACAGCGTCCTCTAACGCGTCGCTACTGCTGTTGGCATAAGAAAATTGCACAGCAAGTTGCTCCCGTATTGGATGCACAAACGCTTCCATCAAATCGTGTAGGCTGCTGTCTTCTAAGAGTGGCGGACTCAAATTGTGAGAAATCTGCCGCGCCAGTACCATGCTCTCTTGCAACATATCGCTGGTGTATTCCATCGGTTGCTCTGTATGCAAACTAATCAGTGCAATATTGATTTTTGCAATCAAATTATCGTGCAAATCCATAGCAATGCGGTTGCGCTCCCGCTCCTGCACTTGTATGCTGTCTTCCAACAGTTGCTGCTGGTAGGCCACGCGGGCGGCTTGTGCCTTCTCTTGCTCTTTCAACAACCGCAAAAAATACAGCCGCGTAAAAAAAATAAAAAAGCCCAGCAACAACATGACAAAGCCCAGCACGAGGGCCAGCCACAACGCGAAATTTTCGGGGTTTTGCCAAGCTGCCATTGGAAAGAGGTTTTTGGGTGGGCGAAAAATAAGAAATGGGATTAAATAGCGGGTTGTAGAAGCTGGAAATTAGCAGCAGGAGTGGCATACCTTACATAAGCACTAGTTTTTAAGGCTGTATTGCGCTGCTCATTCCATTGATGAATGGCCGTACTGGGCTGTTCCAACATAGTAGACATAGGTTTATGTGTTTAGTATTATTACAATATATTAATTTAAAATTTAATAAAGAGGAGGAAAGATAAAAAAACTTCCTCACCGCTGCGCTAATTTTCTTCGCGCCTGTCCATTTTTCCAAATTCTATAACCTAGAAAGGAATATAAAAAAGAAGCACTAAGGGCGTTGAGCATCCAGAAGGGCGCTACTACCTTTAGCGATTCATTAACTAGAAAATTAATAGAGAAGAAGAGAATTGTACTCAACGAAAAATAGAGTAGAAAAACGCTGTTTAAGTTCCATCGATCTCTATTTAGCGGTTCTTCGTTCTTGATAATAGTCCAGTAGTAACACAAGCAAAAAATAACTATACATAAGTCAGTAGCCACAGTTCCCAATGCGAAAAACTGCCTAACTGATAATCCTGTATAAGAATAATATAAATCAAATGCTATCACTATTACAGCAAAGAATACAGCTAATGTCAAAAGGGCGGCACTTTTTAGTTTGAAATTACCTATGTATAATCTAGTAAAAATTAATAAGGTTACTAGGCTTAAAGCAGGAAGAATAGATAAATTAGTTCCTGTATGCTTTATGTATAAACCAAATAAATTGGCCGCGGCAGTCAACCACAAAAATAGCGTTAACCATTTGAAATATGCGTTTAACCACTTGAACCAATAGCCGCTAATAAAAACAGCTATGCCTAATGTGATCCAAGCAGGCAATAAGTGAAGAGGAATGTTCATACTATTTTACAGAGCGTACATAAGCAATTGAAAGTCGCTCTCTGGATAAACCGAATAAGGTGGAACAGGCTGTATCAAATCCTGAGGTGTTTTGCCCATTAACCCATCGTTTTGGGTTTGTCCCCAAATAATCAAATCCATTTGGTAAGGTGCTTGACCATTGCCCCCTTCAGATGCCAGTGCAGGTTGGCAGATCAAAACCTCTGCTCCATCCTCAAAAAGATTTTGCAAGTCTTTGAACGGAATTACTAAAATTTGTGGAGCGCCCTCTGCTTGCTGATTTATGAACCATTGATTTTGGTGCAACGTCCATTGAGTGAGGCGCTGGAACGCTACGATAGGGTTGAGGTCGCTGTTGTTGAAGGTCTGTTGGTTAAAATAAACATTTTCTAACTTTGCAGGCTGGTAATTTACATATTTTAAATTGTCATCGTACTGAGTGGTGTGGTTGTCGACCTCCAAAGAATCCGTAACGCTGTCTACCAAGTAGAAGCAAATCTGTTCATTTATAGTTGATCCTTCTGTACCTATGTAGGCATGGATGCTGTCTGTATCGGGATTGTTAATGGTGTTTTGCCATGTTTGGTAATTATCTTTAGTAATCTCAAAATAGGCACCTTCACTAAACATAATACTAGCCTCTTGCCCGTTCATTCTAGCCGCGTTCCATTGAAGGATAGCTGATTTAGCATTTTGTATAATCTCTGACATAATTCTTATTTAAAGGTTGATAATACTATTTAAGTTAATGGAGAAAGAGCGAAGATTCAGAGAGAGCCACAGCAACGCATAGGTTGCTTTATGCACTGGACGGGGGGGAAGTTATTGAGCGCCTAAACGCTGTGCCTAATGTAAGCAAAAAATAGCATTTCTAAAATAGATGCCCGAAAAAAATGGTGCTATTTCACAGAAGCCGAAAAGCTACCGTCCTTCCGAAAATACCCCATTTTGACAACCATTCGTCGCTAAAACTATTTAAATTCTTAAGGCAGAATGCTTACCTTTGTGGCGCGCTGATAGGCGGCTTCTCCCCAGCTTTTTTAGGTCTTCTCGATAACAAACAGGCAGCAATAGAATGAATTTACAGCAGTTATTACAACGATACTCCAACGACCAACGCACGCAAACGCTGGTGCAAACGTTACAGCAACAGGAGCGCCCCGCCGTTCAGCTCAAAGGACTCATCGGTTCGCAAACCGCTTTTGTCGTGGCTGCTCTGCGCCGACAAACCGAACCGCCTTTTCTCATTATTGCCAGCGACAAAGAAGAAGCCGCGTATTGGCAAAACGACATTACTGCCCTGCTGGAAAAAAATCGCGAGGCGCTCTTTTTTCCCGATTCTTACCGCCGCCCGATGGGCTTTGACAAGCTCGACCGCACCAATGTTTTGCAGCGCACCGAAACGGTTAGCAAATTGGTAGAGCATCCCGAAGCGCTGTTTGAGAAAGTAGTGGCGCCCAAGAATTTGCGGGAAGCAGCCATACAAGTAAAAGTAGGCACCGAACTGGATGTTCCTTTTTTGAATGAGATTTTGGTAGAATACGGGTTTAAGAACGTTGATTTTGTCTATGAGCCTGGACAGTTCTCCATTCGCGGGGGCATCATTGATATTTTTTCTTACGGCAATGAACACCCCTACCGCATAGAATTGTTTGATGTGGAAGTAGAGAGCATTCGCACCTTCGACCCCACTACACAACTCTCGACCCGCAACATCGCTTTTGTGACCATTGTACCCAACGTCAACACCGAATTCAAGGCCGAAGAAAAAGTAGCGCTGTTGGAGGTACTGCCTCCCGAAACTGTCATTTGGCTCTCCGATGCCACCATGCTTTTGGATAAGTTGCAGCTCTGCTTTGAGAAATCTAAAGAAGACACCGACAACATAGAAACCATTGTACACAAAGAACGCCACGAAGAAAGTTTGTTGTTAAAAGAAGCGGCCTTTTTGTTTCCTAGAGAAATTATGGGCGCGCTCAACAATTTTGCCGTCGTAGAATTGGGCAACGAACCGTCGCGCAAGCCTAGACAGAGCATTGTGTACAGAACAACGCCCCAACCCAACTTTAATAAGAATTTCAAATACCTTATTGAAAGCTTAGACAAAAATACGGAGCAGGGTATTCAGAACTATGTCTTTGCCGAAAATCCCAAACAATTGGAACGCTTTTACAGCATTTTTGAGGATATGAAGGTAGAAGTACAATGGGTGGCCATTCCAACCGCGCTCTATCAAGGCTTTTTAGATCACGAGCTAAAAATTGCCGCTTTTACCGACCACCAAATTTTTGAGCGCTACCACCGCTCACACCTACGCAAGGGGTTTGACAAAAACAGCGCGCTCAAAATCAAAGCACTCAGCGAACTCAAACCAGGCGATTATGTGACCCATATTGACCACGGGGTGGGGCGCTACGGAGGATTAGAAAAAATAGAATTAAAAGGCAAAGCACAAGAAGCCGTCAAACTCGTTTACAAAGACAACGATATTTTGTATGTGGGCATTCAGTCGCTGCACAAAATCTCCAAATTCACAGGCAAAGACGGCAATGCACCCAGCATCCACAAGCTCGGTTCCAACGCTTGGGCCAACACCAAGCGCAAAACCAAAAGCAAAATCAAAGCATTGGCCTTCGATTTAATCAAGCTTTACGCCAAACGCAAATCTACACAGGGCATTGAGTTTCCGCCCGATAGCTATTTGCAAAACGAGTTGGAAGCCTCTTTTATTTACGAAGATACGAAAAACAGAAATTGCGGTACGGGCAGCCTTCAAGGCTATTGTAGCGGGCAAACAAGTGGCGGTGTTGGTGCCTACGACCATCTTGGCCTTGCAACATGCCCGCACTTTTGGCGACCGCCTAAAAAAATTCGACGTCAAAGTAGAGTACATCAATCGTTTTAGAACGGCACGGGAAAAAACAGCCATTTACAAACGATTAGAAGCGGGCGAAATTGATATTCTCATCGGTACCCACGCCATTCTTAACAAACGGGTTAAGTTCAATGATCTGGGGTTGTTAATCGTCGATGAGGAACAAAAATTTGGCGTTGGAGCCAAAGAAAAACTGCGCAACATGCGGGTCAATGTAGATACGTTGACTTTAACTGCAACGCCGATTCCTAGAACCTTGCAGTTCTCGTTGATGGCAGCGCGCGACCTATCGGTCATCAATACCGCGCCGCCCAACCGCCAACCCATCGAGACCGAAGTGCGTACGTTTAGCGGCGATGTGATCAAGGACGCCATTGACCGCGAAACGGAACGTGGCGGGCAAGTTTTTTACGTACACAACCGCGTGAACAGCTTGCAGGATATGGCGACTATGATTCGACAACTCTGTCCAACGGCGGACATTGCCGTCGCGCATGGACAAATGGATGCCACTGCGCTAGAACAAACGCTAATGGACTTTATCAAAGGCTACTACGATGTGTTGGTGTGTACCAATATTATTGAAACGGGCTTGGATATTTCCAACGCCAATACCATTATTATTAACAATGCCCACCATTTTGGGTTGAGTGATTTGCACCAGCTGCGCGGTCGGGTAGGGCGCTCCAATAAAAAAGCCTATTGTTACCTCTTGGCTCCGCCGCTGTCTACGCTGACCAGCGATGCCCGCAAACGCCTACAAACCATCGAGCAGTTTTCTGAGTTGGGCAGTGGGTTCAACATTGCGATGCGCGATTTGGACATTCGAGGAGCGGGTAACTTGTTGGGGGGAGAGCAAAGCGGTTTTGTGATGAATATGGGCTACGAAACGTATCAGAAGATTCTAAACGAAGCCATTCAAGAACTCAAAGAAACGGATTACAAAGACTTGTTTAAAGAGGAGTTGGAGCAAAAACGCGAATTTGTACAGGATGTGAACATTGAGTCGGATCTAGATTTAATGATTCCCGACGAGTACGTGACGTCTATTCAAGAACGTTTGTCGCTGTACCAAGAATTGAACAAAATTGAGGAGGAAGCGGGCATTGAAAAGTTTGCAAAGATGCTAGAAGATCGTTTTGGTAAAATCCCCAAAGCCGTCAATAATTTGTTTGAAGCCATTCGTATTCGTTGGAAAGCCAAAGGGCTGGGTTTTGAGCGCATTTTGCTCAAAAACAGGAAGTTGCGCTGCTATTTCATCAACGATCAAAAATCGCCGTTTTTTGACAGTGACTTCTTCGGCCATTTGCTTGGCCACATTCAGCAAAACAGCGACCACCGCTTCTTTCTCAAACAATCCACGCGTTATCTAATGTTGGTTTGTGAGTCGGTTAGTTCTTTCAAGCAAACTTACAAAATATTAGAAGAGTTAGAAAAAGCCGTCTTGCTGCGCGTGCAAACCGCAGAACAAAAATTACAAGAATAGGTCTGTTGTAGGTCTTAAAGTTAGGTTTATGCCGCTCACACGGCGTTGCTCAATCCCCAAACGGCTGTCTTGGAATAGTGTTTTGGACTTAGCACCGTTGTATACTTTGGAGGCTTTCCTAGCAGCAACGCGCAGCATACGCCACCACAACCTCCAGACTGCCAATTATCAACAAACAACAACACAAGCGTACAACCGTCGCCAAGTTTTTTTACACATCAAACTTTCTTTGTGCGTCGAGCGGAGCCGAGACACAAAAAAAGGCGTTCCGAATAAATCGAAACGCCTTTGTGGCCTCTGGCAGACTCGAACTGCCGACACACGGATTTTCAGTCCGATGCTCTACCAACTGAGCTAAGAAGCCAGTCACTTTCCGTTGAAAGCGACACAAATATACAACAAAGCAAAGCGGACTTCCAAATTTTTTGCTGTAAAATGTCTAATTATTTTTTTTGAACACGGATGATCTCGATCTTAGAAGGATATTTTGCATACAAACGGTCTTGTGCTAGACAGAGTTGTTCTAAGTTGTCTTCCAAAACAGGCAATTCAATATTTTTATACTGGAAAGACAATAAATGATAAGCTTGGAGTTGTTTGTCTTGTGTATAGAAAATTTGTCCTTCGTAATACTGAAAGTAATCCAAGTTGAGTAGGGGAATGGTTTTGATGTAATTGCCAAACAAGTCAAAAACCAGCAGGCCTAAGTTGGGGGAGTTGAGATAGACGCGGTTGTTGGCTTCGAGGAGGCGAACAGGATTGAGCGGCTCGTTGAGCAAGAGGTTCAAATCCAGACTTTCGGCCAGCACTTCATTCTTTTGATCGAGCTTTTTGAGCGTATACGTATTGTTGTCAAACAACCAAAGATTGTTGTCCGAAGCCGTTCCCAGTGCTTCCACTTGTGGCAAATCCAGCGCAGAGAGGTCGTGGCGTTGTATCTCACTCAGCGTTCTATCCAAAAAAATAACTGTTGTATAATCGTCGTA
>CAYUZF010000181.1:7955-10621 GCA_964449615.1 uncultured Aureispira sp.
GCTCACCTACCAGCAAGTACAACTGCTGCATTTTGTCGACCTCCATCCAGCGGGCAGGCTGCTGAACCTGGGCAACCAACTTGAATGTGTAGGGCGCTTGTCCATAGCTTAGAACCGTGTATGGAAGAACAAAAAGGAGTAAAATGCAGCGCAAAATCATACCGTAGAATTAGAAACAGTGGAATAGGTAAAAGGTGTAAACTCGGGATTTTCAAACGCTTTCAACGTCAATTGTTCCCCGTCGTATACTGCATAAGTACAAGAGTCGAACCATTCTCCCAAATTGAGGTAGCGCGTGTGGCCATTTTTCAATAAAATATCCAAAGGCAGGTGGCGGTGTCCGAAGATAAAATAGTCCAAATCGGGGTGTTGTTTCAATTTACGATCGGCATACAACAACAACCATTCTTTGTCGGCACCCAAGAAATATTCGGGTTCTTGTTGGGCGGTGCGGCTGGTTTTAGAAGAAAATTGCGCTAAGCGAATGCCCCAATCGGGATGCAACCACCGAAACAGCCATTGGCAAAAGGGGGAAGTAAATATTTTTTTGAGGCGTTTGTACCCGTAGTCCTCTGGCCCCAAACCATCGCCGTGCCCTACAAAAAAGCGCCGTTTGCCCAGTGTGATTTGAATGGGCACGTGGTGTACCGTGATGCCCAACTCCTGCGGAAAATAATCGAACATCCACAAATCGTGATTGCCGACAAAAAAATGAATGTCAATTCCAGCATCGCTCAATTGGGCCAATTTGCCCAGCAAACGCACCGCTCCTTTAGGGACAACCGTTTGATATTCAAACCAAAAATCAAAAATATCTCCGACCAAATAAATGGCTCTGGCGTCGGGCTGGATGTGACAGAGCCAACGCAGTATTTTTTGCTCGCGAAGGCGGCTGCTAGTGGCGTCTGGAGCCCCCAAGTGAAAATCGGAGGCAAAATATATTTTTCCCTTTTCGGAAGCGCTCATAATGAACTTTTTAGCCGTGCAGATGTTTTGCGTTTAGTGAGATTTACTTACCTTTGCACAGTTTTTAAAAAAGAATAATGGGCTGTTTGCACAAAGGCATTCTTTAAGAATAAAAAACAAATATCACCATCTTTAATTGGTTGTTTTATTTGCTAAGTATTATAAAATAATAAAATAAAGATGCGCTGCTCTAAGAGGTTGATTGGAACCCACAACAATATTTGGAATGATACTTGGGTAAGCCCAACATAGTTTTCAGATGTACTTTGGAACACAGTCAATCATAATAAATTGAAAAAGAGAAGCGTTAAAAAGTAAAGATAGCTTTTTTAGAAAAAAAATTATGCCTGCTTCGTTTAAGTTGGCGAAACAATTTCGCCAGTAGTAGTTTTGAAACCTGTCGCAATGATACGTCAATTCAGCTGTAAATAAAAGGAGTGTTGTACCGATTAGGCGACTTGTTGTTGAAATAAGCGTCCAACCCCCTGTTCAACTCTTATTTGTTTTATTTTAGGGTTAACCTAGAGCGCGTAGTTTATTAACAATAAGATAGTCCTTCTATCGTCCCTATGTTTAGTAGAATGATTTATCTTTGCATTAACCAACACCAACAGAATTGTACCTTATCACATTATGAATGTTAATGAAATTAGTTCCTCGCCTTACTTTAATGTAGCTGGAATAGCTGTAGTCGGTGGCTTGACGTTAGCTACTGTCGTACCAAACAACACCTGGCTCGGCGGACAATTAGCCAACCACGCTTTGTTAGTCATGTTATTTTTTCTCGTTTCGGGATTCATTGGATTTATTTGGCGCAACAACGCAATAATTTTATTCAATTTCATGGCTTGCATTGTAGTTTGTTCTTTTTTGAAAGAACACCAGCCCAGTAACCAACAGGCTCTGTACGCTGTACCTCTGGAACAACCTACCGTACGTGTAGCCAATTTAACCATGCAAAAAAACAGTGATTTGCCCTTGCTCCAGCAATATTTGGAACAAGATGAAGTTGATTTTTTATCGCTTCAAGTGGCTCCAAATATAGATTTTCCTACTACCGCCCTAGACCAACTCAAAAGCCAATTGCCTTACTGCCGAATTATTGACAACGAGAACCAAACCCGCACGTTGGTTTTTTCTAGTTATGAAATGGAATCTTTGGATACGTTTCGCTATCAGGGCAACCAAAGCATTAGTTTTGTGGGAACACTTTACATGCACGAGAGTGAAGCCGTGCCTTTTATTAGTACTAATATCCCAGCCGAAGACTACGAGCGTCCAGAGGCACAACAACACTGGGCACAACTCAGTCAGTACATGAGCAACCGCTCTAAAAAAACAATCAACCCCACTGCCAAACAGGCGCATTTGACGGCGTTGCGCCCTGCTGTAAAAGCATTGCGCCATGCAAAAAACTTATCTCATTCCTCTGAATATAGACCGAAGTTTCCACAATCCGAGCACCTGTTTTACGCCGAGAATTTGATCTGCAAACAAGTAGAAGATTTGTTGGGCTGTGGTGCTGTTGCTACTTACCAATTTGTAGGACAAGAGCGCAACTCTACGGCTTTACGCGGGCAGTTGAGAGGAGGCGCTTCGCTATAATTTTGGTTTAGATTTAAGAAAGTTCTAAGAAAAAATATACACTGCTAGTACAGGTAAAGCGTTCTGAATTTATTCGGGGCGCTTTTTTTGTTTCT
>CAYUZF010000182.1:0-4571 GCA_964449615.1 uncultured Aureispira sp.
CCTGACGCTTTTCTTGAGGTGGTGACGAATTGCGTTGCTGGACGGAATCCTGCGGAATTTATTTTCCCTGGTCAAACCCTATTCACCCCAATTGGTAAGAATACGTTGGGGCGGCGCCATCGGCTACTGCTCAAAAAAGTAGCATTCAACACCAAAGAATACAACGTATATTCTTGGAAACATACGGGAGCCGTGGCGGCCGTGTTAGCGGGGGTGAGCTTGAAAGAACTACAAATACAACTCCGCCACCATTCCTTGGATGAAGTCGACAAATATTTGCGCCAACTCGGCGTCAGTGATTTGGTCAATCTACAACGAAATTTCCCTAGCTTGACAGAAGAACAACCGCAGGAGGCGCTGGTTACGGTTAAGAAATCTAAGTTGTTGAAAATGTTCGGAACGGAAGAGCTGCTCCAGGCGTGGATACGCACTCCATAAAACAAGAAAAGCCCGTGAATCATTACGGGCTTTCTAACGCTACACCAAATAAAATTTGTTGTTAAGCTGGTTCTAAATCGGTACTTATTCCCGATACAAATTGGGTGTTTTGTAAGCGTTCAACCGCTGTTTTATAAAAATCGGGGTTGAACTCAAAACCAATGTATTTGTGGCCAAGTTGTTTGCAAGCAACGCCGACGCTCGCTGATCCTGCGAAGCAATCTAATACCACCCCTTTTTTTTCTTTGAGTGCTTGATACAATGCGTGGCGAATTAGGCGAGTTGGCTTCTGTGTGGGATGTACTTTGTTGCCGTCTTCTTTTTTCGCGCCTGAACAAAAACAAGGCGATCTCCAAAGGTTGGTACCTTTCTTACTTTGCTTGTGTTGGGTACCGATTCCATATAGCATAAATTCCGTGCGAAAGCTGTAGCGGTTGCCTGGTCCTGACTTTTTATCCCAAGTTATTAAGTTCTTAATGTCCATGAAACGGGATAGAATCGGATAGAAAAATGAGATAGAACGCCAATCTAGGAACATATATACCTCCCCATCAGGTTTTAACACTCGCGCCCACTCCCGAAACAACATTTCATAGAAAGGAGCTAGGTTACGCATATCGTCAGGGGTGATGCCTTTACCGTTGATGGTAGTACCGCAGCCATAAGGCGGATCTGTAATAACAACGTCTACCGTATTCGCGGCCAATTGTTGTACGCCTTCGAGGCAATCCTGATAGTATAAAACTATTTCTGTTTCTTGATACTTTTGTATTGGTCTGCTCATGCTTGATTTAAGTGATCTAGGATTTTTCTTGCAGTTGTGGCAATCGTTGCGGCTTTGTCTAATCCGTTAACGGTGCGTCTTGCATTATAGAAATCAATTTTTTGTTCGTTGATGTGTTTGTCTAGGCGGGTACCATAATGGCCTCCCAACATACCCAATACCAATAGGCGGGCGGCGTGGTGGGGGACTAGTGCCAACTCAGGTTTATTCAAGAAGTCCACACCAAGAAGTTCGGACATTTCTTCGTAGTTGCTTGCCCATGTCATTTGGACAAAGCCGCGTCCGTAATAACCTGTTCCCCAATAGCGGTCTTGGGTGGCTCTTAACTTTGGTTGGTTGGTTCCTGCTCTGCGCTCTTCCTTGGGTATAAAACTTGCTTCATGCCAAGCAGTAGCGAAAATATACGCCAGTTTGTTCTGGTCGCCGTCTCCCTCTTCGGCAAATACTTCAGCAATTAGTCGGATGCTGTCTTGTTGTGTTGCGTTCAGCTTACCAACAGATGCGGCACAGGCGGCCACGTATTGCTCGGCTTGTTGCTTCTGCGTTTGGGCTGCTTTCTGTCTTTTTCGGTAGTTTATGTATATAAGCAACAACAGCGCTACCCCTATCGCAGTACCGTACTTTTTTAACGTCTTCTTTGATGAGTTTATAAACTGTTGTTGCTTAGGCATAGCATTAAAATGTAGTGTAGGATAGGGGTTACTGGTTGTCGCGTGGCTGGTGCTTCTTAATCATTCTGGCGGCTTTCTTCTTGACGTTTTCGCACGTCATGTCATTGCAAGGTTCAGCGATGTATTCCAATTTGTAGCGGCCAATTTTAGAGCGGTACTCTTTTAAAATGAGCGATTGTATAGCCCCTTTTAGGTCTTTTAGACTATAGCCAACATATACCAGTTTGTCTCGCTCAAAAATTCGATAGACACCCTTTACTCCTTGAAAACCATCAAGATTACTAACGCCGTTTTGTACGACTTTACCTTTCTTGTCAAATTGAGGGTTTTGGTCGTAGATTGTTTTTTTGTTCATTACTGCCATGATGTAGCGTTTTTATTGATTCTAAAATTAGTTAGAATGGGACTTCGTCGTCGAGAATGTCCCAACTTTTGGGTTTGGGCGTCGCAGCCTTCTTTTTTTTCTGCTGCTTTGGAGTGACTGCCTCTGTTGCTCGTAGTAGCTTGCTTTCGCAGTTATTGCCTGTCATATCGCAATATACGTCCAGTTTGTTGTCACGTGGGCGGTGCTTTCTTATCAGGCGGTACTCTTCAGCTGTGATCTTATCCGCTGCTTTTCGGGGGTATAGTGTTATTTCTACACTATAAGACTTCCTGCCGAGTTGATCGCGGTAGCTGATACGCTTTATTTGGCGGCTATCGTCCCATTGCTGAAAATGGCGCATAATCGTCTTGTATAAATTCGAAGCGCTCGAACCGATATAAATCAACTTCCTGTTCTCATAAATGAAGTAGATACCGCGTTTTTTTTGGTAATAGGTCAAGTTCGTCTTGCCTGGTTTGCCATCTTTGGGCAATTGTCTGTATACTCTTGTTCGTATCATTTTATGCGCGTAATTGGTATGCTTGTAAATGCTTCGTTAGATTTTCACCTGGGCAACTGGTCGCTTTAAATTCTCTGTGTCCCCTTACCTCAACTTGATTAGGCAGGCGTTTACGCCAGTAATTGATCCGTCCGTGTAGTGCTTTCAATTGAGCAGCGGTTGGTTCCGTTTTTTCAAAGTTGCCAACGAGACAAATGCCATACGTGTTCGTGTTGTGGGTCTTGTTCGTATTGTGATTGCTCACTGTTGTTGGGTCGTGTAGTACGTAAACAACGCCATCAGGAAATATAATTTCCCCGTATGCAATGGCACCAAATCCTTTAGAAATGTGCAATTGCGTGTAGTATTGCAAGGACATCGGCCCGCCTGCAGTGTGGTGAATGGCCAGCGCTCGTATTTGCGACAACTCCCGCGTGGCCAGCTGGACGCTATGATCTTTGTCCAATTGGCCGCGCATATCAACAACAGTAGGCTTTTTTTGCTGTTGTTGGTAGAGCGCCCACCCAAAGATAAGCAGCGCCAACACTGCGACCCCAACCGCCGTTTTTTTGTCGATAGATTTAGGCATTGAAGGTAAATGTTTTCTCGTCCATCAAATCACCTTGTATGGTCATGATGCTAAAGCGGAGCGTACTGTTGTTTTGATAGGCAATGCCTGGCGAAACAGTTCCCGTTTTTAGGACCGGTCCATACATAAAGGCCGTTTCGCCTTTTTGCTTGAGATATACATGCCCTTTATAAGCTACACCCTCTACTTGTTGCCCCTCGTAACTCATTTTAAACTTTACCGTCTTGTCTTGATGGTTGGCATTACTCAACACAATGCTAGGTTTGCGGCTTTCTTGGTGTTGCTGACACCACAATCCGCCACCCGCTGCTAGTAGCAGCACAAAGAACAGTACTATTTTTGTGTTTTTGCTCATTGGTTCATTTTGTGAGCGTTGGCAATATTAAAATAAGCTGTGGTAATGCTTATTCCTACGGATAACAACGCTAGTATAGTAATTAATGTGCTATGCTTCATATTGGTAAATTAAAAGGTGGTCAGGTACTGCCTTTGTTCTTCGTTCTGCCTTCGATGGTACCTTTTTTCCAAGCCCAACGAACAAACAAAACAACAAGGAGCAGCCATACAAACGGCTGGATGGTTGCCCACAGTTCCCCCGCAAACGTGGGTTTCTGATCCTCGGAGCTATCGCTGCTCCACCACCAGCCCACGGCGGCGGTGCCGCCTGCCCCGACTAGTAATGGTATAAGTGGTAATGGCATAAGCATTTAATTTTTTAAACCTGGATGCCAGCTTCCGCCCAAATAAGGGCTACCAAAGCCTGGCGGATAATAGGGGCCCTGTGTTTCTTGACCTGTTAGCACTCCTTTGAACAATTCCTCAAATGCTTTGACGGAAGTACTCGTCTTGCCAGTGAGCTTCTTTAGGGCGGTCTCTGTCTCATTACCAAAAATACCGTCTACTCCAATTGCTGATTCTGTCGGAAATTTGGCCTTTAGTACTTGGTTAATGAGTTTTTGCAGAGTCTCCACCTGTTGGTTGCTGCTGCCTCTTTGTAAGGTTGTGGTATTGCTGACGCTGGGCGCTGTGGTGGTCGGTGTGGGTGTTGTGGTACTGCCTGTATTGGCACCCGTTCCTTTAGGGGCTTTGTCGGCATCTTCGGAAAGTCCTGGTATCAACTCCATCCACTGATCCCGCGTAAAATATGCGCCTGCTAGTAAAAGGAGGAACACGGCCAAGGCCGCGCCCGCCTTTTTATTTTGTTTTGTTGCTGCCATAGTAATAAG
>CAYUZF010000182.1:4661-10613 GCA_964449615.1 uncultured Aureispira sp.
GGAGAAATCTTGTGGTGCAGTGTCTACGGTATTTTGTGGGGTGGATGCATTTGGGGCATCCATAACACTATAATTAGACGTATTTTTGTCTTTTTCTGTTTCCAGTGCTGCTTGGATTTTCTTGTTTTGTTGGTAGAGCCAACCCGCCCCACCAGCTAACGACAGTAGCAATAATCCGAGTAATATTTTTTTATAATCGAGGTTGTTTGCCTTCTTTTTCTTGGCAGGGGTGTTTGTATTATCGCTCATTGGTAACGGTCTTAAATAGATTTAAAAAAAATGTTGTTGCGTCTTATGGAGTGTGGCGGATGCACTAGGGAATTTCTAGCGCATCCATTCGGCGGATAATCATGTTCCAGGAGAAGCTGTCGCCCGACCAAGTAACCGAGTTCAACACCTTACGCAAGGTAGTACCGTAGGTTTCCAAGTATCCTTGTGCTAAGTGGCGGAGTTGAATGTCTTGCAGATCCGCAATATCTTTGGTTACCTTTCCACGGCCAGTTATCCAATTGACCGTGTAAGTAGTGTGAATTTGCTTGATCAATGCGCTGGGGTTCCACTCAATGCTCTTGTTCTCTGTCTGAACGGTGATGGCGTTCACGTTGGGGTTGGCGTCTGTTGGGTCGTCGTTGGCTTCTTTGCCCGCTTGGCGGCCCATTACATATATTACCAACACCACGGCCAGTAATCCGCCGCCCATCCATAAATATTTTTCGTCGAATTGTGCTTGCTTTAGTTTTGCCATTGGTTGTTTTAGTTGTCGTCCATTTTGTCGTTCTTGTTGCCATTGCGTTCATCGTGGGTAATACCATCAAGGTAGGGGTTTTCGGGGCTTTCGCTCTCATCAATCCCCGTGTCGGGGTTGGTGTAGGTGAAGTACCAGCGCGGCTCGGTTTCGCCGTCTCTTGGACTGCCCAACCATTTAAAAGCCTCCCATTCCGTCATCCGATCATAGCGATCACCTTCCGCATCCCACGTTTTTGCCCATTTCCACAATCTGTCCGCACAGTAGGCCGCGCGGGCTTTGGGGTGGGTAATCCAAACATCCTTTGAGGTATTGTCCCGATTGACAAACTTCTCTATTAGATGTTCTTTTTTGATGTCATAATAGTTGTTCATACGCTTAAAGAACTCGCGTTCCTCTGAATGATGACCAACCCAAAACGCGTGGGGCTTGGGTACCGTGTATTTATCGGTACCTGTAAGCAAGTTAAGTTCATAACTCGCCAACCACCAGGGCGATTTAGAATCGCGCAAAGCGGTGAGGTTGAGCTTTTCCCAGCCTGCGTCAATGAATTCCCGCAATTCTTCGCGCTTTTCTTTGCCTCCAGGTTGATAAATGCCCACAACAGGAAAATAGAACCAGGGTTCCGCGATGTTTTCAGGGTCTGCGCCACCAAATACATTTAAGACTTTAAAAAGGTCGTAGATAGCGCCTTGCATGGTATTGCTATAGGGCGTCATCATACCAAAACCTATATTGTATTTACCTCTGATAAAGTTGGCGGTTTCGTTGTGCTGTTGCATCTTTGCCGCTTGCTCTTTAATGATTTGCTGCGCCTTGATACTTTTGTAATAGAGCGGATTTTCAGGACTTCCGCCCTCTTCATCCTCATTTTCTCGGGGGCCTTCGTTGGATATTAGCAACGCAATTTGTTCTGGCGTCAGACTTACGAGTTGCCTGCCCCTTTTTGATTGTTGGTATTGGCTGCTATTGCTTTCGCGTTCTTGGCTGCTTTCGTCGTCACCGTCGTCACCGCCACCGCCTGGATCGTCTTGAGCTTGTTGCCCTGTCCATAGGTATACGCCCACACCCACACCCAACAAAAGCACTACTAAAAGCACAATTACTCCTGTGGAGAGACCTTTCTTTTTAGTTGGTTTGTTTGCCTCCATTGCCTTTGCCCGTGTTGTAAATGATTAGAAAAACAAGCAACAACGCGACCCCTCCGCCTCCCCAAACTAGAGGGGAAATTGGCTTTTTGTCGGTGTTCGTGTTGTTGCCCTGGTTGTTGTTTGTATTGGAGGGCTGTACTTGGTTGGTATTTGGGGGAGGCGTGTTGTTGGCATTCCCGCCGCTGTTGTTGCCTCCATTGCCCATAATATTTCCTACCAAATCAGCGACGGCGCCAATGCCTCCTGCAACGGCGTTGGCGCCGTCTACGAAGTTGCCACCTTGCTGATTTTGGTTGTTTTGGCCGTTTCCTGTGGGGTCTTGTTGTGTTTCTGCGCCTGCTGGCGGCCCCATTCCGTTATTGTCTTCTGGCATAACCGTTTTATTTTGTTGGTCAAAAAAAAATAGTGCTCTACGGAGTAATTAGGCCGTTTTTGCTTTTTCAGGCGCACGCAACATGGTCACGCACAACACAACAACAAACAGTACTAAGCCCCAATTGAACGCGGTACCCGCTAGACGATTACTCGTGCAAATTGTATCGCATGGGCTGGCATCTGCTCGACCTTTTTGGTAGGCGTTTTTTATGAGTGCCTGTTCTCGTTCTGTAGGCGCATCCTTTTTAGGTGCTTCCTTGTCTTGTGCTGGAGCGTCGGGCTTTGCCGTGTCCTGGTCATTTGGCGGCGTACTGGTCGTTGTCGTCGTCGTTGTGGTGTTGGGTGGTGTCAGGGTTTGATTCTGAACCGTGTTGTTTGGTAGACTACCCGTTTGCATTGCAGTAGGGGATAGTTGTTTCTCTTGTGTGGTATCTAATGACATTAGCGGTTGATTTTTAGCGATATTAAATAAATAGACAATAAGAATAGCCCTATGGCTATGCTAGAGCCTGCGGCAATCAGTAAGCGCCGTTCTCGGTCTTGGCGCTCTTGCTGCTCTTGCTGGTAAACGGTATTTTGTTGCGCTTGTGCTACCCCTATCGCTAGTTTGGCGGCGTCTTCGCTGTTTAGTCCAATAGTCCCGTGACCTATCGCAAGGTTGTTTCCTGACAGTAATCTATCAAGGTCTAAGTCTATGTTGTCAAAGTTTAAGCCTAGCCCAGCCATAATAATAAAGCGTTACAAATTGAAAGAAAACGCCCCACTACCCAATAGGCTCAAATAGTGGGGCGGCTTAGTCGTGTTGGTCTACAATGTTACTACCGCTTAGGGACGGCGTATCCAGTGGCCTTTGATCTCCATTTGCATGCTGGTGCCCTCAGGAATTGGTACGAGTAAGTGCTCGTTGCCTGTAAAAACCATACCCTGCAATTCTTGCCCCTTCATGCTTCTAACATTCGGAGTTTGTGCGCTTGGGTCTTTACTAGGATAAGTAAGCGGGAGTTTCTTTTCTTCGCCATTTGGAGTAGTGACAACCCAATTAGGTTTGAGCTTAAACGAAGCATCGTCGCTACCCGTCCAAACAATTTCGGTTACTTTGAAGCGTGCGCCTCCTTTCAACATGTCACCAAAGGCAACTACTGCGCTGTCGTTGTTGTCGCCTGAAATGGTAACTTTTTCCGACAATTGAGCATCAATAAAGGCGTAGTAGCCTTTAATAATACCAATACGTACAAGACCAATTGCGGTGGTTTCCCCTTCTCCACCTCCATCGTGCTTGGCTGTAATGCCGTAGTTGAAAAATGGATTGTCGCCGTTGTCTGATTGGTGCGAACCTGCGCCCATTAAATTGTCCGTGTAGCGCAAGACAATAGCTTTCCCCTCTCGTTCCCACTGTTCGATGACTTCCTCTGATTTTGGCGTTGAGTCGTATTGTTGCGACCGATAAACCACCCCTTGAGGGTCCACATGGAATTTGTTGTGAATAAAGGTGGTGTCTCCAATCTGCTCGTACATTACGCGCAGTTTACCCGTAGCGGCGTAACGTTCTTTTGGTTTTTGGCATGTTGCTCTCATGAAATGTTATTTAAGCTTAAAAAATTGTTTGATAAATTTTGTAGCATGGCGGCAAGCGCTCGCCCAAAGTCTACGTCGTAGCGCATCCAAGCGATCAACTGACTGACGTACCCATTGGCAAGTTTTCGCCCAAAGTCTACGCCGTAGCGCATTGAGCCGAGCAAACCCTTGCTTTAACCTTTTGGGTGTAAACTTGTGTAAGACCGCAGCACAGAACGCACGGGTGGCCGTGGTACGATGAAGGATAATACCCCAATTGACCAAGAGCAACACCAGCAACGACCCTAAAACGCCAATGGTGCGCACGATACTGTTTAGCTCTAAAGTGACGCACAGGCTATCAAAACGAGCCTGTTCGTACATGTTGAGCGCTTCCTCTGTGCGCTGGATAAGTGTCGGTAGGTCGGCTGGTTCTGCTAGCTGCATCCAAACCGCCAAACCACTACACAACCAAGTAATTAGTCGTTCTTTGATGTTCATCAGGTCAAAAGTCGTTTGTAAATAACCAATAGCAACAGCACTCCCACAAAAACACCAATTCCTGTCGCAGTGTCAACGTAGAAATATACGTTGGCTCTATGCTCTGATTTTTCAGGGAAAAGTTGCCATTCGGTAAGTTGTACGCCATTGGGTAGTGCCATTGTTTTACTTGCTTTTTTCGCTTTCGCTACTTGTTTTCTAGTGGTACAAATATCGCGGGAATAGGGGGTGAAAATCAAGTTTTTAAGTTGCTTGTTGAGAAATTAGGGCGGAAATATGTGCGGAAATATGTGCGGAAATATTTTTTTACCAACTTTTGTAATTATCTGGTTGTCAAAGGGTATGGTAAGGTTTAGCGGCTTCCTTTTTGGTGGTATTTCCGCTTGTATTTCCGCGTCGGTCAGTTAGGGGCAAAAAAGTCCAGGCTATTTTAACCAAATAGGGTTGGTTGTACCAATAGTGGTAGGGGGTGTCACTGCTTGTTTTTTTGAATGTAGTTCTTGAGATCGCTGTGGAGTGGAAACAAGGTTATCAATCCGTGTTCCCGAAATATATACAGATACTCCCCGTAAACTCTTAGTTTGGTGCCTTCAGGGGCATCTTTCAGGCGGTTGCTTAAGTACCGTCTTAGCGTTCCTTTCGTGTTCTCTATACAAAGCCCTTGAGTAAAGATGCGCGGCAACATCCGATTTAGTGTCTTTGGCGTCCAGTTTAAGCGTTCCTTTGCCCGCTGGCAGGCGTGGTGGGTCGCGTAGTATTTTGGTTGGTTGTTATTTTCCTGTTCCATTGGGTTTTGTTTATTTGTCAAAATAGAAGGCCAGTTTTTGTGCTATGTGCTACACAAAAACTGGCCTTTATTTATTTTGGGGCAGCAACTTACTGTCTGGCACGCCAAAGCGGATAGCCTAAACTTACCTCGTGCCGCTGTTGTAAAAGGCCGTAGTTGTAGCCAATTGAAAGCCCCTGTTTGCTTATGAATTGAAGCCCTACACTCCAGGTTTTTACGCCTGTACGATCCAAGCCTAAACTGCTTTTTAAGAGCAGTTGTGCGGCTGGAATAGGGTAGGGTTTAGGTATTTCTATACGTTTTGTGATGGTGCGCGGCACGTGTAACTGGTAGCTCATTGTTTGGGCAAGCAATTGTCCGTCTATGGTGCTATTGTAATACAGCGTTAGATTCTCGTCTTTTATGCTGTCTTGGTAGAGGTTGGCGGCCTTTACTACTTCGGGGGTGCCTTGCTCTACTCGCTGCGCGCTGCTGTCAATATAGATCACCATAGGTTCGGGTATTACTTGGCGGGGCAGGTGGATCACAATCGGCGGTGGTGAGGTCGTGTCGATTGTTATAGTGGTATCCCGTGCTTGTGGATCAGGTGGCGCGCGGTGTTCCTGGTTGCAGTGGTTGAGGAACAACAAGTAAAAAATAAGACTGCCAAGAATGGCGTAATTTATTGCTTCTTTCATGCTAATGCTCAGTTTAAAGTACTTTTGTAGCCGATATAATTAGGGGTTTGACATATTGAGCCGTTTCGAAGGCCGCATCTACGCGAGCGCGTCGCTGTGCTTCGCTGGTGATCAGCTGCGCATCGAGGCGGGACGTATGAAAGCCCCATTCCTCTAAGATCG
>CAYUZF010000183.1:0-1720 GCA_964449615.1 uncultured Aureispira sp.
TGTGGAGGTCGCTGCCGCTGATTTGCCCAGTTTAAAAGCAGCGCTATCGGGGTTGAATGCCGTAACCAGCTTGCGCGAAGAATTGCCGTTCTTGGAATTGACCCTAGCGCCCGATTTCAGTGCTGCCCAGCTCAATCAATGGTTGTACGAACAAGGCCAAATTTTACACCATCTCAAAGTCCGCAAAAAAAGCCTAGAGGCCGAATTCTTAGAACGCACGTCTTAATTTTAACTGTATACCAATTATGAAAGGCCCCTACCCCCGAAACCGCATGTCCTTCACCACCAGTTGCAACTTCGTGCGTCCTTTAAAATGATTTTCATCCACTACATAACACAATTCAAAAGGTTTTTTGGCCTTTAGTGCTTCGAAGTGCTGCGCTTGTCGAAAAGCAATACCTTCGACAGGGGCGCTTCCTGGTTGTTGCAAGACCAATTTGAGATGTTTGTGGTTGAGTAATTTAGAATAACCCGTATCGGTTACTTGTTGCGATGCAAAAACTGGCCGCATGTTTTTCGGGCCAAAAGGGGCAAACTGCCGCAGCAATTGCCAGAACGACGCATTGATAATAGACAAGGGCAAATAGGCGTCGATGGGCTGCACGGGCAAGGCCGCTGTTGCTGTAATCTGTGCTTGCGCCAATGTTTCAAACCGCGCTTTGAACGCCTCCCAGTTGCTTTCCTTAAGCGCCAAACCCGCTGCGAACGGATGCCCCCCAAAATGAATTAACAAATCCGCACACTGCTCAATAGCTGCATGCATGTTAAAATTACCTGCCGAACGCGCCGAGCCTACCAAGCGCCCATTGGCCTTGGTCAGTACGACACAAGGTTTGTTGTATTGCTCGACCATTTTGGCCGCGACGATGCCCAAAACGCCCTGGTGCCAATCGGGGTGGTACAACAGCAAGGCTCTTTGTTCTGCAAAAGCAATGTTTTGTTGTACTTGCTGCTGCACTTGTTGAACAATGCCGCGCTCAATGTAGCGGCGTTTTTCGTTGAGGCGCAACAATTCTTCGGCGTATTGGTCTGCACTGCTAGCATCGGCAGCGATTAACAACTGTACGGCCAGCTGCGCATCCTCCAAGCGGCCTGCGGCATTGATATGCGGCGCGATGCCGAACACAATGTCCCGCACATTGTAATCCTTTATTTTACCCAGTGCCTGCATCAGCGCTTCCAAACCCGCCGAAGGTTGTGTGTTGAGTTGTTGTAAACCAAAATGCGCCAGTACACGGTTTTCGCCTGTCAGAGCTACGTAATCACTCGCTAGGCTCACCACCACCAAATCCAAAAACGGCCGCACTTCTTCTTCAAAATCTAAATTGTAAAATTGGGCAAACGCCTCTATGAGTTTAAAACCAATAGCGCAGCCGCTCAATTCTTTGTAGGGATACGGGCAGTCCGCTTGTTTGGGGTTGAGAATAGCGTAGGCAGGAGGCAGGGTAGCGTCGGGCAGGTGGTGGTCGCAGACTACTACATCAATGCCTTTTTCTTGGGCATACGCCAAGGCATCGTGCGCCTTGATCCCGCAATCTAAGGCAATCATTAGGCCACAGCCCTGCTCTACCGCATGATCAACTCCGCGCAGAGAAACGCCGTAGCCTTCGGTATAGCGATTGGGCAAGTAAAACGTTACCTGCTCGTGGTAGCGCGACAAAAAGCGGTAGACCAACGCCACCGCAGTAGTGCCGTCTACATCGTAATCGCCGTAGATTAG
>CAYUZF010000183.1:1730-2874 GCA_964449615.1 uncultured Aureispira sp.
TATTAATTTTTTTGTCTGAAATTAGAATCCAATATTAAATTTTAGAATTTTTTCTTTTTTGACCAAGGCTTGCCCAATGCGCTGTACGGCGTGTTCCATGCCCAGCATCAAAAAAGGGTCGTGCAAATGGGAAAGCTGCGGTCTAAAAAAATGTTTGGCTTGTTCAAAAGTAGTAATGCCGCGTTGCACCAAGAGCTGACAAAACACAGGGTGTATCCCCAATTGTTTTTGCAAGCTGCTTGCCTCTGTAACATCGTATTCTACCAATTCCCAACGCTTGCGTAAATGCGTCTGCTTGTTCTGAATGTTCATAAGTGAAAAAGCGGTCCTAAAAACCGTCGCTAAGTGCTTAACAACAATTTAATTCCAAACGGAGGCTAGTTGTCGTCAAAATCAAGTATTTTTAAAACCGATGAAAGAGCGCCTTTGTAAGGCACTTAAATCATCAAATCCTTGATAACTTACGCAGCTGGTATGATTTTGTTACCAAATTAGCGTAAAATCTTTTATTTACGGGCTTATTGAAGGGTTATATAGGCCATTAGACGACTTTTTATGCGGATTTTATTTTTTTGTTGGATTGTAATAATAGGAAATACCGCGCTTGTGCAGGCGCAAGACACGAGCAAAATCGCTGCCGAGCAATTGAATTTGGCCGAGCAACATTTGTCGTTGGGGCTGTCCGACCACAGTACGGCACCGCGCAACAACAACGGCATTCGGGTGGCGTTTTACAATGCGGAGAATTTATTTTGGCCAGAAGACGACAGTTTGACGCGGGACGACGATTTTACCAAAGATGGCTTGAAACGCTGGAGCTTTTACCGTTACCAGCAAAAACTAAACAACATCTATAAAGTAGTCATGGCACTCGGAGGTTGGGAGCCGCCCGCAGTCATTGGCTTTTGCGAATTGGAACACAAAAAGGTGTTGGAAGATTTGATTAATAAAACGCCTTTGCGCCAATACGGCTATGAGGTGGTACACGAAGAATCGCCCGATCGCCGCGGCATTGACGTGGGCTTCATTTACCGCCCGAGCAAATTTAAATACCTCAGCCACGAGGCCATTCGCGTTGATTTTCCCTTCGATTCTACCTTGCGCACACGCGATGTTTTGCACGTACAGGGACAGGTATTGGGAC
>CAYUZF010000183.1:2884-3853 GCA_964449615.1 uncultured Aureispira sp.
TATTTGTCAACCACTGGCCATCGCGTTGGGGCGGACAAGCCAAAAGCGAACCCAAGCGCGTCTACGTGGCCTCGCTGGTGCGGGCGCGCATCGACGAACTTTACCAACAACAACCCAATCTAAAAGCGGTAGTTATGGGCGATATGAACGACCACGCCTACAACATCAGCCTCACCGAAACCCTGCGCGCCAAAGGCAACCGCGGCGAAGTTCAAAAAGGAGATTTGTTTAATTATATGGAAGGATTGGGTAAAAATTGGCAATTGGGTTCTCACAAATACCAGGGCCACTGGGGTACGCTAGACCACATTATTATTTCGGAGCCTTTGCTCAACGAGCGCCGTCCGAATGCCCTGCGCGCAACTAGAGACGGGGCGCATATTTTTGCGGCGCGTTTTCTCTTAGAAGAGGACACCAAGTTTCTGGGCTTGCAACCCTACCGCACCTATGCAGGACCGCGCTTTATTGGCGGATTCAGCGACCACTTACCAATATACATTGATTTGATGTATACGCCTGGGGAATTGAGCATTGGGGAGTAAGTATATGCTCTTTTTAATAAACCCACGCGTGCAAACGAAAATAAGCACGAACCAACTGGAAAAAACGCTTGTCAAAAACACCAGCCCTAGTACAACCTTCTGTAGTTAGGGCTGTTCCTATTCCAATTCTAATAAAAAAGAACAGTATGATAAAGAATTGGATGCTGGGCATATTGGGCTTAGCCAGCTACTGCTTGGTGGCTTGTTCTGCACTGCCAGAAGACTTGAACCAGAACCCTGCAGTAGACCAGCGAGAAAGCGCCAACTACATTCAGCTAACTCCAAAAAACAACAGCGGCACCAAACAAACGGGGATTATTTTTTATCCAGGAGGCTTAGTAGACCCACATGCCTATATACAACCCTTGCAGGAATTGGCGGCTGCGGGCTACCCCGTCTTAATCATTAAAGCAACTGGAAATTTAGC
>CAYUZF010000183.1:3863-10039 GCA_964449615.1 uncultured Aureispira sp.
GAAGAATTGGACGTAAAGCGCTGGGTTGTTGGCGGCCATTCTTTGGGCGGTGTGGTTGCGGCTTACGATGTGCGGATCGAACCCGAAGCCTACGCAGGCTTGTTTCTGTGGGCGTCCTTTCCTGGAGAAGGCGGCGCAATTCCCGACTGGGAGGGAGCCGTTTTATCGCTGAGTGCCGAGAAAGATGGCTTGACGCTCAAAACGGATGTTGAAGAAAACAAAGCCAACTTGCCTGAGCCGATGGAGGTGCAAGACTTGGCCAGCTTTCCCAACAGCAGTACCGCAGGGAAAACCATTTATTACGAAATTATAGGAGGGAACCACGCGCAATTTGGCAGTTATGGCAGTCAGGAAAGCGATGGGACCGCTACGATCAGCCGAAGCCAACAGCACGATGAAATCAACGCGTTTATGTTGGCGTTTTTACAAGCGAATCAATGGTAAGTATTTCAAAAAACAAATTTATGCGAACGTTTTTACTACTTATGAGTTTAGCGGTATGCTGTACGTACCAAACCGCGCAAGCACAATACGTTTCGGTGCGCGGGTTGGGGTTTTTGGGAATGGCCAACAACAGCGGTGCGGAGTATTTTTACAATGGTGGAGGGTTTGAATTGGCTTACCAACATGCGCTGGAAAAAGGGCGTCTGTCAGGGGGCTTAGAGTACCGCATCATCAACTGGGGGCACCAAGTCGCTGTGCAACTGGGCTACGATTACCCCTATTGGCAACAAGGGCCGTGGCGAGCTTCGGCCTTTGCACACGGGCAACTGGGCAGCGCGTTGTACATCCAGAAAAGTTTGTTGGTGTGGGGGGCAGAGTTGGGAACAGGCTTAGAATGGAAATCGTCTAAGGCCTTTTTTGCAACGTTTTCCTTAGGGGCGCGTTTTAGCCACAATCCTGCTTACGCCGAGTATAGCGTTATTAATGCAACGTTGGATCTACCCATTAAAATTGGCATTGGCTTTAAGTTGGGCAATCGAAAAAATTAACCTACAAAATCACTACAGCATGCGCATTCTAATGATTTGTTTGGGCAACATCTGCCGCTCCCCTTTGGCCGAAGGCCTATTGAGAAAAAAAATAGGCTACGCAGGCTTGGATTGGGAAGTTGATTCGGCGGGTACGAGTGGTTACCACGAAGGCAACCCACCCGATGAGCGCTCTATTGCGGTTGCTCAAAACCATCATTTGGACATCAGTGCACAACGCTCGCGCCCGCTTCAAGTCCAAGATTTGGACGATTTTGATGTATTGTATGTAATGGATAGTGAGAATTACAACAACGTAATGGAGTTGTGTACCAATGATGCACAGGCTTCCAAAGTTAAGTTGATTATGAATGCGGTGCAGCCTGAGCGGAACATCGCTGTACCTGATCCTTACTGGAGTGACGACGGGTTCGAACAAGTTTACCAGATGCTGGACGCCGCTACACAGGCGATTGTGGACGAAGCGACAACCGTTTAAGTAATACGTATGAAGAAAAAGTGGGACAGCCAAGAAGAACGCTATTTTGGCATTGGAATCTATCAACCAAAGACCGAAGAAAATTTAGGCGCTTTGTGGCGCACGGCTTACGTATTTGGGGCAAGTTTTGTTTTTATAATAGACGCCAAGTATAAAAAACAAGCTTCGGATGTGCTTAAGGTGTGGTCAAAAATTCCGTTGTTTCAATACAAAACTCTAGATGCTTTTATAGATACAGTGCCTTATAGTTGTAAAATCGTAGGCGTAGAGCAAGACCCACAAGCCACGTCTATCTACCAATATACCCACCCTCCCAGAGCACTGTACTTACTCGGCTCCGAAAACAACGGCCTGCCCAATGTGTTGAAAAATAAATGCCACGATTTGGTCGTGTTGCCAGGCGAACAGTCCTTGAATGTAGCGGTAGCAGGTAGTTTGGTATTGTTTGATCGGGTGGGGAAGTTGTAGAATTTGATAACGTTTAAAGCGACCAAACTGCTAAAAACTGTGCTAGTGGCTACACGGTTCTACGCTTTGACACTATACAATGATACTAGCGCCTTCAAAGGCACTACTTTTTTAGACGAAATTATAGAAGTAATTTAAAAGTCACCGTAGAAAAGAACTATTGATAGAAACGAGCGATAAGCGACTGGCTAGGCGCAAATTCTGTCTCTCAATTAATTATACAATCACCAAAAAAAAACACCAACATGACCACCCCCAACCGCCATACCCATACCAACCAACAGGGTTATCAAGAAGTAACGCTGGACTACCGACAAGCGCGTGCCGCTGCGCTTCAAACGCAAAACATGGACGCTGCCAAACGCATTGTTTGCCCTATGGTCGACGCCAGCCGTCGTACAGAGGCATACGGACAAAAAGCCTTGCCTGGTACCGAAAGCAGCAATTTGGAACAATGGGCCGATGCTTTGGGCCTCACCGAAGAAGGCGTAAAAATGATTGCCTATTTCTCGGACGATTGGTACGACATCCCCAAAAATGTATTGCGGGGATCTTTTGACGACCAAGAGGTCAATGGTGGCTTTATACACCAACGCAAAAACGGCGTGCATACGGGTATTTACCAGCAAGAACGTTTCAGCCAACAAGGCTGGAACGAATTTGTCTGGGCCATACATCCTACATTGAAGGGCACCAGCCTAAGCGATGAATGGCTGTACAGCCACCAAGCCGACGCACTCTATATGACAACAGCACATTTGTCAACCATCATGGCTTACAACCGCGCGCAAAGCACGGAAGAACAGCTAGGTTTGGGGCCACAGATGAGCGCCTTTGAAATGGAGGATTTATTATTAGGCGTATTGGGGCAAGCGGTAGAAATAGAAGCGCAATCTACACAAGCCATTTTGCTCCGAGATGTACACGACTTATACAAATATGGATTCTTAACAGTGCCCGTAGAAGAGCGGCTAGCAGCGGCAGGTTTGTTGCGGCTTGATGAATAAGAAGCATCGGAAGGCTATGAAAGAAATGATCTTATAAAAAAATGCAAAAGTAAACTAGATTTTGTAGAACAAAGGGGACAGTTATTTTGTAACACTATAATTATCAGTAATAAACTCCTGAATTAGATCATGTACAACCATACCCCCCAGCTTTATCAAACTGCTTCCCTAGAATTATACGCCTATCCTAGCGGACTCATAGAAATGAAATTTAAATCGGATTGGGATCAACCCGATACGCTTGATACTGCGCGCGAGAACATGCGTATGTTGACACATTTGGCCAGTCTTCGGCCTAGTGCGCTGCTGTTGTATACCCCACCTGTACACCAGAGTAGAGAAGTACTAGAATTTTATCAAAAAGAGCGCCCTAACTTGTTGGCCTGTGCTATGTTGGTAGAATCCTTTGCCGCTCGATTGGTAGGCAATGTGTACCTACAAGTAGCAAGAGGAAGAACAACAGAACCAACCAAATTATTTCTGGATGCCAAAAAAGCCAAAAAATGGCTGCAAAAATACATAACCATCCTATAAAAATAAATCCACCGAACACCTAGATTATTGAGCGAATTCCTGATACTAGGTGTTCGATGGGTCAAAACTACATGCCTCCACTTGTGTTGAGCGTCTGCCCAGTGATGTAGCTCGACAAATCCGAGGCCAAAAAGACGGCCACGTTGGCAATTTCTTCTGTATTACCGAAGCGTTTGAGCGCCGTGGCCTGAATCATTTGCGCTTTCAATTTTTCGTCCAATTCCTCGGTCATTTCCGTAGCGATAAAGCCAGGTGCAATGGCGTTGCAACGAATGTTGCGGGAGCCTACTTCCTGAGCAATAGACTGGGTGAAACCAATCATACCCGCCTTAGAAGCCGCGTAGTTGGCTTGTCCTGCATTGCCTTTAAGACCAACAATAGAAGAAATATTGATAATAGAACCCGTTCTAGCTTTCAGCATAGGGCGCATGATACATTTGGTAAAATTGAACACCGACTTGAGGTTGTTGCTCATCACCTCATCCCAATTGCTCTCGCTCATACGCATCAAAAGATTATCGCGTGTAATGCCCGCGTTGTTGATCAGAACGTCAATTTTCCCGAATTCTTTTAAAACGGCATTGACCAAGGTTTGAGTTTCCTCAAAAGAAGCGGCATCCGACGCATACGCTTTGACCGTCGTACCGTGGGCGCTGGCCTCTTCGGCAATTTTCTGCGCACGCGCCTCAGAAGAGCGGTAAGTGAACGCAACGTGAGCGCCGTGTTCGGCGAAAATTTTGACCATCGTAGCGCCAATTCCTCTAGAACCGCCAGTAATGAGGGCAACTTTGTTGTTTAGAAGTTTCATAAAAACTAAATCCTGATTGATGAGTGATGTGTTGTATCTTAAATTAGAAAATGATGGAACCAACTAGGAGAGGCTCCCTGATTCAAGAATGCGCCCTACCGATTCCAAACAATTCCTCTCGACTGTTCTCAAAAAAAAAACAGATACAGCCCGCGCAAAAAAAGCACTTCCACAACCAACTCAAACCATTTAATAAGTAGCTACTAGCTTCGTTGTCAATTGATTTGAGTTGCTGGAGATTAGCTTTTGTCGCTATTCGATGCGAAGGTACACAAATGCGCTTGAATTTCTGTAAAATGTTATTTTTTAAATGCTTGACCAAGTCACAGCGCACCCTGACCATACCTAATAGACGAACAAAAACACCTGTTCCCCTATCCCCAATCTCGTGTTTTGAATAGGAGAAAGGGCTAATTTAAGGATAAAAATTCTTTGACAACGTCTTCCCAAGTTGCCAAAAAGTTTGGTAGAGTTGCTAATAGTTTGTAGTTTGTTGAGTCCAAACATTGGATCAACGCCGAAGCTCTGTAAGACGTTTTCCAACGATTGGAACCGCCCCCTTTTCCAAGTCTGCTAATGTATTAAACAGACTTTTTTTGATGCCAGAACCTACTCCCCGTATCCTGTAAACAGGTTGTTGAAACACGTCCTAAGTATTAACCGAACAGTATTATGAAATTTGATACACCCGTTGCCATCTCTGAAATCGCTGCGCTAATTGACGCTAAGATTGTAGGCGATGAGCATATAAAAGTCTTGCACTTAAGCGAGATTCACAAAGTCGTTAAAGGCAGCTTAATCTTTGTAGACAACAAAAAATACTACAATCAAGCTATTTATTCGCTGGCAACAGCCATTATAATGAACGAGGAAGTGGAATGCCCAGAAGGCAAAGCACTGTTGTTGGTAGAAAAACCATTTGAAGCTTACAATAAATTGGCGCTGCATTTTAGTCCGCCCGAGCCACTCACCAAAGCCATCAGCGATACCGCTGTTATTGGTAACAATACCCTTATAGAACCCAATGTAGTGGTGGGCAATTACGTCACCATCGGCGACAACTGTCTGATTCGCGCCAATACCGTTATTTTAGACCACACTGAAATTGGTGACAATGTAATTATTCACGCCAATACTTCTATTGGCAACGATGCGTTCTACATGAGCAAACAACCCGATGGCAAGTACAACCGATGGCACTCTATAGGCCGCGTAGTGATAGAAAACGACGTAGAAATTGGCGCGGGCTGTACCATTGACAAAGGCGTTTCTGGCGATACTGTAATCGGCGAAGGAACCAAGATTGATAACCTAGTACACATTGGACACGGCGTTTGTATTGGTAAGCATTGTTTGCTAGCTGCGCAGGTGGGCATTGCAGGCAAAACCATTGTACAAGACAACGTGACCATCTATGGGCAGGTAGGCATCTCTAAGTCGTTGGTGATTGGAGAAGGAGCTACCCTGCTGGCCAAAGCTGGAGTCGCCAAATCTATACCTGGAGGCAACAACAAGCAATACACGGGCATCCCAGCGGGAGAGTCCCGAACCAAATACCGCGAGCTGTTTGCCCTGCGCCGCGTTCCCGATATGGTCAAACAAGTAGACGAAATTTACAAAGCACTTTTTAAAAATAAAAAGAAGGATTAAGAAGGGCTTTATGCTTTCTTAATATAAAAGTAATGTAAAAAAAACATTGTTGACGCACATTGTTTATCGGAATGCTTACAATTCTGGCAAAGAATTTGAAATAGCCCAATCCTAGATTATCTTTGCAAACCTATAGTCGTTTGGCTATCAGCAAAGACGCCCGCCCAATAAAGCTGTTTTTATGCTGTGGGCAAACACTTAGATTCACATTCTACTCATCACTAAAAATTGAACAAACT
>CAYUZF010000183.1:10124-10578 GCA_964449615.1 uncultured Aureispira sp.
TGCTTGTTTCTTTATGTTGGCTGCGAACAGCTACGCGCAAACTTCTGTAAATGGTAAGACCGCCCTCGGTGTTTGGAAAACAGTAGATGATGAGACGGGTCGCGTCAAGTCACACGTTGAAATTTACAAATCAGGAAACAAGTACGAAGCAAAAATTGTACAGTTGCTAGATAAGCAGACCTTGAAAGACAGTGGTGAGAAAAGCTTTGCAGACATCAAGTGTACGAAATGTCCTGCTGAACACGGAAAAGGCCAAACGATGCACGGTTTGAAAATGATTTGGGACATGGAGAAAGAAAGCGACAAATGGGCAGGTGGTAAGATCATGGACCCCAAAAAAGGTAAAATCTATACGTGTACGTTCTGGATGGACGACGAGGACAGTTCTGGCGATACCTTAAAAGTACGTGGTTGGGTTGGTTTCTTCTACCGTACCCAAACTTGGTACCGTGTA
>CAYUZF010000184.1:0-8659 GCA_964449615.1 uncultured Aureispira sp.
CAACGATGATTCTTCGTTGATTTTGGGTTTGTTGCTGCGGCATAAGCGTGCCAATGAGTATTTGATTCGCCATCTGCTCGGTGCCAAGCCTTTTGAAGTGCGTTATGCAACGGTGATTCGCCGTTTGCTTACGGTGGGCGTTTTGCGCCGCCAGTTGGATGGCTTTATGGAAATAGAAACTACTATTGTCAACGATTTAAAACAGTTGTTGAATGAATGATTATCAAACGGTTCACCTTATGGGCGATCATGCTGTGACGTGGACTTTCTTTTTTGTGATATTGTTGGCTGGTGGGCTGTTTTACGCCCTGCTCATAGCTGTACAACAGCAAATAATTCCGCGTTTGTCGCTTACCTTTAGGGCCGAAGACCGCTGGAAAAATTCGTTGCGCCAAGTAATGCTGCTCTACGAGCTGTTTTTTGTAGTGGTTATGTCGAGCTTGTTTATTTTGCTCAATCCTTTCTGGGATGGTTTGATTGTATTCTTTTTGGTGCTTATCACTTTCCCGCTGATACGGAATTATCTCATTGGACGCTTGTTGTGTTTTGATCGAGATTTTGGAACGGGCAAGCGGATTATAATCGGCGATACAAAGGGCGTCATCAACCACATGAACCGCTTGGGTATTTATGTCAATACCAACAACGGCATGCAGTATTTTAATTATAAACAGCTGCAAACAGGAGGCTTTAGTATTGTGACCGACAGCAACATGGAGGAATATTGTGACCTCAATATCAGCGTGCCCGAAGAGCAATCAACCAATGCCCAAGACTTGCTTTTCCAGTTGATGGGCGTACCGTATTTGGACAATGGCTACAAGCCTATTTTGATTAAGAGCGAAACGGATCAAGTGTTTCGTATTCGGGTGCTAATTCGCAAAGGCAACCACCGCAGCGAGTTGTTGCAGCTTATTGAGGGCTGGGGCTATCGCTGTCAGTTTTCGCATTAAATGGGGTGGGCGGATGCGATCCGCTTCTACTATTTTTTTACTTTTTTATCTAGATCATGGAAATTTTTAGCTCTTACAATATCATCATCATTGCTTCTTTGGTGATTATTTTATCGTTCTTTTTTGGAGAGATTTCTAGAAAGACCAACATTCCTTCGGTGTTGATGCTCATTTTATTGGGCATTGGTTTGAAGTTGGGAATGGATGCTTTAGAGTTGGATGAAATAGATTTCACTTCCATTTTGGAAATTTTGGGTATTGTGGGTTTGATTATGATCGTTTTGGAGGCAGCGTTGGATTTAAAGCTGAAGCGGGAAAAGCTCTGGCCGATTCTCAAGGCTTTTGGGGTGGCGTTGGTTGGTCTGCTGCTGTCTACTTGGGTAGCGGCGATTATTCTGGAGTATTATGTAGAGGGCATGACCACGCAAATTGCTTGGATTTATGCTACGCCGCTCTCGATTTTGTCCAGTGCGATTATTATTCCGAGTGTGACGGCCATGAGTGAGAACAAGCGGGAATTTCACATTTATGAAAGTACGTTTTCGGATATCATGGGCATTATGCTGTTTTATTTTTTAACGGCAGAAATAGAAGCCGCTGGACACGGTTCGGGGTTGGTGGGTTTTGCGGGTAATGTGGGCTTGACCATTGCGGTATCGTTTATTGCAAGTTATTTGTTAATTTTTGTTTTTCAGCGCATCAGTAGCCATGCCAAATTATTTTTATTGATTTCTGTGTTGTTGTTGCTGTATGCGATTGGTAAGAAGATGCACTTGTCTTCTTTGATTATTATTTTGATTTTCGGCCTTATCATCGGCAACATGCAGTTGTTTTTTAGAGGGCGCTTGAGTCAATGGCTGGAGCTGGAAAAAGCGGAACATATTTATGGAGATTTGCACGTCATCACGATAGAAACGGCCTTTGTGGTACGGACATTTTTCTTCGTTATTTTTGGTTTAACGATTTCTATCAGCTCTATTCTCAATCCTAGTGTAGCGATCATTAGCGCACTAATTTTACTCTCCATTTATGCCATTCGTTTTGTGTTGCTGCGCTTGGCTATTGGCCAGGATATTATTCCGCAGTTGTTTGTCGCGCCGCGTGGTTTGATTACGATCTTACTGTTTTCGACTATTCCTGAAGAAATTGCTGTGGACACCTTTGAGCCTGGCATCTTGCTCTTTATTATTATGGCTACCAGTATTATCATGACTATTGCGATGGTTTACGATAAAAGCCGCAAACAAAAAGCCATTAGCAAGGCCAATGGGGTTTCGGTGGGATACACGCGCTGGATCGCGCCTACTGTAGAAGAAGAAAAACCTGATATTCCTTTGTAGGGGCGTATGCGATACGCCCCTACGGTTCTTTGACGATGTTGGTGACTTCCATGGATACGGATGCGATCATGATGATGTCGGGGTTGTAACGAATTTCTTCTAAAATGCGGGTGTACAACTTATCTTTGGTGCTGCGGCGGCGTTCGTAATCCACCACATAACGCAGCGTGAAGGTGATCCAATTTTCGTCAAACCGCAGAGTAACCGATGGTTTTACACTGGCATTTTCCAGCATAAAACGCCCTTGCATGGCTGCCCAAGTATCCACCGACGCCTCGGCGTAGTCGCCACAGATATCTTCTACAATCTCCACAAATTTACGGCGCGCTTCTTTAAAATCACTATCGGTTCGAATAGGAACCGAAATTTCATCCCACAAAAAAGGATAATGTTCGGAGTAGTTTTGTATAGGGGTACTAAAGACAAAATTGTTGGAAATTTCTGTGATGCGTCCGTTGTACAAATCGCCGTCTACCCAACCGCCAATCTCCATGACGGTCGTTTTCATGATGCCAATGTCGATGATGTCGCCTGTGATCTCCCCAATTTTAACCCGCTGCCCAACTTTAACTTGCTGGCTAGTGATGATGTTGAGCCAACCCGCTACGCTTACAATCACTTCTTGTAAAGCGAAGGCAATGCCCGCACTCGCTACGCCCAGTGTTACGCCTATGTTGCCTAGTTTATCGTTGAAAACGAATAGAAAAACAATCAGAATCAACGCGTAGCGTATGATGGTAGTGACTTTTAGCACGCGGTAGCGGTCGTCGGTATCGGTGGTGTGTTTGAGAATGCGCTTTCTCACAAAATTCAGTATACTCAACAACACTACCAACGCCAGTATTAGAGCGACTAAGCGTTGTAGCCATTCATTGGCCCAGTAGGGAGCCAAAAATTCCTTAATCTGATCCATTTCTAAGCGGCTTTAGATTGTTTAATAAGTAGACAATATACAACGGCCAATAGACAGTTGTTCAAAGGATATGCGAAACGTCCCAACAAAATAAGTCAAAAAATAAGCTGCGATAACTTCCTCTCGTCCTCATTTATGTCGAGTTTGTTTTATAAGTAGATAATTTTTATTAAAATGCAGTAGCGAGGAACTTTTATTCTTAACAAATGTTTAATAGTCATCCTTATATGTATCCCGTCTACCCGTTTCTTACACACTACTTATCGTCTAACACACCACCTTATGAATCAACACTTTACTCTTACTATTGTATGCTTTGTTGCTTGTCTGTTCTTGGCTATTTCTACAACGGCACAATACAAAGCCGTTACTTTTGATCGTGAAAAAGTTGTTTTTGGAGAAAATCAACCTTTGCCCGCCGAATCCCACCTTATGATTCAAGGGCAGGTTCGCTCTTCTACGGCTATTGTGGAGCTGGATATTTTTGATCAAAAGGGAAAAGAAGGGCGGCTTCCGCTTTATACCAACCAGTGGAAACGCACCGCAGATTCTAAGCAAAACACCTTTCAATTGCCCGTCAATTTTAGATTGAAGAGCAGTGCAGAGTACGATTTTAAAATTAAATACTACGCCCGTATCAACGACCTAGAACGCGTGGCGTTGGACAGCATTCTCAAAGATTATTTGATGTTGTACTTAGAACAAGCCATCACGGTCAATAAAAACAGCTTGAGTCTGGAGCAGAATGAGCGACAGATTATGCGCAGTCTCAACAAGATTGTTTACAAAGGGCTCAACCTCTATCGCAACCGTACGGATATTACTTTTGATGGTTTTTCGGATTTGATTCAACTCAAATTGCAACAAATTCGTACGGCCAGTTTGCGCAAAGGCAAGGCCTTGTACCAAGAGAAAGAAGGCGACCAGGCTAAAGTTGCGTACCGCAATAAATTGTTGGATGAGTTGCGGGCAATGATTGGTACTGAATTGGATCAATACCTTAGTTTGGATTGGTATAAAATGGTAGACAGCCGCTACATAGACAATTACAGCACCGAAAAAGGCAAACGCACCGTGGCCATTCAGGCGGGTTTTGGAGGCGCTTATTTGAGCGGTACGACTCAGAATTTGAGTTTAGGCGCATCTCCTTATGCGGGTTTTGCCTTCCCGTTGAGCCAACGCCCCAGCAATGGCAAGTTCCTCAATAATCTATCGGTGACCTTTGGCGTCTTTATTTTAGATTTTGAAGGGGCAAACAACAGCCGTGTAAGCGGCCCTATTTTTAAACGGCCTACTTATGTGGGAGCGAGCTATAAACTGTTTCGCTTTGTCCACCTCAATGCAGGGGCGACCTTTTTGGAAGATGCAGCCACCGCGGGACAGCTTTCGGGTATTGAACGCCGCGTCTTTATTCGTCCGTTTATTGGCGTCAGCGCGCAAATTGATGTATGGTTGGATTTTAGCAAATAAATAATTTTTGAAAGAGCAGTACTATTTTCCCGTTTTGCTCCACATTCACCTTATAAAACAGTAGCCATCTCTATTTCGTCACCCTCATAAAAGGAGACTCCCGACTGGTATCGACTTATTGTTTTAGTCCCTGTTAGCGCTTGCGGGCGCTTTACCTAAATGGATGTTCCTTTTATAGCCAATTGTTCCATGATTATGATAAGACTCACCTTAATTTTTTGCCTTCTAACAACAGTCACCGCAAAAGCTCAACAACATCAATACAGCTGGAAAATCGGTCTACACGGCGGTTTGAGCTACTACCACGGCGATATCAACGAGCGATTTTGGGATATTCCGCAGCATTTTAGCGAGCCGCTAAATGGGTTGAACTTTTTGACCTATGGCCTTTCGTTAGAGCGGCATTTTACCCGTAGTTTTGCGTTGCGTTTGACGGCTTTGAAAAGTCAATTTAAAGGCAGAGACCGCCGTTATGAAAGCAATATTGATTATGAGCGTTCGCTCAACGTGCAGACCGATGTTGTCGATGGGAGTTTGGTCGGGGTATTTTATTTTGACAATGGTAAAATTTTTGGAGCGCGCGCTGCTGTCTCGCCCTATGTATTGATTGGGGGGGGCTTGATGCACTTTACGCCCAAAGGGGATTTATTGGACGCCAACGGTGACCGTTACTACTATTGGCAAGACCGTACCATCCGCGATTTATCGCAGAGCGATCCCAATGCCAGTTCGGCCAATATTATTGAACGCGATTATGTCTATGAGACGAACTTAGCGGAGTTGCGGACAGAGGGAACCGATTACAGTCAACTAACTTGGGCAGTGGTGTTTGGATTTGGGTTTAAAGTACGGGTAACTGATCGCATCTACATCCACGGAGAAGCCCTGTTGCGTTATACGGGCACGGATTACTTGGACGACGTGGCTAGCGACTACCCTGACACCTATGACAACAGCTTCCAAGCTTATGCTTCTAATCCCAACAACCAAACAGCACCCCGCGGCAACTCCCCTGGCAATACCGATTGGTTTGGGCAGGGCTTGATCTCTGTGCATTATAGTTTTGGACAGAACACCCATCCTGTTCGTACTTCTATGATTTATACCCCTAGTTTAGGTATGCGCAGTTATGAGCGGGAGGCTTCGGATGAGACCGCGGCAACAACTGCCGAGCAAAATACACCCGTTGCCGAAAAAAAAAGTTCATTACCAAACAGAACCAGTAGAGTAGACACCCAGCGGGTCATTAAGGTAACAAAAGTAACCACCACTACGGTAACAGAAACCACCATCGACAGCGGTTACCAGAGCGGGCAACCTGTGTTGCCCTCCAATACCGACCGCAGTAGTATTGTCCCTGCCCCACCGACAGAGCTGGATTACTTGCCCAACGAGTTGGACAGTGCTTTTTATACCAATGTTTTACTAGATGTGGAAGAGGAAGTATTGGACAGTCTTTTTGAAACGCAATACCAACGCGATAATCCAACACCAGCTTGGATGGCCTATGCTTTGGAAAAAGAAACAGACGTGGTTCCCACTACACTGGTTACCGAACAGCGCATAGAGCCGCCTCTAGTAGAGCGCTTGTTAGAGGATTCGATCCAACAAGTATCTCCCCCTTCCAATTTGGCCAGCCAGCCAGACAGCACCCAACTGGGAACGCCTGTGGCCGTTACGCCTGCCACGGTGGAGTTGCAGCCGTTGCCCCCCGATTCGCTGCGCTTACTTCAGCAGTACCGTTACAAAATGGAGGCCGAGCGGGAGCGTTTCAAACAAACATTAAAAGAACAACAAACGCGTTATCAATATGAATTGCAACTACAAGCCTTACAAAATCAAATAGCACAGGAGCGCGCAAAAGCTGCTGCCTTGTCTGCCAATGCTACCCCAGTGCGTTCCGACAGCGTCCGCATTCGTCAAGTTACGGTGCCTAACGTCGCTGTTCCGACAGCCAACGAAGCAAACACGACCAACACACTTGATGAAGCACAGCTGCAGAGCTTGCAACGCCAATTGGAGCAACAGCAACAAGAATTACAGGCGTTGCGCCAAGCTCTACTCCAAAAAAATAATCCTGCCCCCAACCAGGATGCTGGCAGCTATGACCGAACGCGCTGGAATGCCCTCAACGCCGATTTGCAACGCCAACAAGAAGAGCTTGCCGCTTTGCGTCAGCAATTGCAACAGTCCAACAATGCCCCTTCTACAACGCCTGCCGTGTTGCCTGTTCCATTGCCTACCAACGACGGCGAAAACCGTCGTGCGCTGGATCAACTGATGGAGCGAGAAACGGCTTTGCGGTTGCAACTAGAAACGTTGGAGGCCGAGCGCATTGCCCTACCTCCTGCTACGACCGACACGGTTGTGCTGGCAGAGCCCGACCCAAGAGTAGCCGAGCAACAGCGGCTTATTGAGGACTTGCGGCAACAACTGCGCAATATTCAAAATGAGCGCGAGGCCATTTCTGGGACTTTACAAGAGTTTCTGAACCGAGAAAATCCAAGTTATGTTACTAAGATTTATTTTGATGTGGGTCGCTCTAAATTGAGTTTGCAAGCACAGGAGAACCTAACGAGTTTGGTGGCGTATTTACAAAATTACCCGACGGTTAATTTTTGGGTGAAGGGCTATGCCAGCCCTACGGGTAGTACTGCTGTCAACCAGCGCTTATCCAAAGAACGAGCAGCGGCCGTGTACAATTATCTGAGGAGTCAAGGTATTGCCGCTGCCCGCCTGCAACAAACCGCCTACGGCGAACGGCACGGTGGCTTGCGCCACGAATTGGATCGACGGGCAGAAATTCACCTATCGTTTTCTAAATAACACAACTTCTAAACGCAGCGTTGAACTTTATGAAAGCGGTTTTATTATTCAACTACTATTTGTACGTTCGGTATTTTCAAAATCAATTTTATTGCAATGCAAAACTATTGGAGCAAAGTAGAACAATGGATGACTCAAAGCAGTCCTGAATTGGTAGCAGCTTTACAGACGGGCGCTACAGAGGCTTCTTTGTCTAGTTTGGAGACGTTAATAGGAGGCCATCGCTTACCAGAATCCTTCAAGGCATTTTATCGACAACACGATGGCCAATTCCCCGACCAACCGTATTTGTTCTATGGCGAAGAGTTGCTGGGGGTAGGGCGCATCAAAAAAGAATGGGCAATTTGGGATGGTTTATTGCAAAAAAACACCTTTGATGATAAAGACATGAAAGAGAACGTCGATGCAGCTATTCAACCCGTTTGGTGGAGTCCTTATTGGGTGCCTTTTACCTATGATGGCGCGGGCAACCACTTATGCTTAGATTTAAATCCAACGGATGCGGGGCAAGTTGGTCAGGTCATTCGCATGTGGCACGACCACCCTGAACGCGTTGTTGTCGCGCCTTCTTTTGAGGCGTTTATTAAAAAATATACTCAAGATTTGGAACAAGGTATTTTGGTGTATTCGCCAGATTGGAACGGCATCGTATCCAAAGCTGAACTCATCGCGGCTGGGGAGTACTACGGTTCTTAAAGCATTCCCTTTTTTAAGAAAAAAACTTGTACTATTTTGCTTCGACCTGTCGGTTTTAAGGCAATTTATTGCGCGTACTGGTTCCTTATTTATAAATAGCTTATTTTTATCAGACCAAACAAGCACACGATTATGTTATACAAACAAATGAACATTCAAAACTTTGAAAACGCTTACCAAGAAGACTCTGAAGCGATGTTATTAGATGTCCGCACTCCCGAAGAAGTGGCTGAAGGGCATTTAGATGGTATGCTAGCGCTGGATTTTTTGGCGGCTGATTTTGAACAGCAAATTATGAAATTAGACCCGCACAAATCGTATTATGTTTATTGTAGAAGCGGTAAACGCAGCGAGCAAGCTTGTTTATTACTCTCGCGCAAAGGTTTTGAAAATGTAACAAATTTACAAGGTGGTTACCTGGCGTGGTTGCAAAAATAGCCATCTTTTCACCCTCTAATTTT
>CAYUZF010000184.1:8669-10547 GCA_964449615.1 uncultured Aureispira sp.
AAACTATGCTAGGCAAAGGTTCTAAATTATACAGTATTTTTCGCTTTAAATGTCCGCGTTGCCACGAGGGCGACCTCTATAAAACTTCTCTGGTAGAAATGCAGGGAATTTACAACATGCACGACCGATGTCCCAAATGTGGGCAACATTTCGAGATGGAGCCTGGTTTTTATTGGGGGGCTATGTATATCGGCTATGGTCTGAGTTCTGCCTACATGCTTTCGGCGATGGTGCTTTTTCTTTTTGTGTTTGATCTGACGGTCAACCAGAGTTTTGCGGCGGCTATTGCTGGGGGTGTTGTGATTGTGCCTGTTGTGGCACGGTTGGCGCGGGCTATTTGGATTAATATATATGTCAAATACGACCCCAATGCTTCTTCTGCCAAAAAACCTTAGTTTAAATGCCTGCATGCCGCTAGCGCGGATCGCTTTGTCAAATGTACAACGTACATTTGCCCTACGGGTACACGCGCGAGTGTCAAATACGACCCCAATGCTTCTTCTGCCAAAAAACCTTAGTAGGTGTAGATAAGGAGCAAATGCGTTTGCTCCTTATCTACACCTACACCCAACAGCACACGATACTTTTTCAATATGGCGCAAGAAAAACTCCACCAACTGCTCTGCTCGGCTGATCCAAAAAACGTGCGTTTGGGGTTAACTTTACTTAAAAACAATCCTCATCTAAAACGCCCTGCTTTTCTGGACAGCGCTTTGTTGTTGTATGGGCCGCTTTGCAGCGAACCAATGAACTTGGTGGAACAACGGTTTGAATGGGACATAGCGGCGGTGCTAGCGGCAGTACTCTCCCTAACCGAACTCCTCTTTCCTAAGGACTTGCCACAGGAATTTCTATACCATGTTGGTCAACTGCCCAACTTGAAGATCCTGCGGATGACCTACGGAAATTGGAAAGAACTTTCCCCTGCCATTGGGTATTGCACTCAGATTGAAGAGCTTTATTTAGGGGGCAATGCGTTGACGCAGTTGCCCGAAGCGTTGGGCGCTTGCCGACAGTTGAGGGTCTTGGACTTGAATCAGAATGCGCTGGTGCAGTTGCCTGATAGTTTTGCACAACTCCAGCAGTTGGAATGGCTGGATTTGGGTAGAAATGAGCTGGCGCAGTTGCCTGAAGTGTTGAGAGCGTTGACGCAGTTGCAACATTTGAATTTGTTTAGCAACAGCTTCCAAAGCATCGATTGGACAATTGTAGAAGCGTTGTCTCTACTCCGTTTTTTTAATGCGGCGCGCTGCCGTTTGACTGTTTTTCCTAATTTTTTGACGGCGCATGCCGCGCTCGAAGAATTGGAATTGAGCATCAACAACATCCGCGAATTGCCCGAAACGTTGGCTTGTCCAAAACTGCAGCGCTTGGATTTGGGAGGCAACTTACTGGAGGAGTTGCCCGATAGTTTTGCCCGCTTGCCCGCCCTCATCTATTTGAACTTGGGAAGCAACCAGTTTAAACAATTTCCCTGTGCACTGACGCAACTGCCAAAACTTCAACACCTGTCCCTAGATTCTAACCGACTCACACAACTGCCAACCAACGTCCAGCACTGGCAAGAATTGCACACACTCTCGCTGCGCCACAACCAATTGCGGAAGCTGCCCCAAGCACTGTTTACCTTGCCACAGCTTACCGTTCTAAAATTACACAACAACCAACTCACTACTTTGCCCGACGCGACCATGAAGCTGCCTTCGCTAACAGATTTGGATTTGTCCAACAATCAGTTGACGCAGTTGCCCGCTGCACTGGGGTACGTTCCTTGCCTGAGGGCGTTGGAGCTGCACGCCAACCAACTCACCGAACTCCCCGCTACTTGGGCAGCGTTGCAGTGCTTGGAGCTGTTGTATTTGGGTAAGAATGCGCTCA
>CAYUZF010000185.1:0-1095 GCA_964449615.1 uncultured Aureispira sp.
TCTACTTGACCGATGTCCGAGCGTTGTTTGGGGTGGTGGCCTAGTGTTTGTAGCTGCTGCAGCAAGGTAGGATCAAAAGCGTTTTCTTCATAATACAGCGTATCGGGATACCACTGGAAGTGGTAACGTGGCTGTTGAACCGCTTTTTGAAGGGGCTGCTGAAAATCAGTGACGTTGAGAATGACCTGAAAGACAGTAGTAATAATTTTGGAACCGCCAGGGCTGCCTACAGCCAGCAAAAAACGCCCGTCTTTTTCTACAATGCTGGGCGTCATGGAACTGAGCATTCGCTTCTGAGGGGCGATGGCATTAGCGGCATTGCCCAGCAACCCAAATTGGTTCGGCACCCCTGGTTTAGCGCTAAAATCATCCATTTCATTGTTCATAAAAAAGCCTGCATCTTCAATCACTACTTTGCTTCCAAAATTAGAGTTAATCGTAGTGGTTACCGAAACCACATTGCCCTCCACATCCACAATACAGTAGTGGGTAGTTTGGTCGCTCTCTTTTGGGTAAGGCGTACCGTGAGAAATACTATCGCTAGGAGTTGCCAAACTATCCGTAAAATTCTGCATCCGCTCATTAGCATAGGATTGACTGGTCAAACTGGTGATGGGAACAGGATGAAAGTCCGCGTCCCCTAGATGCTCGGCGCGGTCGGCATAGGCACGGCGCGCGGCCTCTGCAACGACGTGTACGGTGCGCGGATCGCGGTACCCCCAAGTCGGTAAGGGGAACGGCTCGACCATATTGAGCAGTTCTGCCAAGCAGATACCGCCACTAGAAGGCGGAGCCATTGACCAAACCGTGTATTCTTTATAAGGAATTTTAACAGGCGTACGCCAAATGGCGCGGTAATTTTTGAGATCGTCGTGGCTAATGATACCGCCGTGTTCCTGCATGTCGGCTACCATCAAATCGGCGGTCTTGCCTTGATAGAAACCAGCACGGCCTTGCTCTGCAATGCGGGTCAGGGTAGCGGCCAAATCGGGTTGGCGCAAATGGTCGCCTGCTTGCCACTTCTTTTGAGGAACAAAAGCGTTTTTGTGGTTGTTGGCTTTTTCAAACAAAGGGCGAAAGGTATTTAAGCCTTCT
>CAYUZF010000185.1:1186-1463 GCA_964449615.1 uncultured Aureispira sp.
CCAACCCTTGTTCGGCCAGTTCAATGGCGGGTTGTACCAAGCGTTTCCAGGGTAGTTTGCCGAATTTTTGATGCGCTTCGTACAAGCCTGCTACAGAACCTGGTACGCCACAAGCCAAATGCCCGATCAAACTCAACGAATCTACCACATTGCCTTCCGCATCCAGATACATATCTCGTTCAGCTAGCTGTGGCGCCTGCTCTCTAAAATCCAGCGTTTGCACCTTCCCATCGTTGGCGCGATAAACCAAAAACCCCCCGCCCCCGATGTTGCCCGC
>CAYUZF010000185.1:1473-10522 GCA_964449615.1 uncultured Aureispira sp.
ATTCCCACCTTCGCGCATAACTTCTAAGCCTGCTTGAGTTGCCAACGGATGCGCCGATACCACCATAGCAGAGTCTCCAAAGGCCTGTTTTTGTATAGCAACCAATTCTTTTGGCTGGGGGCTGGGCTTGCAGGCCGTTAGAAATAAAACAATTAAAACAAAGGCAAAAGAAGAAGGAGAAGAACAGCGCATAGGCAACTACATTATTTTTGTTAAAATAAACTACCAACTTATTCCTCTAAGAAAGAAGTTAATGGACTGCTGGCGGAGGCGTGGTTGAAGGGGCTGGCTAAACGTGCTTCAAACGCCATGCGACCTGCTTCTACCCCCAATTTAAAGGCTTTAGCCATTTCTACAGGATTGTCCGATACCGCTATGGCGGTATTAACCAAGACCGCATCCGCACCTATTTCTAAAGCTTTAGCGGCATCCGAAGGACTGCCAATTCCCGCATCTACAATTACAGGAACATGGGATTGCTCAATGATGATTTCTAAAAAATCTATTGTTTTAAGGCCTTTATTGCTGCCAATAGGTGCGCCCAAGGGCATAACGGCTTGGGTACCGACTTCCTCCAAGCGTTTGCACAAAACAGGGTCTGCGTGGATGTAGGGCAAGACCACAAAACCCAATTTGACCAATTCCTCTGCCGCTTTTAACGTCTCGATTGGGTCGGGAAGTAGATATTTGGGATCGGGGTGGATTTCTAATTTCAACCAATTGGTTTGCAGGGCTTCGCGGGCCGTGCGGGCGCCCGAAGTGTTGGGCAGTAAATGTAGGTGCGGGTGTTGCAAATGACTCAAGATATCATCTTCTTGGTTGTTGATGTCAACCCGTTTAAGCGCTACAGTAACCAATTCTGACCCAGAGGCCAATAGGGCATCGCGCATCAATTGGCTCGAAGAAAATTTACCTGTCCCTGTAAACAAACGCGACTGAAAGGTTTTATCGGCAATGGTGAGTGTTTGCATGGTCTATACGTTGTGGTTAGCAAATAGTATCAATAAAAAGTAGCTTCTAATCTTCTAAAGCACTGTCGTCTATGGCAAACTCTATGATGTGGTTGGCAGTGGTAACTGTCATGGTACGGCCTGTGGTAGTATAGGTGTTTTTTCCTTGCAGCATATCTTTGAGCAAAATACCATCTTTGCTGTCACAGCATTTGCGCGAGCAACCCATTGGACGGGTAAATTCAAACGCATTTTTGCGGTAGCTAACAGCAGCCGTACAGTTGTTGGCGTCTAGTTTTAAGACGGCAGTCATTGGCTGAAACACGAGGATATACGGATGTGAAAACTTAAAGCTTGTGCTGCCAGCGTCGTCGCTGTTTTTTACTTTATAGCTCAACGCTTTCCAACTGCTGTTGAGTAGGCTAGTTTTGGGTTGAAACAAGGTAAGCGTTCCTTCTTTATTAGAAAACACCAATTCTTTTTCTTGTATAGTATAGTGCATAGAGCCGCTTAAAAAGCGAGCGATGGCAGTGCCTTCTTTGGCATCGCAGCAGACTTCTGTACAGGTCATAAACTGTTCGATGTGCAAGCTGTCTGCTTTGGCGCGAAAGCCGCTGCCGCATTGGTTGACATCTAAGGGCAAGCCTAGGGTTTCCGAATCAATGTGGAGGGTGTAGTATTTGTCGGGACGCATCTTTTCTTCCATTCCTGTCAATGCTAGGGAACGCACAACCCAATCTCCGTATATATCCGTGATGGCCGTTGTGGTGGTGGATTCTTTGTTCTCTTTGTTGCGGTTTGCTTTTCGGTTACAAGCAAAAGTAGTAACTAGTAGCAAAAATAAAAGGGGGGAAAGGTAACGTACATTGCTCATAAGTATGAATTTTTGGTGGGCGCGCAGCATAGAAAGCAACTCTGCTCTGCGCCCACCTTAGGACAAGAAATCTATATGATCAACATAGCGTCGCCATAGCTGAAGAAACGGTATTCTTCTTTGATTGCTTGTTGATAAGCTTCCATGATTAAATCATAACCTGCAAAGGCACAAACCATGATTGCTAAACTAGATTTGGGCAAGTGAAAATTAGTGACCATAGAATTGGCAATACTAAAGGTATAAGGAGGAAAGATAAATTTGTTGGTCCAGCCTTCCGCAGGCTTCAACATTTCGTGTGCCGAAACAGCCGACTCGATAGAGCGCATGGAAGTAGTTCCGATGGCACAGCGTTTTTTGTCTGTTTTAATAGCTGCGTTGACCATGTCGCAAGTCTGCTGGTCAATTTTGAAGTATTCGGCGTCCATTTTGTGCTTGGACAAATCTTCTACCTCAATATTTCTAAAGGTACCCAAACCGACGTGCAAAGTGAGCGCAGCAAAATTAACCCCTTTAATCTCTAGGCGTTTCATCACTTCTGGACTCATGTGCAAACCCGCTGTTGGCGCCGCTACGGCACCTACTTCAGAAGCGTAAATAGTCTGGTAACGCTCTTTGTCCAATTCTTCCGCAGGGCGGTTGATGTACTTGGGAAGCGGCGTATGACCCAATTTATTCAAATGTGTTTTAAATTCGGCATCGCCGCCATCGTACAAAAAGCGGATGGTACGACCTCTAGAAGTGGTGTTGTCTACTACTTCTGCCACCAAAATTTCAGCACCGTTTTCGTCGTTGAAATACAACTTGTTCCCTACGCGAATTTTGCGAGCGGGGTCCACCAACACATCCCACAGCTTCATATCACTGTTCAACTCACGCAACAAAAAGACCTCAATGCGTGCGCCTGTTTTTTCCTTTTGGCCATATAGACGTGCTGGAAAAACTTTTGTATTATTAAGAATAAAGCAGTCACCGTCGTCAAAATAGTCGATGATGTCGCGGAAGATGTGGTGTGAAATCGTGCCTTCTTCGCGGTTTACTACCATCAAACGGGATTCGTCTCTACGTTCGGTAGGATATTCTGCGATAAGCTTCTCTGGGAGTTCGAAATTAAACTGAGATAATTTCATTTTTGAGTAGTCTATGGTAGTATAAATTTAGAAGATTAGGCATGTAAAAAACATAAAGTTTTCTCATGCAAATAAAAATGTCTTGACAATGTGTGCAAAGATAAAAATTCTTTGGAGGAATAATAGTACCTTTGTCAGTAATTATTAACAGCAACGAACGGCTATTGTTTGTTCTTTTCTCTACGCTCCTTCATCTATTTGGTCTACCATGCAGTTAAGTCTTAACTTGTTACAATACCAAGATCGCCTACAACTCACGGCCAAACAGGGCGTTGCTTATTTGCAGTGTTTGAGTCGTAAAAAAACGTTGGTATTAACGCCTGAAGAAGTGGTGCGGCAATTGATGTTGCATTATTTAATTGAGGAAAAAAAATATCCTAAAAATAAGATTCGCGTAGAAATGGGCTTGGTGGTCAACAATATGAACAAGCGCTGCGATATTTTAGTCTTCAACCAGCAGTTAGAGCCCGTTTTGTTGATCGAATGCAAATCGGCTAAGGTCAAGGTCAGCCAAAAGACCTTTGAACAAATTGCTCGGTACAACAGCACCTTAAAAGTGCCTTATCTGTTGGTTACCAACGGCCCACACAACTATTGTTCTTGGATAGACCAAAAGAACCGAACGTATTCCTTTCTCGCGGATATTCCCAATTATGAAGAGCTGCAACAAGCGGAAGGTGTGGCTGCCTACAAAGCATTTTAACAAGCTTTTTTTTGGAGTGCAATTACCTCAAAGAAAAACAATTCTGCACTAGAGTAGGTTACTAACAGAAGAAAGCAGCGTTTTTTACTAGGACGCTCAATTTTAATATTACAACAAAAAATATCAAGTACCAAGTGCGGGCACCGTTCAACTTTTTAGTTAACTTTGCGCCAAAATTGAAAGTAAGCGCTAGACAAAATCACTGTTGTTTTGTGTCTGGGCGGGCTTTCTCCTTGTAATTTTCACCTAAACGTCAAAAGCGTTTTAAAAAAATTCCCACCAAAAAAATGAACAATAGATTCAAAGCGTTAGAACTGTTATCCGATCGTAAACGAGTCGCCACCCCTCCGTTGGAAGGCCTTGTCTCTGAGCGATTTGCTTGCAATGTATTTAATAAAGCGGTCATGAAGCAGTATTTAGCTCCTAAATCCTTTAAACAATTTGAACGCCTGATGCAAGAAGGGCAAAATTTGGATAGAGATTTGGCCGACCAAATCGCCGAGTCTATGAAAAAATGGGCATTGAGCAAAGGCGTAACCCACTACGCCCACTGGTTTCAGCCGCTAACGGGACGTACTGCAGAGAAGCACGATTCCTTTTTCACTCTAAACCACGAGGGAGAGGCCATTGAAGAATTCACAGGCAATGAACTGGTGCAGCAGGAGCCTGACGGCTCTAGTTTCCCTGGAGGAGGCTTGCGCAGTACGTTCGAGGCGCGTGGCTATACGGCTTGGGATCCAACCTCACCTGCGTTTATCTTTGATGTCAATAAGCAAAAAACGTTGTATATCCCAACAATTTTTGTGACCTATGGGGGAGAGGCGCTGGACTACAAATTGCCACTGCTGAAATCGCAAGCCTATTTAGAAACTGCGGCGTTGGATGTGTGTCATTTATTTGATAGCAAAGCGACTAAGATTTTTGTAACCCTCGGCTGGGAACAAGAATACTTTTTAGTGGACGAGGCTCTTTACAATGCGCGCCCTGATTTGATTATGACGGGAAGAACGCTGCTGGGGCGGCTTTCGCCGAAAGGTCAACAGTTGGACGACCATTATTTTGGAAGTATCCCAGAGCATGCCTACGCGTTTATGACGGACTTAGAGCAGGAGTGTTACAAACTGGGTATACCCTTGCGTACCCGCCACAACGAAGTAGCGCCTGGGCAGTATGAGTTTGCGCCGATCTACGAAGAAGTTAACATTGCGGTCGATCACAACCAATTGCTAATGGACATCATGGAACGCTTGGCAATTCGCCACCACTTGCGCGTTTTATTCCACGAAAAGCCTTACGCAGGGGTCAACGGTTCGGGCAAACACAACAACTGGTCTATGTCTACAGACACAGGCAAAAACCTTCTATCTCCTGGTAAAGAACCTGGGAAGAATTTGCAGTTTTTAGCGTTTTTTGTAACGACCATTCAAGCCGTAAACAAATACGCCGATATTTTGCGCGCTAGCGTCGCTTCGGCTTCCAACGACCACCGTTTGGGAGCCAATGAAGCACCGCCTGCCATCATTTCCGTGTTTATTGGAGAGGCGTTGACAAGGGTGCTCGATCAAATCGAAAAAGGTCAATCCACCGATGAAGGTGTTTCTGAAGTGTTGAACTTGCTAGACCAAATTCCCAATTTAGAACTGGACAACACCGACCGCAACCGCACCTCGCCTTTTGCCTTTACGGGCAATAAATTTGAAATTCGCATGGCGGGTTCTACCGTCAACTGTGCTGCTCCAATGACCATTATGAACATGATTGTGGGCAAACAATTGCGCGAGTTCTACCAAGATGTGCAACTGCAAACCGAATTCAACGGCGCTTCTAAAAATGCAGCCATTCTAACGGTTATTAAAAACTACATTCAGGAGTCGAAGAACATTCGCTTTGAGGGCGATGGGTACAGCGAGGAGTGGAAAGATGAAGCCTTGCGCAGAGGGTTGGGCAACCACGGCGATACACCTAGAGCGCTGGAAGTCTACAGCAAAAACGAAACACAGGCTTTGTTTGAGGAATCGGGTGTACTATCCAAAGAAGAATTGGAAGCGCACTACGAAGTACAATTGGAAGCTTATTTGCTAAAAATGCAGATAGAATCGCGCACGTTGGGCGAAATGTGTGTCAACCAAGTTTTGCCTGCCGCAGTAGCCTACCAAAATGTGTTGCTGGAAAATATTCGCGGCTTGAAAGAAATTGGTCTGGACGAATCGGCTTACGCAGCACAGTTATCGCTGATAAAAGAAATTTCAGAGCATTTGAATGTGCTGAAAGAGCAAAGCAAAGCCATGCGCGATGAGCGCATTGCCGTTAAGGATTTATCAGCGCGTGAACGAGCGTATGCGTATTGTGATAAGATCAAGCCCATCATGGAGGATTTGCGCAACGCAGCAGATGAATTGGAGCCGTTGATTAGCGATGATTTATGGCCTTTGGTAAAATACAGAGAATTGTTATTTTTAGGATAAACCAACTACATGTCTATATTTAAATCCTATAAAATGGTACTAAAAGGGGCAATGGCGATGGTCATTGTCCTTTTTAGCAGTTGTTATCAAGAAATCCCCGTCACCCAACCTACAATGACCCCCGCAGAGTTGGTGCCCGTACTGAAAGACATCCACCTAGCCGAGGGATTGTTGACAGAGGTCATGAACAAACAAGAAAAAGACAGTTTGGCGCGCTTGTATTATGCAGAAATCTTTAGAAAACACGACGTAGATACGGCGGATTTTGACCAGAGTATGCACGCTATAATTGGACAACCCATTTTGTTGGATTCTATTTACGAAGCGGTTATACAGGCGCTCAATAAAGAGCGCGAAGCGATGAAAGTAGAACAAGCAACCCCAGAGCAGTAACTAAGGTTTTTACGCTGCATCAGCGCTTCTCCTACCGCGATGGTTGAACCAAATCGCTTCAAATTGTTGTTTAGTATTAGTTGGGTAAGCACGTTGTTTATTTTCTCATTGGTTCAATTAATCTTTCTTTATGCGCCTTTCTTTTTTGTATGTCGCCTTGCTGTTGTGGTTGGTGGCTTGTTATGTTCCACCTGTTGATGAAACCGATCAACCCGCAGGCCCTTTTTTCGATTTGGAAGGTTTTTTTGAAAAAGAAGCAGCTTTTTTGAGCAGCCAGCAACTACGCGTGCAAAAGACCATTCAACAAAATGGCCAACGCGAAAGCCAAGAAGTTGTCGTAGACGATTGGAAACGCGAGTTGAGTTTTTTTGCGGAAAGCGACATCAACAAACCCTCTTGGCGCGACCAATATACGGTTGATTCTACCCGCAGTGCCAACAAATTAACCATAGAATACCGCAGCAAGGACAAAAACCTGAGCACCCAAAAACTAGACATTGAAATTGTAGCCGATACGGTGCAGTCGGTGTTGGTGTTAAAAAATATTGACAATCAAGTTTACAGCTCCCAACAGTCGTTGACTTACATCGCCAAACAAGGTTACAAAATAAATCAAGCACAGGACATTGTTTTGCTCTCTGGTGACCACTACAATATAGAAGCCAATTATTTGTATGAATAAACTATCTAAAATCGTTAAAGGCATTCACAAGTTGCCTGAATTTATGCAAACTACTGCGCTTTCGCTCACGCTTGGCAATGTGGTAAAATTTGTTGGTACCGCAGGCATTCGCTTCGAAAAAATGCAAGCCGAAGAAGTCGTAGTAACTCTTGCCAACAAACGCAAAGTACAAAACCACATCGGACAGGTACACGCTGCGGCAACCGCTTTGTTGGCCGAAACGGCCACTGGAATGGTCGTAGGCATGAATGTTCCCGACGATAAAATTCCCTTGCTCAAGAGCATGCAGGTCAATTACCTCAAACGCAGCCAGGGACAGCAGCGCGCTGTTGCTACGCTCCACCCCGAACAAATCGAGCAAATCAAAACATTAGAAAAGGGCGATGTAGCCGTACCTGTGCAGGTTTTAGATTCCGTTGGAACAGAAGTTGTAACGGTAGAAATGGTCTGGGCATGGATTCCTAAACGCCGCTAAAGATGGAAATTTGTCCGAAATGCAACCGCCCGCTCCCCCGCGCCAATGCTTGGCATTATTGTGCCGAAGTAGATATGGACGACTTATTTAAAGGAAAAAAAGAAGAACTGATCCTAATTTTTGATAAGCTGCTGTGTGAATTGGTCAACTGGCCCGATACGCTGGTCAGTGCTACCAAAAACTGCATTGTTTTTGTCCGAAACAAAACCTTCTTGGTAGTGCGCCCCATGAAAACACAACTGGATTTAAAATTCTACTTAGAAGAATTTACAGCCAATTACCCCGTTTCTAAATCCGTTTTGTGGAACAGCAAATACGAAACGCACATTCGCCTAAAAAATGTAGAAGAACTCGATGCGCTGGTTTTCAAATACTTAAGAGCATCTTACCGTATCAGCTAGTGTTTTTTATCAAAAAAACAGCAAAAAGTTATGCGGAAAACTTGCACAACTGGAACAGATGACGTATCTTTACATCGCTTTCAAAAAATGGTGCCCGTAGCTCAGTTGGTTAGAGCATCGGTTTGTGGTATCGAGGGTCGTGGGTTCGAACCCCATCGGGCACCCCTCTAAGGGTTTGACATTGATTGTCAAGCCCTTATGTATTAGAATGATACAGCAATTGTTTCCATTGCGTTTCTTGATTCCCAAGAAATTAACAATGGATAAAAAAAAATTGCCCCGACTCTACACAGGGCCGAATTATTCCCTCGAGGCGCGCTGGTTTGTATTGTATTTGGATAAGCAAGGGATATGCCGTAAGAAATACGGCGGTATCAATCGCCACAAGACCGTAGCGAAACGTTTAGCCGCAGGTAAGGCACTACTCGCCGAATTTAAAAAAGAAAGTGTCTCGCGTGATTTTATAGATAATGAGCGGCAACTCTGGTTAGAGGTTGAGCGCCGCCGTCCTACTTGGAAAAAATCAACTTGCGCGGCCAAAGAATCTAAAGTCGGAATTTTTTTAGATTGGATGCGCGGTAAAGAATGGACCCCCGAAACGGTTTACCTGTTCTTTTGGGATCACTTGGTGAAAGAAAAACACCTCCACGCGACTACTTTCAACGATTATGTTGTTTGCTTTACGCAAGTTTTTAAGTGGTGTGACTTAGGACATCTATTGTCAAAAGTCGAAAAGCGGAAAGCCATCGCCACGCCTGCGCGCTACTACACCAAGTCCCAGAGCCGCTTCCTGATGGACTATTTTAAGGCGCATGACTCTACCGTATGGCTTTACGTCCAATTTGTTTACTACTGCTTCATACGTCCACGTGCTGAACTCCGTTTTTTGAGGGTAGGGGATGTTATTCTGGAAGAAGGGCGAATAATGGTTCCTAATACCGTAGCGAAGAATAAAAAGCGGCAATTTGTCGCCATT
>CAYUZF010000186.1:0-9406 GCA_964449615.1 uncultured Aureispira sp.
TTTTAGTTCCCTTCGTTCATGAGCGCTACGCTTTAGTTGAGGGACTACTTAAATACTTAGGAGGTGTAGGAGGTTGTAGTTGATGTAGAAAGTTTCTTTGCCTTCCTGCTTAGGAGGTAGAATTTCGGGCGCTGCCAATTCAGTGCTGGAAAGCCCCAAAGAGCGCCCTCCTAAACATTTCTACCCTTTAAAGCGTTGGCTAAACACATATTATTCATCATCGAAAAAATGAACTAGAATGACATCCACTAACTATTTACTGCTGCTGTTCCTACTTTTAGGACTCGTACAAGCTTGCGGAGAACCTCCAGTACAAGAGGAAGAAAATTTGCCTCTAACAGAAATTACGGAAGAAGAAGAGCCCGATGACGATATTCTAACCAAAGAGGAGCAAAAGAACTTGACGCCTGATGAAATAATGCAGTTATTAAAAGAGGGGAACAAACGCTTTATGAACAGTGATATGACCAAGCGTGACCATTCGGAGCAATTGCGCATAGCGGTACAGGGGCAGTATCCTAAGGCCGTTGTATTGTCTTGTATTGATAGTAGAGTGCCTGTAGAAGATGTGTTTGATCGGGGTATTGGGGATATGTTTGTGGCACGCGTAGCGGGTAACTTTATCAATACAGATATTTTGGGGAGTTTAGAATACTCCTGTAAAGTAGCGGGTTCTAAGTTGGTTGTAGTGCTTGGACACGAACACTGCGGTGCGGTAAAGGCTGCTATTGATAATGTAAAAATGGGTAACATCACAGCGTTGTTAGAAAAAATAACTCCCGTTTTAGACCACGTAGAGTACAAGGGCGAGCGCACTTCTAAAAACCCTGAGTTTGTCCACGAAGTATGTCACCACAACGTGCAAAAAGCCCTAGAAGACATTAGAGCACAAAGCCCTATTCTAAAAGAAATGGAGGAAAAAGGGGATATTAAAATGGTAGGCGCTGTGTATGACATGGATACTGGGAAAGTCGAATTTTTATAAACTAGTGTATCCATACCTTTAAAATAAGGACTAAAACAAACACACCAAGCGCTCTTCTCGGCAGGTTTGTTTTTTTCTTAAAAAGATTCTAAAACAATTTGTGTCAAATGCCAGCACATTTTTGTATTTTTGCCCTGCGCACCTTAAAAACGTACGTTGTCAATGGTTTGGACTAGACCGAACCGTTGTTTTGCACCAACTTTGCACCAACTCAACTTCAGCAATGATTCGTACACTGACCATCAAGAACTATGCGATCATAGAAAAACTCGTGATTGATTTCTCGGATAATTTGACCATTATCACAGGAGAAACGGGCGCGGGAAAATCCATTATGTTAGGCGGTTTGGGCCTTATTATGGGCAAACGTGCCGATACGAAAGTCTTGTACCAACAAACCCACAAATGTGTTGTAGAAGGGATTTTTGACGTTTCCCCTTACGGTTTGGAAAGCTTTTTTGAAGAGCATGATCTGGATTATGAAGCCGAAACATCACTGCGCCGCGAGATTACGCCTTCTGGCAAATCGCGAGCTTTTGTTAACGATACGCCGGTGCGTCTAAACGTCCTCAAAGCGTTGAGCAACCGCCTTATTGACCTGCACCAGCAGTTTGATACGCTGGACATCCACGATCCGATGTTCCAGACCCGTGCCATTGACGCTTTGGCAGACAGCAAAAAACAATTGGCCAATTACCAAAAGGCTTACCAACAATACGAACAGGATAAGCGCGAGTTAAGCCGCCTTCTCCAACAAAGCCAAGCGGCCAATAAAGAGACCGATTTTTTGACCTACCAACTCAACGAATTGACCGAAGCCGAGCTGCACACAGGCGAAATGGCTGAATTGGAAATGGAGCAACATCGCCTTAACAACGCCGAGGACATACAGCGCGTATTGGGCGGCGCAGCCATGCAAATCAACGAAGACGAGCAATCCATTTCTAGCCAGCTCACCGACTTGATCAACGCCGTCAACAACCTGAGCGATTGCCACCCCAAACTACCACAGTTGGTGGAACAGTTCAATTCTGCACTGGTAGAATTGGAAGAAATTGGCAGTGAATTTCACACCATTGCCGAAGATACTGAGCACGATGGGGAGCGCCTAGAAGAAGTCAACGAACGCCTATCGCAGTTGTTTAATTTAATCAACAAGTACCACGTTCAAGACGAAACTGCGTTGATTGCTTTCCGCGATGAGCTGTCTGAAAAGCTAGGTGATTTTAGTGATATGTCAGGTAGAATTGAGGCGTTGCAGGCCAGTATGGAAAAACATGAAGCCAAGTTGTTGGATTTGGGAACTAAGTTGTCGCAAAAGCGCAAAAAGGTGGTTCCCAAGTTTGAGAAAGCAGTCAAGAAATTACTGAGCCAGCTCTCTATGCAGCACGCTCGCCTAGAGGTAGAAATAAAAACGGATAAAGAGTTTTACCCCACAGGCATCGACCAACTGCGCTTTCTATTTGCCGCCAACAAAGGCAGCCGTTTAGAAGAAATTAAAGGTGTAGCCTCGGGGGGAGAGCTGTCGCGTTTGGCTTTGTGCATCAAGTCACTGGTTGCCCATGCCATTCCTTTGCCTACTCTCATTTTTGATGAAATTGATTCAGGGGTTTCGGGCGAAGTGGCCTTGCAAATGGGGCTTATTTTGCAACAAATTTCTTCAGAACATCAAGTGATTTCTATCACCCACTCGCCGCAAATTGCCGCTAAGGCCAACATCCACTATTTTGTACGCAAAAAAGTCAATGGCAATAGAACTACTACCTTTGTCAGCGAGTTGAACGAGCAAGAACGCGTCTTGGAAATTGCCAAAATGCTCAGTGGGAACCCGCCGTCGGAAATTGCCAAACAGAACGCTAAAGAGTTGTTGGGGGTATAGCACCTATCCATTAAAACAGAGAATTTAGTACAGATAGATAAGGGCTACCCGCTACGGCGGGCGGCCTTTTTTTAAAAAAATCTACTCCCCCCTCGAAAAAGTAAGCACTTCCTTTCCCGCTTTGTCCAGCAATGTCAAGTTCGAACCCTCTAGTTGGTAAGCGACAATCGTATTTAAAGCTTTGGTAAAACGATTAGGAACGTCCATATCAGGACACAGTTTTTTGGTGGCGGAGATGCGCCCAAACCGCAACGTTTTTTGATTGACCTCTGCGATAGCGCCCATATAATCGTTGCAACCGTTGTTGCCAATGATTCTTTCTTGATTGAGGTTCAGCTCTAGTTGAGGCGTAGCACTACTGCGATTGGTGGGAATGTCCTGAATGGTCGTATTGATCCAATTGCCGTGTAGACTTTCTTGGTAATCTGTAGGGTTGCTTTTCTCTCCTCTAGGGGTGGCCTGTGTCTGAATAAAAGATAAGATACGCGCCCCTTCTTTGTCGTAGAAAATGAGTTGCTCATCTTCGATGGTATAGGTTTCTATCTGCTCCATTGCTTGAGCATAATCCGCTTCTATGTTCTTATTCGCGCAAGCTTTTCGAGTGAGCAACAGCGGAGAAAGGTCGATGCTGGTGGGAGTGAGGCGCTTGATTGTACCCGAATAGTTGTTGCCACTGCCCGAAACTTGCATATTGGTTCTATCGAGAGTGAGGGTTGGAAGCGGAACCATCCTGTTGATGGGTTGGTTGTTGATGGTCGCTAAGGTCCAATTGCCCGCTGTTGCGGAAGTATAATCGACCTGTTTTTCCAATTCTTCTACCAGCGTATACCGAATAGAAGAAGCATCGGCAGGCACCTCTTCGGCCTCTAGTTCTTCCGCTGTTACTATAATTTTCTTCAAATACCCTTCTTCAAATTCAAAGCCTTCGATGGGAGCATAAAAGTATTCCCAATTGGCATTTTTTAAATCTTCTCCTTTGTACACTTGTAGGCATTGCTGCTTGCCCGCTCCTGCCGAACAAGGGGCTTTTTCGCCGCTTACCCAGTAAACCTCTTCTTGAGTCGTAGCACTGTTTTTGGGCGTGGAACAAGCGGTTAAGAATGACAATAGGGCAGCTAAAAATACAAGATTGCTTAAGGACATAATCATCTAAATTTAATTGGTGATAAAATCGGAGGAGAGTGTTGCTTAAAAAGCACTCCTATAACCAATAACATAGATAAAAAGCCTATTGTTTTAGCGCTTGAGCCATTCCACTTGTCGACGACCTAAGCCGTCTCCTGCTCCCGCACACGTGTCGTTTGTAGAATATCATCCACCGAACTGGCTTCTGCACCAAAATCGTGTTTGTGGGCACGGTCGTTGACGCTCAAATCTGCCACCCAATCTTCATCGGGTACCAAATCGTCTAGAATGTAAGGCGAGCCGTCGTATTGGATGCGTTTGCCTGGGTAGACATAAGCTTGCACCAAATACTTAATCATACTTTTTTGATTGAGGTTGGGGTGAATGTGCGGCTCGATGTACTGTTCGTGGTAAGCAGGCAACAAACTCCAGTGCATGGATGGACGGTCGTGGTGGGCACCGTGGTAGCCGTTGTTAAACAATAGAAAATTCAGCAAACCGCCCGTAAAGGTGCGCGAGTGGTTGTATTTATGATTTTGGTCACAACCATCGTGTTGCCATACATTGGTACCTACCACACCCCAAGCCCCGTAAATATGCGGTGCCCAAATAAATAAAATAGCGGCAGGCAAATTGATGAAAAGCAGTGAGAAACGCACCACATGCACCAAAATCATTTCGGCGCGCCACTGCGCGTACCACTCTCTTTTTTCGTGCTTCATTTTGGCGACAAATTTTTTCTCCGCCTTCAGCAAATCAGGCGTTACAATAAAGAAAAAGAGCAATTGGTTGAGAAAATGCCATTTAAAACGCGCTTTAGAGGTGCGCATGTTGTCTTTGGCCGTTTGTGTATCTTTGTGGTGGCTAAAGTTATGGCCAGGCACATACGCACTGACGGAGTAGCCGTAGGCTAGGCTTAGCACAAATTGAAACCATTTGTTGTGTTGTTTTTTGTAGAAAATAGGCGAATGTATGGTATTGTGTACAATCACCGCACAGGTGAACGCCAAAAACGCTGTGGTAATGACCCAGGGAACCATGATGGCCCAAGTACGCAGCTCAGGTAGGAGCCAATAGGTGAAAAATCCGCCGTAGGCGACCAAATAATACAAGACAATGAATACAAACGTTCGGTAATCGGCTTTGTATCGCAATATGGAGGACTGGCTCATGTTAAAATTAAGTTTAAACGTTGAAGTTGTTGCGGTAGAAGTTTTGTGCTCGGCACTGCCTATAAGATGCAAAAGGCGTTCGGCTGCCCCTACCACGACAGAAATTTTGCCGATAGGCAGTTCAAAAATACGGCGAACTAAGCAGAAAGGCAAGTATTTTAAAGCAACTAACACGATTGTGACGCCTGAGGAGCAGAAAAACAAACTAAAAAAAAGATTTTTTTCAGCTGCTGTAACTTTTAAGCAGGCTTGACCGTCCTACCAATAAGAACAGGACAACCACTTTTTTTATTAATCCATTTGCTCGTGACGACAAAAGAATACAATACTTGTGTTGAGCTGCACTCCGATGGTGTTTTTCGCTTTATTGTGAAGAACATCAGGCGCCAAGCAGATGCGGAAGACATTGTGCAGGTAGCCTTCGAACGGTTGTGGAAGCAGCACAAAACAGTAGCGGCAGAACGGGCGCGTTCTTTTCTATTCACAACGGCCTACCGCTATATGATCGATTGGATTAGAAAGAATAAAAACATGAGTTTTCCTGGGCAGTTTTCAGAAGGGCAGTTGGGACATACCCACGCCTCCGAACGCAGCTTCGAAGCTAGAGAACTGCTAGAAAAAGCCTTAAAACAACTTTCTGAAGTGCAGCGCTCGGTTTTGTTGTTAAGAGATTACGAAGGGTATAGTTACAAAGAAATTGCAACCATCGTAGCGCTTACAGAAGCACAAGTAAAGGTGTATATTTTTAGAGCTAGAAAGAAATTAAAAAAAATAATTAATAACGCCCACGAAACGGCTTAATTCCGACAATACGATGATTACGCAAGAAAATTACGAGGAATATGCCCTAGATTACTTAGAAGGTAATCTGGATGCCAACCAGCGTCAAGCTATGGAGGAATTTCTCGCGCAACATCCTGCTATAGCAGAGGACTTGCAAGGGCTGCTAGAGGTCGTATTGCCTGCCACCACAGAACAAGCCTACCAACGCAAAGCGCGCCTAAAGAAAAAAGGGGCAGCGGGATGGTGGCTAGGAGCGGGGAGCCTGGTCGTGCTTTTGTTGCTAATAGGTTTACTGAATTGGGGAATAAAACGCCCAACAGCGACAACCCTAAAGCCCTTGCCTACGCTACAACAATCCATACAAGCGGCAGCGCTAGAAATAATCGAGGTGCCAACACCAAAAGTGGAAACAACACCTGTAGAAAAAGCAGCTGAACTAGAAGCAACCGCTGTTCAACCGCAACGCCAAACCCCCATTCAACCAACCCTCAAGAATATCAACAATAACCAAAAAAATAACCAACCAACCACCAACCAACCAACCACAACGATTCCCGATAGCGCTTCTAAACAAGCGGTACTAATTGCCGTCTACGAAGACACATTGGGAAGCATCAAACTGCGCCACATCGAGCCACCCAAACCCTTCGCTACCTCTTCATTGGCAGCTATTGAGTTGCCAACAGTAGCAGGGGATGGGGTGCCTGTGGAATCAATTGCTGCACAAGCCTTGTACGAAGAGGAAATCCTAGCTGTAAATTGGGAACCCTCTAAACGAGAACGAGAAAAATTCCGCAAAAGACCTCTGCGTTCGATCAAATGGAAAGCCGTAGCGAAAGCAATTGTTCCTGAAAGTTTTACTAATATTAATTAGAATAAAATATTAAATGCCGTATTAAAACAACCTACACAACGTTGAATGGGGAAATTATGCCCTATCCACTCCTAACTATAAAAAACAAGTATCATGAAAATAACCTATCTACTAAGCAGTTTCCTACTTTGGACAACCCTTGCCTCCGCACAAGCCCCAACCCTAGACAGTTTACCACCCGACAGCACCGAGACGGAGGAAATAGTTGGAACAAACGACAACAACGGCAAAAAATCAATTTCCATTAACATGTTAAGCTTGGGCAAAAAGCAGGTAAAAACACGCTTCCTCCTATTTGAAATAGGGATCAACGCCTACCACAACAACGGACAGTTGAACATTCCCGCCAGCCTCTCCACCTACGAACTGCGCTATGGACGCTCTCTGGAAGTCAACTTGCATTTCTACCGCCAACGCATCAAAATAGGCAAAGGACACGTTGGCATAGAACATGGCTTGTCCCTAGACTTCAACCATTATGCTTTTCAGAACGATGTGAATTACAGAACAGATCCTACCGAAGAACTGTTCGTAGACAATGGCGTAGATTTTAATAGAAGCCGCTTGCGCTTGACCCACTTGGTATTGCCCGTGCTGTTGCGCATAGAAACCAATCCAAAGCGTTTAAGACGCTCTTTTCATTTGGGAGTAGGGGCTTATGGAAGTTTAAGAGTAGGCTCTAATTTGAGAACAAGAACCTCCGAAGGGATAAAAAACGTAGAACGGGATAATTTCGGGCTGAATGATTTTAATGCAGGGCTGCGGTTCGAATTGGGTTATGGACCGATTAATCTATACGTCAAACATGCTTTCTTAGGCTTGTTTAAAGAAAACCAAGGGCCAGAACTAACCCCGTTTAGTATGGGATTAATTCTGCTACCCTTTTAATTTATAAAGCTATAAAGCTGCGGCCAGCGGGTTAGGCTTCGTCCGAGCTGATGTATTTGCTAATCATTTGTTCCGTTTTAGCATTTTCAATTTTGCGCACCAATTCTTCAGCCTCTTGTTTGTCCCGAACCACTTTGGCCAATACGAAACAAGAAGAAATACTAAATAGATAAGTCATCGCCACGAAGGCCTTTTGATAAATATCCAAATTCAAATAGATGATTCCTAGAATCATTCCGACAAAAGAAATGGCAAATGAAATCCAAGCTAAAGTAGAAAAAGCCTGTGTATTCGAGGTGCTGTATTTGCTAGACATAAGTTTCAAAATTTAAAAGGTGTATAAAATAAGGTGGTTTCAACAAGTTAACTAAATGGTTAAACCTCATGGTTGCCACTATCGTTCCACCCGTTACAAATCTTAACACTTCTTAACAGTTGAGGCTTATGTTTATTTTTATCAAGGTTCTATGATTTCTTTCCAGGCAATATAAGGACAGGTAAATCAGACTGTAAGGCTACTTGTTGGCTTACACTGCTGTGAAAGAGATTTTCGAACCAACCGCGCTGGTGCGAGACTAAACAAAGCACACTTTTGGGCTGCGTTCTAGCGAAATTCAGAATGCCTTCTAAAATATTATCCGAAACCACTTTGTGGTACGTAAACGGAATCGCCATATTTTTGAGGTAATCTTCAATGCTGTGGTCGATGTCCGAATCTTGATCGGACTTGGTAACATGCAGCAATTCCAACGTCAATCTAGAACTCTGCACTAAGCTCAAGGCAGGATTTAAGGTATTGAGTACCTGCAAATCCAGTGCATCTACCGCCAAGATCATATTTTGCAAATCTTGATAATGCGTTTCAAAAGGAATGGCCAAGACGGGCACTTTGTTGCTTTTTACCAAATTGCTGGCCGTGCTGCCCCAGACCTGCTTGCGAATATTAGAGGCACCCAGGGTACCCATTACCAAAAGGTCAGCAGCGACGCGTTCGGCTTCGCGCTCAATGGTTTCTACGGCATAACCGTGGCGGCAAACGCCCTGGACAACAACCTCCGCAGGGGCATCTGCTTTTATTTTTGTCAAAAAAGCTTCCATTTCTTGCTCTCTGTCTTCTCGTACTACGCGGTTGACATTGGTCATGTGGCCTGTAGGCGAAGAAACATGATAGGTATGCACAAGGTGCAACGTAGCTTTAAAACGCTGGGCTAAGGCCATCGCAACATCTAAAGCTTTGTTGGCATTTTCCGAAAAGTCGGTGGGGACTAGTATATTTTTCATAGTGTGTGTTGTAATAGCTATAGAATGGTCTTCCGCGGTACGCGGTCTAACAAATATAACATACCCATTCACAAATTGCCTTAAAATAACGTATTTTTGTGCCTCAATCGTCAATTTTGAAGCCATGAAGCACATACCAAGCAGCCACAGCCTGCGCCTAGAAGGTAAAAGCTATACGCACTTGCCCGAAACAATATGGCCGCACACTTCTGTGCAGCGACTGCTCTTAAGTTGCAACCAGCTAGCGCAACTAGACGAGCGCATTGGCACCCTAAAAGACTTGCGATTTTTGGATGTCTCGAACAACGAATTGCACACCCTGCCTGCCAGTTTTGCGCAGTTGCAACAGTTGGAGGAGTTAAATTTGAATCACAATCGTTTGGTCGAATTTCCAAGAGTGCTCACTCAACTGCCCCGTT
>CAYUZF010000186.1:9416-10453 GCA_964449615.1 uncultured Aureispira sp.
ATGGCAATGCCTTGACAAGCCTACCTGAGCATATAGCTAGTTGTCAACAGCTCGAATGCCTGCACCTCAATTACAACCAGCTCACTGCGCTGCCAAGCAGCCTTGCCCAACTGGCGCGTTTGCGTCAGTTGCATGCAGTATTCAATCGCTTTAGCGTTTTTCCAGCAGCATTGTCTGCGCTGTCTGCTTTGCGCCAACTGCGCTTAAAGAACAACCAACTAAAAACACTGCCCGAAAGCATTGGTCAACTACAACGCCTAGAAATATTGGATTTAAGTTTTAACCCGCTAGAACAGTTGCCTGCTTCCTTTGGACAGTTGCAGCAATTGCACCGCCTAAACTTAACCGCCAATGCTTTTACGACTTTTCCGCTGGTATTGTTGGAGTTGCCCCAACTGCTGTTATTAGATAGCTTGGATTTAAATTTTAGATTAAAAATAACGCACCAATCCTTAAAAATACTTACGCAAAGTCTACAAAAATTAGCCCGCAGCAAAACCACCACTGCCACGAAAGAAGCATTGTTCAGGATTCTACTGGACAGAGAACTAGAACGAATCCATCCGCCAGACGCCTACCCTTTATTGGCACTGACCAACAAAACCCTTCAACAAAAACTGCGCGCTTATTTGATCCAAAAAGCGGTTGCACTGGATGAAAATAGCCAGCTGCTGTTGTTGGGAAAATTGGAGTTGCTGAACCTCGATGCCTTGCCCGATTTGTCTTGGACGACGGATTACGAACAGGCGACGCATGTTGTACTGGGAAAAAATATTCCCAAAAAGATCCTTGAAAATTTGTCCGAACAAGCCGTTTTTGTTTCCGAATTGCAAGTACAGCATCATTACCAGCCTTTGCAAGCCCGCACTTGGTTGGAACCGCAACAAGCTCAATTAACCGCACTTTTGCGCAGCCACCAAGCAGAAAATATCTTGCTGGCTTTACAGTGGTTGGAGGGCAGCGCCCTGTTGTTGAACTTGGCCACCGAACTATTGCTGGCCTATTTGCAGTTGCCGCCCAGTGAGAAAACGGCCCAG
>CAYUZF010000187.1:0-8461 GCA_964449615.1 uncultured Aureispira sp.
TAACCCATAATCTTACCCTATTATGTTTTCACTTCTTTCTAATTCTACCCCTAAATCCTATTTTGTTACAATTTGTACCTGTTGGCTAATATTCAGTAGTGTATATTCTGCTAATTCCCAAAATTTCACCTATACTAATTTAGATGCTGGAGCACCTAGTAATTTATTTGAAGCTTGTAGCGGCTCTTATATCCAATTGGAATACGACAGCTTCCCAGAACATCCTACTGATATTGAATTATTAAATAGAGCCAATCAGCCGATCATTGTACCCAATGTAACGGTAAGCAGTCCTGCAGGCAGTGGCAACAACAAGAGTGGTACCATCACTTTTACTATTCCCAGTGATGCACGCAGTAGTAGTATTCGTTTTATAAGAAATGGAACCCTACTTTATAGCAGTTCACAAGGGCTTACTATTCATAATCCAGTAGTAAACTTTTTTCCACAGGCTAATCTTATTTGTGCTACAGATTCTGCAATAGCATTAAACCCAGTAAGTAGTAAAGGAACTTTCAGCATTATAGGTAGTTCTGATACTAGCTTGATAGTTAATGATAGTTTATATCCTAGGCAAATAGTTTGGTCTGCCTCGCACGATACAAGTAGAAGCTTTAGCATTAGTTATCAAGATACTATTAAGTACTCTAATGGCGATTTTTGTCTTAACTCACCTGTTTCCATCACCAAAACCCTAACCATTTACGACAATCGGATCAACAACCTTACGTTTGCGCCCTTGATTAAAGTCAATGCGCCCAATGCCAATGACCGTCTTTTGACGCTAGACAGTACACAAAACAACATCATTACCCAACTCGAACCCAATCTATTTACCGATGCTACTCCGCTGCATCCGTATCGCTTTGTCGGCACCTATGTCACCCCGCAAAATACCTTCTTGGGCGATGTGGCGGGTGCGAGTAACCCAGTTACGTTTGAGTTTAACAACAATGGCTGTATCGGAAGCATTACGGCGCCTTTAGAAGTTTACGAACCTTTGGATATTGACAATATGCCCGATACCCTCTGTGCATTGGCGCTGCCCATTTCCTTTGGTAGAGATACCACCCTGCTGTATTTTGATACTACTTATTTTTTTGGATTTGATAGAGTAGAGGTTATAGAAAACAAAGTAATTGGAGCTTTGACGAATAATCCCAGCCATCAAGCAGCCATCCAATATATAGATTCTACAGGGGGACAAGAGGAGTTTTTGTTCTCGCCCCAATTGCTGCCCAATGGCACTCGGCAGGTTATTGTTAGTATGTTGTATGAAAATAGAGCAAGTTATACCTTTAATAATACCACTACTGTCTACGCCGATACGTTTCAAGCGTTGGACACTATTGTAATTGTACCCCGTCCTAATTTGAACCTAAGTGCTGTTTTGCCCTCTTACTGCGCCAATGCGCAACCCGATACCTTGCGCCCTACTCCTGCTTTTGAATTTCAGGCACGTACCCGTTTTGATGTTGTCTTAGCGGATAGTTTGGGAGCCTTACGCATTGCCGATAGCTTGGAGCAAGATACTATTTTTGACGCTCAACGCCTGTATGTACGCCATGTTCCCAACCAAGACCGCGACCTCAATGGTTTCTTGTCTTATACCGTTAATAAATACGGCTGCTCGGATGTGGTTGGTACAAATTTTATTATTCGAGCGCCTTTGCAGCCCTTTGTTTTGGTGCAGCCTGCCTACTGTAAGAACGAAGCGCCCAGCTTGCTGCCCGCTACGATTTTGCCTGGTGGCGTGCAACGCCCCTGGACAGGACAGTTTTTACCTGCACAGGGCTTGGATACTACTACGGGTACTTTTTACCCCAATCAGACCACGGTTAACCAAGTTCCTTTTACCTATTTGCTAACCGATCCTTTCGGTTGCCAATATCCGTACCAAGATACCTTGGTTGTACGAGAGCCGCCCCGCGTGGAAATGACCTTAGATGGCTCGGTAAACAATACAAGTTTCTGCGCCAGTGCGCCCGATGTGGCGATGCGCTCGCGGCTTATATCGGGCAGTGCGGTGGACAGCGTGCGCTATTTTGGACAGGGCGTTATTGACAGCACCTTTAAACCCAGTGCGGCATTTACGGGAGGGGCCAGTGGTACCGTACCCGTCTGGACGGTGCTTACGGATAGTTTTGGTTGCAAGGGCTACGATACGTTGACCGTGCAAATCCTTCCCGCCCCCCCCTTGGACATTGATAGTTTGTTTAACAAAAGAACCAGCAACTACGGTCTTAATGGCAACTTGATTGCGGACCATACTTATTGTAAAAGTGAACCTGCCTTTGTGATTAATGGCAATCCTCTCTACCGAGAAAATGGTCTTGTCAGGGGCAGTATTACGGGATTGGGTGTTCGCCGTATAGATACCACTTATTATTACGATCCCAGCCGCGTACAAACAGGCGTTGAAGTCGATACGGTGGTGTATACGTATACCGATGCTATTGGCTGTCAAAATACCGATGTTGCTATTATCAAATTAAATCCGATCCCTATTGTGAACTTGGCGGGCTTTGCTTCTACTAGTTATTGTCCCAATTATCCGACTACTCAATTGATGGGAACACCTAGTACTACGGCTACCGCTGGACAGGGCGAGTATGGCGGGCAGGGTGTTAACCCGAATACAGGCGTTTTTGACCCCTCTACAGCGGGCATTGGTACGAGAGCGATTACTTATAAATTTACAGATTTACAGAATTGTGTGAGTACAGACACCGTACTCGTAACGGTCAACCCCTTGCCTACCCCTGCGTTTACCGATTACAGTTATCAATATTGCAGCACCAGCGCGAGAGATACCTTATCAAGCTTGAATGACGTACTCACAGGTCATTACCGTTTCTTTGGGAATTTAATCATAGATAGCATAGGGATTTTAGAGCCTGACACCAGCAATCTAGGCCCGCAGAATATTTACTACGCTTACACGGATTCGATGAATTGTACCAATGTAGATAGCGTTAATGTATTTGTACACCCTACCCCTGAAATTAGTATTATTGGCTTGGACTCTGCCTATTGCTACAATTCACCGCTCGTAACTGTATCCGTGACTCCTGCGGGTGGGGGCTTTATTAGTAATGATACTGCTTTTTATACTAGTAGCTCCACTACTATAACCTTAAATCCAAGCGCAGGAATTGCAGGCAATAAAACGTTTACGTACAGCTACCGCGACAACAGTGGTTGTTCGGATACTATTACTGCTCAAACGTTTATTTATCAGCCCTCTACACCTTCTATTAACAACCTAAACAACTTGTATTGTGAGAATAGAGATACGATTCGGGTAACTGGAACACCTAGTCTTGGTGTATTTGCGGGGGCTGGCATGGCGTTGGATAGCAGTTGGTTTTTTGTACCTTCTAAAGCAGGGGCTGGCAGCCATACTATTGGTTATAGCGTACAAGATACGTTCAACAATACATTGATTTGCTCTGCAGATACCTTCATGCATGTGATGGTACAGGCTCTACCGATTCCTAGAATTCTAGCGCCTAGCAACAACCGTCGTTTTTGTAGTACGGATTCCATTCAGGAACTGCAACACAGTCGTTTTAATAATAGAACATGGCACTCCTTTAGTAGCCCCAGCAATGGGATTAGTTTCACGGAGATTGTCCGAACAGATACGCTTACCCGTATCCCCTTAAATGTTACTTTTTATACGGATACGATTTACTATTTTAATCCTAATTGGGTCGACGAAGGTACGCACTTTGTTACTTATACGGCAACGGATAGTGCCACAGGATGCCGCGACAGCGTTCAATATACTTACATTGTTGATGAGTATACCGCACCTTTCTTTCTGCTAGATTCTTCTTATTGTGAATCGGCAGATTCTGTTTTGTTGTACGGAGTTCCTAGTGGGGGCGTCTTTGTTAGAAACCGAGATACTATTTTGGGCAACCCTTTGGGTACTGCTCCCTATTTCCATCCCAATGGAGGGTATCGTTACGGACAATATTTATCTGCTATTGTACAGGATACGGTTACTTATACTGTTGTAGACGGCGCTTGCGAAGGAATAGACACGCAACTTGTTACGCTCTATCCTGTTCCTCAAATTAGTTTTAATTCTACTTATTCCCACCGTACTTACTGTTTAGGCGGTGATCCTGTACCATTAATTACAAGCAGTTCAGGCGGTTTATTTTCTGGCAATGGGGTGCCCTTTGGTTCTACTGTCTTTTATCCCGATTTGGCGGGAGTAGGGATTCATCCTATTTACTACGATTATCAAGACTCTTCTACAGGTTGCACCAACCAGTTTATTGATACCTTGAAAGTGTATGGAATGCCCCATTTAGATTTTGAAATATTGGGTGGTTGTCAGTTGGACACGGTTCGGCTGCTGCCTAACAATGCTGTGTTGGGTTTAGATAATATCTTTCAAAATCAGGTGATAGATTCTATTACTCGGGTAACTTGGATTCTCAGCGCTACAGATAGTATCAATGGCTCTTGGCAAAACAATCAGATGGATAGCATTAGCTATAGTTATGCGGCTGCGGGTGTATATGATGTTAAATTATTAGTAGCCAACAGAGAACACTGTATAGATACGCAAACTGTTCGTTGGGTGATTTCGCCAAAGGTAAACAGCTTTCCCTATGAGCAAGATTTTGAAAATTCAGCAGGAGATTGGTTTGCCGAAAGCAGAGACGGAAGCCGCTCCTTACTTTGGGAATGGGGCATAGATCATAACAATGCAGGGGTAACTGCGGATGCCAACAACCATATATGGTCTACTCAAAATAATAATGCCTATACAGAGGCGGAAGATGCTTGGGTGTACAGCCCTTGCTTTGATTTGGACAGTCTTAATCGACCAATGATCAGTTTAGATTATTGGAGTGATGCGCGTACTTCGGCTGACGGTACCGTACTAGAATACCAGCGCAGAGACGGTACCTGGACACCGCTCGGAAGGCTAAATAGAGGCATACATTGGTTTAATGCTCCTTTTATATCTGGACAACCTGGCGACCAATTTTCTGCTAATCTTATTGGAACTGACTTGACCGCTCCGTTGGGCTGGTCGGGACAGACGGAAGGTTGGGAAAATGCCCGTTACAAACTGGATGAATACAAAGCACTAAACGGTACACTTCGCCTACGTTTTGCCTTCGCTTCTTCCGCTATTCCATTAGATACTTTTATGGACGGCTATGCTTTTGACAATATAGTTATTTGCAATCGTTCCCGTAACGTGTTATTAGAGACCATGACCAACATTGGCAACCCTGGCATGGAAGTTATCAACAACCATTCTTATCAGTTGGCTTTTCACTCCAATTTGAACAAAGATGTCGTTCTTTTACAATATCATATAGAAAGCCCTGACGGCAACGACAAATTCTATCAAGACAATGAGGAACTGGGAAGAACTAGAGCCTATGAATATGCCGCCATTGCTGGACGCGCCTATATAAACGGTGATGACTCCGATAATACCCACCTTACCGAACAGTTAGATGTGGTAGATTTTGAACAAGAAATGCTAGAATCCCCTAAATTTTCTGTTGTTATTGATACATTTACGCATGTTAATGGAAGTTTCAAAATTACAGCTCGTGTAACAGCTTTAGAGGATATGCCGCTAGACGACTATAGAATTTACACCGTAGTTTCAGAGGATTCCTTGTACTATTCTAATACTGCGGTTTATAACAGTCCGCTGCTGGCCGTAGCTAGAGAGAACGACCAGTACCATACCAATCCATTAGTCAATACCAATAATATTTACGATCAAAGTTGGACGGTCGGAGAAACTCAATCTACCCATTTTTTTTGGACGCACAGCAATAGTGGTTTTATTAACTATCGACCTCACCACTTTCATGCAGTAGTTTTTGTTCAAAACATCAATACTAAGGAGATTTTTCAGGTGGCTACCACGCGGGATATTAGCGGGTATTGGGTAGGCGTGTCACCAGTGCAAGCTGCTACTGAATTGAATGAAATTCAGAACCTAAACCTTTACCCTAACCCAGCGCAGAACCATTTCAATCTCACGTTTGACAAAGCGTTGAAACAGTCTTATGAATGGAAATTGGTCAATGTACAGGGCGTTACGCTCAAAGAGGGACAAGTCTCTGTTGGGGCTAAGCAGGTAACTATAAATAATTTAGATTATCCTGCGGGAATGTATGTGTTACTGCTGTATAGTGAGGAAGTGTTTGTGCAGCGCCAAGTAATTATAAATCGTTGGTAAACGCGAAACAAGCACGCTTTATTGTATAAAAGCGTGCTTGCGTTGTACAACTAACTCCTATATCTTCCCCACTACCCTGGCCCCTGCCCACTGTCCTCATCGCCTCCGCCATTTCTCAAACGACTCGCATTTTTAGAACGCGCATCGCGCACATTCACACTACCAAAACGATAGGAAAAGCGCAATTCGACCACGGGAGATTCCCAGCGAGAGTTGCCTGCTTGGTAAAAACTATTGGCCTGTGTTTCGTAGGCAAAGCGCGCGCCAAAGAAGGGATTTTGTACGCTCAAGGTAAAGCGGCCTTTGTCCTTCAACACCTTCTGACTCACAGAAATAGACGACCACGCGTAACCGCTCACCCAACCCTGCGGCACGTATTTGGGTGCAGATACCCAGGCATAAGCGGCAATGCGCATACCAAAATCCAGCGTAAAGTTCACGCCCGCGCTGCCGTTGCCCTCTAACGTGTTTACACTAAAATTATCGTTGATGTTGCTGCCGTCTTGAATGTTCTGGTACAACGAACCCGATACGTTAAAATTGACCCACTTGGCAGGCGACACGCGCAACACCAATTCTCCGCCCCACAATTGACTCGTGCTGAAATTAAAAAAGGTCTGTACGGCGACGCCATCGGGGCGCAAGGTGCGCAAGCGATCCATCAAATCCGTATTGTACCGATAAAAACCCGTCAGCATCAACGTATGGCCTTTTTTCCAGTATTTGGCGTAACTCAACTCTACGTTGTTGGAGTATTGCGGCAATAAAAACGGATTGCCAAAACGCAGATTTAAAGGGTCGCTGTAGCTCGGAAAAGGGTTCAAGGCCCAAGAAGAAGGGCGATTGATTCGACGGCTGAAACTCAACTGCATTTGTTGGCTTTTGCCCAATTCGTAAGACAAGTTCAACGTCGGGAAAAAACTGGGGTAATTGTTGACAAAAACCTCTAAATCAGGTTCGACCAAGCGCGATTCGGCCAACGTATATTCTGCTCTAAAACCCAATTTGTATTGAAACTTCTTGATTTTATGAGCAAAGGTTACATAAGCAGCGTGTACCTGCTCAGTAAATTCAAAATTATTGGTCAGCCCCGCATCGTTGGTAAATTGGTCTTGGGCATAATCAAAAGACTGAGAAGCAAAATCATTGCCCATCCATCGAATGTTTCCTTTGTAACCCGCTTCAAATTTTTTCTCTTTGGGCAACGGGTGGGTGTAGTCCAACATCACCGTCCCCTGGTGCATGCCTCTGCGGTTTTGCGTTTCCTGTAAGATAGGGGTGTTGTTGCTGGGCGTCCAATCCGCCGCGTAGATTTGTTGTTCAAAATTCTCTACCTCGTTTCGATTGTTATGGGCGTACTGCAAATCAATTACCAATTCTTGCTTATCGCCCATTGTACCGCGCCCACCCCCAGCACGGCCATCGCCCCCACCGTACCAGCGTCTGCGTCCGCCATTGTCCTTGGAGTTGTCGCGGCGATTCACCACCCCTTCTTCTTCTGTACCTTTTTTCTTTTTAGGAACAAAAACTTTAGAATAAATCAGGTTATACGTCATGCTGAACCGATCTTCCTCCTTGTCGTTTAAGCGCTCTTCGATGTTGGTTTTGGTAGAATTTTCGTCGTAATAATCGTACTGAATGCTGCCTGCTCCATCGCCTGTACTTGGACGCAACCGTGCCGCCAACGTCAAGGTATTGTTATCATCGAAGTAATAATCCATTCCGACACGTGCCATGCCTCCTGTTCCCCAATTGGTGCGGTTGTTATATTGCTGCAAAGCGCTGCTGGTGTCTATGCCTGTAGATTCGCGGTAGTTGTAGCTGCTGCTGTAACGGCGGTTGTTGTTGTAGCTAAAGTTAGAAAAGAAATTGACTTTCTCATTTCTAAAATTAAGACTCAACCCACCGCGATAGCGGCGAAAAGGCAACCAAGTAGGGGTCGTAGCCGATGCGTTGCTGGGGCTGGTCTGGAACGGCGATTGAAGGGGCGTTCCCACCGAGGCGTTCACGGTTCCTGTAAAGCCTTCCAGTACATTTTTTTTGAGAACAATGTTGATAATTCCAGAAGCGCCTTCTGGGTCGTATTTGGCCGAAGGACTAGTAATTAATTCTATTTTTTTAACAGAATTGGCGGGCAACTGGTCTAAAATTTCGGCTTGGCTGTCGCCTGTCAGCCCTGTGGGCTTGCCGTTGATGTACACCTGCACCGCAGAGCCGCGCACCTTT
>CAYUZF010000187.1:8471-9108 GCA_964449615.1 uncultured Aureispira sp.
TTACCGCACCGTCAAAATCCACCTCTACGGTCGGCGTATTGCGCAAAATTTCGGTGGCATTCTCGCTGTCTGCCAAATTGGTTTTATCTACATTGAACACGCGTTTGTCCAATCCCAATTGAAAGTCCGAACGCTCGGCGGTTACTTCCAGTGTTTCCAAGACCGCACGGTTGGGCGCAATACTGATCTGCCCTAAATTCTGGCTGGGCGCTTGAAAAGTCAATTGCAAAGACGGAATGGTATAGGTGTTGTACCCCATAAAACTCACCGTCACATAGTGTTTGCCTACAGGCAGTTGTTCAATTTTAAACTGCCCTTTGGCATCTGTAATCATACCGCCGACCAACGCCGAGTCGCGCAATCGAAAGACCGATACAGTCGCAAATTCTAGAGCCTTGTTGCTGGCCGAATCTACCACGGTTCCAGAGAGGGTGCCTATTTTGGGTGCTTTTCCATCAGGCCGCTGGGCTTGCGCCAACACAGCCATTGATAATCCTATTAGGGTTAAAATAATGTATCTCATGTTGTCGGTTTTGTTCTTGTGCAGAATGGTGCTTTGCGACAAAGATACAAGAAAGGCCACGCCAAAAAGTTACCATAATGTTACGGTACGTCCCTATTCGATGAACCAACTACT
>CAYUZF010000187.1:9118-10432 GCA_964449615.1 uncultured Aureispira sp.
CCTACAAGGGATTGTCCGCTCTAAATTTAGCATAATCAAACACAACGGGATGCCTAGACATATCGTAGTCAAAAAACGAGGCGTTGTTGCGTATATTTTGGTCGAGTTGTTGGTAATAATGCTCAAAAATAGCGCGGCCTTGTGGCGTAAATACTTCTTCTGCATCTACTTTCTCCAAACCAATGTTGTGGCGCATCTTATTAATGGCCAGACGGCCTTGCAATTCGTGTACCAAGCGCGGACTCCAATTGAGGTCGGCCTTCAAGAGCTGCAAAAATAAATGTACCAATTGGCCAGTGGTATAAATGCCGTGCAACGCACTGTATAAAGTGCGATAATCGCTGTTGCCTAGCAACTCCCCTACTGTTTTGTTGTAATCTACTTTGAAAAACGCCTGGGTTTCGCAAGTGACGGCGTTGAAAACAGTATGTGAACATTGATGAATCAACTCCTCCAGAAAGAAGGTCGTATTGCTCTGGGCAGTGACGTTGAGGTAAATGGTGCCGTGCGCTTGACGCGTTGCAAAATTGCGCAATTCGGGCAAGGCAAACAAAATAATTTTGCGCGTTGTTAGGCGGTACAACTCAAATTCTTCTGGAAAATAGGTTTGCAGCAACAACAACGCCTTCTCAATGGCAGGTTGAAAAGCGTCCAGCATCACCCCTTCCCCGTTGAGCAAATCGTTGATAGCACCCTGCTCTACTTTAGGCCAACTATAAAACAATTGCTCGGAATACACATCTATACAGCTGGTTAATTCTACTTCAGGCAACTGCTTTAAGTAGCGCAATGCTTCCAGCTTATACGCCACCGGTATGCCGTCTTTTTCCAACAGGATTTTATCTTGCTCAACATTGTAATGCACCATCATGTCGGTACTGGGCAAGTTGGTGTGTAAATAAGCATAACTGGGCAAATAAACAATCCCCCGCTGGTTGCTCTGTACCCTAAATTGTGCAGGACGCTCAACAGCGGTATACGTGCCAAACAACAGTTGATCTTTGATCGGGTCTTGCTCTTTTTGGGTACAATAGCCGAACAACATCGGTTCCATATACAGCGCATCGTTTTCAAAATCTAAGCGCTCAAAAATCGTTTCGTCTTCTTGGTACAAGGCCATTTTTATAAGATCACAAAATGTTCCCTGCCCTTCTAATAGCAACTCTTTTGTGTTTTTCATGCCACTTGGTTTAATGGTTTCCATTTTGAATATTCTTGGTAGTTTTCTACTTGGTCAGTTCCAGTGTTGAGCGACAGCAGTTAAGTAGTCCCTCAACTAAAGCGTAGCGCTCATGAACGAAGGGAACTAAAAGT
>CAYUZF010000188.1:0-4519 GCA_964449615.1 uncultured Aureispira sp.
CAATCGTACCTGTTTGAATGGTATTTCCATTGTTGCAATAGCGTACACGGGTGACGTAACGGAACCCGGGAGAGGCATTGGTATAATCCCATAAGCTGATGTTCAAATCCTCTAAAGGTGGACGCGTCAAAGAGAAATCATTGCCAGTGTAGTTGGTACCCAATACGACACCATTCACAGGAATCGTTCCACCTGTAGGACATAAAATATTTGTTGTTGGGTTGTTGTTGATGTATTCTAGGGTATAATTCCCTGCTGCTGCAACCACAAACTGGTAACGGCCATCGGCGTTGGTGAATGCTACTTGACCTGTAGGCTGCAAACGCACCATTCTATTGGCCAAGCGCAAGCCACCGCTACAAATATTGGTAGCCGATACATCGCTCACACGTCCTGTAATAATACTCAACGTACCGCTAGGCCCACTGGTCAAATAATAGCTGCGCTCTAATACGCACCCTGTTGCTGGATCGGTAATTGATACGCGGTAACAGCCTGCTCCTACGTTGCTCAGGTCTTCGGTAGTCGCGCCGTTGCTCCATACATAAGTAGGGTTGGTTGCGCCGTTCACAGTAACATCAATGGCACCGTCGTTGTTGCCCGCAGTAGGATGCGTCAAAGAAACGCCGACAGACACGGTAATTTGTCCCCCTACAAGGATAGGATTTACTTCTGCTTTACAACCGTTGTTATCGGTTACAATGGCAGAATATTGCCCAGCATACAAACTATTTTGTGTAGCGACATTGCCTGTTCCTGTAGACCAGTTGTAGCTAAAAGGACTTGCGCCACCTGTTACGGTAAGGGTAGCCGTTCCATTTTTATTGCCACAAGAGGCAGGGGTAGTTGTTGCCGTTGCACTCAAAGCTGGGAAAACGGGTACCGCATAGGTAGCAGTAGCAGTACAGCCATTGGCATCGGTAATGGTTACGTCATAACTGTTGCCCGCTATAGGGTTGGCTAGGCTCTGGTTGGCAGAGGCATTGTTCCAAACAAAGCTATAAGGAGCAGCACCGCCCATTGGCGCAGCCGTCAAAAAATCAGGTTCACAAGGAACATCGGGCTGAATGCTGGCCGATAGGCTTCCTGCATCGTTGATTACAACCGTTTCCACTACCGTACAACCGTTGTTGACCACGGTCACCGTGTAGCTGCCTGCTGGTACATTGTTGATGCTGGCTGTAGTAGCGCCATTGCTCCAAGTATAGGTAGGGTTACTCATATTATAAGTAGTCACCGAAGCGCTACCGTTGGCTAAGTTACAACTTGCATCGGTGCTGGCAACGGTAATAAATTCGCCAACAGGGAAAGTATCACTTCTGCTACAACCTGCATAGTTGGTCAATGTAGCAATGTGCAAACCTGCTGCAATATTAGTAATGTCTTCTGTCGTTGCTCCTGTCGGACTCCACAAGATGCTTTGGTAGCCTCCATTGACGGTCAAATCAATCGCTCCATCGCTGTTGCCACAAGTAGCATCGGTAATGTTGGCGCTGGTGGTTACGTAAGACAAGGCACTCACCCCATACACCGTATCGGCAGCCGTACAACCGTTGGCATCAGTCACCGTTACGGCGTAGGTTCCTCCCTGTTGTACAGAAATTACATCGGTTGTCTCGCCGTTGCTCCACAGGTAAGTATACCCAGAAGCCCAGCCCGAACCACCTGAAGCATGAGCCGTCACGCGGATGTCTTGGCAATTGCTCGTAGAATCATAAACACTAACAGTTAGCGGCCCACCCACACTAATACTAACGTTTTCACTCAATGTACAGTTGGCATCCGATACCGTTACGCTATAAAACCCTGGTGATAAATTGTTGATGCTAGTGCTAGTAGCACCATTCGACCAAAGAATAGTAGGATTGGTAAAGCCTTGTATATTGGCTGTTGCGGAAGCATTGTTCAAACCACAACTTGTTCTAGTAGAGTCGACGTTCAAGGCTGGACCAGGAACCGTCACATCATAAGTAAGTTGGCACTGTGCCGCATCGCTGACGTACACCCGCATTGACCCTGCTGGTAAATTGCTGGGATCTTCTACCGTAGAAAGCGTTGTCCAGTTGTTGGGACGTCTCCATTGGTAGCTATAAGGAGGCACACCGCCCGAAACCGTCAAATCTACACCGCCATTGTTCACACCGCAAGCAGCAGCCGTTGAGGTATGCGTAGCCGATATAGGGGCAGTTTGGTTGGGCCCCACGCTAATTTGCTCCGAACCGACACAACCGTCGGGCGTAGTCACTGTTACCGAATAGATCCCTGGCACTACATTGCTGACGGTACTACCGACAGCGCCTGTATTCCAAACAAACTGCCCGTTGCTGTAATATCTGGTATAAGCCGAAATCGAGCGGTTACAACTGTTGTAATATAGGTTGACTTCTGGCCCATCTGGCGCAGGTGCCAAATAGAAACTCTGTACGTTGTAAACACAAGTAGTAGGGTCTGTTGCGGTTACCGAGTAGTACCCTGCTGCAAGATTGTTGAGGTAGCGCCCTGTTTGTCCTGTACTCCAGACAAAACTAGATGTACTGTAGTAAGTCGTTCCCGTCACCGATAAGCGCCCATCGTTGGCACTGATACAGCTCGGTTGTTGATTGACACTAATTTGGTAACTATTAGGACATTGGCCCAATAGCGTTGTCGTTCCCCAGCTGCAAAACAGGAGTACTAGAAACATTATTTGGTTAGCAATCTTCATAATGTATTTGTTTGATGAGGTTGAAATTATTTAACAGTACAAGAATAAAAAATTGTTAGAAGCTTTCCTTAGACAATTAGAGTAGCTTATTTTTTACTTTATTCCAAAATAATTTCATAAACAACTAAAAATCAAAACTATCTACTTCTAAATTTACATCTAAAACTTTCTAAAAAGTAATTTTCACAACAAAAAATAACCCTCCCAAAACTAGTTTAGGAGAGTCATTTATTATAAAAATGCTAACAATTATAAATACTAAGCGCGTAAGGATTAGCAAACTAGATCCCGCTATCGCATTATTGTTTGATCAGTTTTTTGCTGCTGCTCTGGCCGTTGCTGTCTACTTGTAAAATATACAGTCCACTGTTCAATTTAGCCGTTTGTATAAATACCTGTTGGGCGCCTTTGTCCTGTTGGCTGTAGTGTTGTTCGTACACGCATTGTCCCAATTGATTGAACAGTTTCACGTGTACATCGGAGCGCTGGCTCAACTCGTAACGCACGAGCAAATCCCGCTCAAAAGGATTGGGTTGCGCTTGAACCTCAAAATTAGTGGTTTCCAACTCGACCACGGTCGTGTATTCATCAATCACACTCACGGGTGTATTGGTAAAAATGGGCGCGTTGAAATCAAAATAGATGGCCGCTTGGTTGCTAATCTCTGTTCCAACAGGCAAGCCTGCTACCCGATCTATCTTAAAATGTATAAACCCAATGCTTTGCTCCTGGCTCACCGAAGAGTCGGGCAAATTGATGTTGTGGAAGGTAAAGACCAAGATGTTGCCGTTTTCTACGGTCACATCCATGGCGTGTTTGCTGTCTAGCTCGCGCAGGGTTTCAGGAATCAGGTTCACATCTAGGGTATCGCGTACAATGACAAAGGTAGCGGGAGCCGTTCCTGTATTTTGGAACCGAATGGTGTAATCTAAGGTATTGTCTGTGGTGTAGATCGCGCCGCCGTCCCAAGCGTTGCCTGTGCGGTAGGGACCAACTTGTTTGTCGTTGGGATCGTAAGAACCGACTACCGTAGTATTCAGCACATCCACATTATCAGAAGGTGTTGCATCGCCAGTAACCGGAAATACGCGAGCCGTTCCCGAAATCGGTGTTCCCAAAGCAGTGGTGGTAGGCACTATAAAATCTACGTCTAGGGCACGGCATTCGTTGGGGCGCAAATTGCTGAACGACCAAGTAAACCGCGCATTCGCCAAGTCGTGGAACGTCAACTGACTGCCGATGCTCTGAATGTTTTGGAAGCCCAATAAACTGTTGTAATCGTACTCTACCGTTCCCGAAGCGAGGGTATTGCCACGGTTACAGTAACGCACTCGTGTCGCATAAGGAAACCCAGGACTGGCATTGCGTACGTCATAAAGAGATACACTCAAATCTGGCGTAGGTGGACGGGTAATATAAAAATTGTTCTGAATTCGATTGTTGCCCAATACAACATTATTAACGGCTATGCTATTTCCTATCGGACACAACACATTGGTACCTGGATTGCTGCTCACATACTCTACGGTATAATTACCAGGATCAATCACCACAAATTCGTAATGACCCGATAAATCAGCAACTGCCAACAGTCCAGTAGGTTGTAAGCGCACCAAATGGTAGCGCAGCGCAAAGCCTCCTGCACAACCGTTGCTCAAAGAAACGTCTTTAAAGTACCCACTAATAACCGTAGCGTTGTTGCCACTTGTAGCATTGTAGCGAACTCTAATTGAGCGCGTTACCACACAAGCGGTAGAAGGATCTGTTACCGATACGCTGTAATAACCAGCAGTTATGTTGGTCAAATCTTCCGTC
>CAYUZF010000188.1:4603-10367 GCA_964449615.1 uncultured Aureispira sp.
CCAAATGAAACTGGGGTTAGTTCCACCAGTAACCGTCAGATCAATCGCGCCTAAACTATTGTTGGTTTCGTGGGTGATTTGCGCTGTGACGGATAAGGGAATCTGTCCGCCTACTACAATGCTTGGTTCACTAATGGTACAGCCGTTGTTGTCGGTAACCGTAACCCCATAAGTACCTGGAAAAAGTGCGTTTTGAGTAGGCACGTTGCCCGCTCTTGGCGACCAGTTGTACTGAAACGGTGCCGTACCGCCTGTTATTTGTACGCTTGCTTGTCCATTTTTGTTGCCACAAGTAGCATCTACCGCGCTTGAACTGCTCTGCATAAGCGGAAAATTAGGCATGGTATAAGGTGCAGAAGGCACCACACAACCTCTCGAATCGCTAATGGTCACGGTATAGCTGTTGCCTATCGTTGGGCTGTACAAGTTTTGGCCATTGGTGCCATCGCTCCAAGTAAACGTATACGGCGCCGTTCCGTTGCTGGGTACTGCTGTTAGATAATCGGCTTGGCAAGGCTGGCTGGGACGAATGCTAGCGGCCAAGAAACCCGCATTGTCTACTGCGATGTTTTCTATTATAGTACAAGTATTGTTCACAACAGTCACCGTATAAATACCCGCTGGCACGTTGGAAATGGAGGCGGTCGTAGCTCCATTGCTCCAACTGTAGATAGGATTGGTCATGTTGTAAGCCGTTACGCTCGCGCTTCCGTTGCTTAAGCCACAACTGGCATCCACACTGCTGTAGGTTATAAATTCCCCCACCGCAAAGCTATCAACATACACACAACCCTGGTTGGTGGTAAGTGTCACCACATGAAAGCCCGCTGCTATATTGGTCAAATCTTCCGTAGTCGCCCCTGTAGGACTCCAAGATATGCGCTGGTAATTGCCCGTTACGGTCAAGTCAATTGCTCCATCGCTGTTGCCGCAAGTGGCATCAGTTACAACGCCACTCGTTTGAACGCCGCCCTGGGCTATTACGTTGTTAATGGTATCCAAAACAGTACAGCCCCCTACATCGGTAACGGTAACGTAGTAGTCGGTTATTCCAACTTGTGCATTGATTTCTTGGGTTGTTTCTCCTGTATTCCACAAATATTGGTAAGGTGGCACCCCTCGAGTCGGATAAGCCCAAACAGTTGTTTGTCCACAAGCAGCTGAATCGGTGTACGTATAAGTACGCAAAGAGCCTCTACTAAAAATACGCACGGTATCGTCTATAGTACAAGTTCCATCCGTCGCGGTAACATAATAGGTTCCTGCTGATAAATTATTGAGAGCGGCAGTAGTACCTCCATTGCTCCAAGCATAAGTGGGGTTGTTCAACCCTACTACTTGCGCTGTTGCAGTCCCGCTCTGTCCACAACTCACATCTGTCTTGGTGATGTCTATGTAGCTCCCTGGCACCATAAAATTCTTAGTAATCATACAGTTTGCTGCATCCCAAATGGTAACTTGTACTGGGCCAGCGCGCAAATTGGTTGGATCTTCTTGCCAAGCCGCCTGGTAACCATTTTGAATCCAATTGAACTGGTAAGGTGGTGTTCCTCCTGTTACCGTCAAATCCATAGCACCGTCAGTGCCCCCACAAGTAAGGGGTACAGTGCCTACGGCCGTAGCTTGTAGAGGAGTAGACGCAGAAGGCGTCATCGTGTACTGGCGAACGGCCATACATGTATTGCCCGTAACAACGGTAACGCTGTACAAACCTGGCGACAAATTAGTGGTTGTTCTAGTAGTAGCGCCGTTGCTCCATACATAGCTGGTGTTGTTGTCAACCGCTCCATCTACCCGCAACCCTTCGCTACAGCTCACATAGTTGAGCGTTATGTTGGGTCCCACAGGAGAAGGAGCCAAATAATACTGTACTACATACACGCAATTCGTAGGGTCGGTCACTGTTACTGAATAATTACCAGAAGAGAGACTTCCTATTTCTTTTCCAATAGAGCCATCGCTCCACACGTAGGTAGAAGAATTGTTGTAATTCGTAGTACCACTTACTTCTAGACGACCGTCCCTGGCCGTGGCACAAGAAGGTTCTGTTAGAGCTGATATGGTATACACGTTTGGGCACTGTCCAAGCACCTCCGTCCAACTCCAGCAAGAGAGCAAGAGGATCAAATAAAGATAGGGATTAGCAAATTTCATACGTTTGTACTTTAGTTTTTTAATAAGAATTGTAGGTTGTTTTTTGTAAGAATACGAAGCCGCTCGCATCCCTCCAAAGACATTTTAGGTGGTTTCTTTTTTATTTAGAAATATTTTTTAAGTTGTAAAACCTTTCCCTTCAAAACACAACGCATTAGAACCTAAATTAAAACTTCTTCCAAATCCACCTATTTTTACCAAAAAAATCGGAACAATTAATTGTAATAATTGATTTGATAAACTATTAAATAATCCTTCTTTGCTTCCTCATTACTATTGGCACAACATTCTATACAAAAAATGCTTGCTCCTACCCAAAAGCAGCAACAAGCACGTATCCATAACGCTCTAGTATTTAACAAAAAACCGTCTAAAAATCAATTTTAAACCGCACATTGATGCGGCGCGAGGTCAACACATTAGCAATAGCATAACTTCTATTAGAAAAGTCTTTGACCCAAGTATTAGAAGCAGCATTGCGGGTGTCCATAAGGTTAAAAATTTCTAAGCTGAGCCAAATGCCTTTGAAGCTGCGCAGTGCGTGCCGGTCTTCTTTCTTAAAACGCGCCTTGTCTCCATCGTATTTGATTTCGATGCGGTTGGCGCGATCCCAAATACCAAAGGACGCCCCCAAGTCAATACGGTGGTAAGGCGCAAAACGATACGAATTTCTAAATTCGATGTTGTTTTCTGGAATACCAAAAGGCAAGCCCGTCCCCAACGTAAAGGCCAAGTTGAGTCGCGCCCAGGGGGCTTTTGGGAAATCATCTTGGAAATACATGGAAAAGATCATCGACTGGTCGGTCGCTTTGGGAACATCGGGCAACAATTGGGTTTCTACTTGGGTGCCTACCAAACGGCGACTGCCGTGCTGCACGTCATCAAAAGACTCCCGCGCACGCAGAAAAGACAAATTGATCCAAGATTCCAAATTGTCCACCAATTCCCCATTTAGACGCAAGTCGATGCCCGCCACATAACCCGTCGCCAAATTATCCCCATAGTAGCGAATTCTAACATTATCAATGTCGTAAGGAATTAAATCCCACTGGTGTTTGTAATACGCCTCTGCAATGAATTTAAAGCGGCGTTTGTACAGGACAAAATCCCAAACCACGCCCCCTAGAATATGCACCGATTTTTGGGCATCTACCTCTAAATTGGTATTGCCGCGCAAGTCGCGCAACTCTCTATAGAAAGGCGGCTGGTAATAAAAACCACCTGCTAATTTAAAAGTCAAGTCTTTGGTTGTCTTTGTGGTGTCTATGTCCAAATTGCGGTAGCGCAAAGGCGTGTAGTAGAACTGCATACGCGGAGCAATCAACAATTCTTGGTTGAGCGTCCAATAGCTGGCGCGCACGCCTGCCGTCCAGCGAAAGAGGTGCTTAACCGATTTGTGTTCCCAAGTGTTCTGGGCATACGCGCTGAGGCGGTGTGTATTGAGTTCCACATCGGTGTTGATGTAATCGGGAATGCCCACTTGCACGGTAGAAATAGGCAGGGTAAAGCCTAGAGAATCTAAGCGACGCCATTCTTTGAGCCGATCGCGAATGACTTCATTTTTATAACCAAAACCCCATTTAAACCACTGGCTATCATCTTTCTTACCGCTTTTGCGATCGTACAAATATGTCCCTTTGAACTGCACATTGGTTACGTTTGCTTGTAGGTAGTTGCGTGCAAAATGGTGCGTTTCGCCATAAGCTAGGGTTCCAATCACCTCGCCAAAATCATCCTCTCCCAACCCCGTTTCCACTTCTTCCAAACGGTAAAAATTAATGATATCAATGCGCTCATTTTCGTTGGATTGGTAATGCGAAGCCAGTAGTTTGAGCTTAATGTTGTGCGAGGCGGTTGTAGTTTCGTCAATTTCCTTATCGCGCCCACCACCCAAAGGCAAAAAAGTGACCGCAGTACCTACGGTATAATTTTCAAAGTTGGAAATTTCTTGTCCTTCAAATAAGGTAGTCAGGCGCAGCGCTTGGTTAAACAACCCCGTTACATCCGAACTTTCTTGCGGCTCTAAGGAATAAATAGAATTGGAATAATGCCCGATGGCCTCTATTTGCCATTTTTCATTAATATCATAAATTAAATCGCCTTGCAAATCCAAGAATTGCGGCACGTACTCCCCTTTCACACTCAAGGAAGACAACAAATAAGACGTGGTTTTGTAACGCGCTCCAAACGTGTAGGTAAACCGATTGGGTACTTTTCTTGCCTTAGAAACAGAGTCTTTATAGATGGCACCCCCAACATATACACTTCCGCCCAGCAAAGAGCCTCCGACAGAAGCTTCCAATTCATAAGGACGGCGGTAAGTCACATCCAACACCGAAGACATTTTATCCCCGTATTGGGCTTTGAAGCCTCCCGAAGAGAACGACAAATAATCCAACATATCCGCATTGGGAAAAATCAACCCCTCTTGTTGTCCAGAGCGCACCAATAAAGGACGGTAAATTTCAAAATCGTTGACGTAGATTAGGTTTTCGTCGTAATTTCCGCCTCGAACGGAATATTGGGAGGTCAACTCCCCACCTGTCCCTGCTGTAACACCAGGCGCGAGGTATTTAATCAGAGAAGTGAGGTTGCCATCGGTGGTCGGGATGCGCTCAATGTCTCTGCGCTCTACGCGAATGGCGTCAATTTCGCGCGATTCGAAGGGAATGACTACAATTTCCTGTTGTTCTTCAAGTTTTAAGGTGACATCGTAACGGATGCCACTTCCTGCTTTCAGGCGTAAATTGGGCTTGCGCAGCTTTTGAAATCCTACAAAGGCATAGACAATCGTAAAACTTTTGTCCGCTGGAATCTCCAAACGGTAGTTTCCCTCTGCGTTAGTAGTCGTACTAATGTTGGTTCCCTCCAAAAAAACTGATACGCCAGGAAGCGTGACGCCTTTATTATCTTTAATGGTTCCAATAACACTAGCCGTAGCCCCTTCGTCTTGGGCTAATAGGCCGAGCGGCCAACTTACAATAAAAACAAGCAGGACGATCCAACAACACAACACGCGCATAGCCAATAATTAGGTATAGGATTCTGATGCTAATCAGAACCACAGACAAAAAAATAAGGGCTTTTATAATTAAAATTACAAAAGGCCTCTGTTATAATTAAGCTTTAAAAGTAACGTTTTTTGTCATAAACTGCGTTAGAAAGCGTCTAAAAATGAAAGCTGTTGTGTGGTGGTCAAAGGGTTACTAGCGAGGTATTCCATCCATACAAACGTAAGAAGATTTCAAAACGTGGGGCTGAATGTTGCTTTTTTTTAAAAGACTTAAAAAACTTGGAGTACTGTTTGAATGTAACTTAGAGGGGAAATAGCGGTACATTTTCAAAAAGCTACTTTTTGGTGTAGAAATAAACTTATACAAAGTTATAATGCGGGCTTTTCAGGAAAAGCACTATTTTTACCAGCAACTAGGGTGTCTGTAGCATTGTGATTCAACGATTTTTTCTACCCCAATTTATAGTTTTGCATACCGCCATGCACCAACTTGTTTGTACCATCTCAATCTCAAAATAAATGAAAAAACTACTAATAATTTGTTGGAGTTTGCTCTTTTTGAGCAGTCTTAATGCACAGGAAAACCGTCAAATAGAT
>CAYUZF010000189.1:0-10276 GCA_964449615.1 uncultured Aureispira sp.
GGCGGCGGTATTCTGGGCGACTTCTCGGATTTGGTGGTAGCCGCTTATACAGGCGGCTGTGGCAACCTCTCGCCCATCGCCTGCGATCAAGGTGGCTTGACCAGCGATGTTTCCTTCCAAGTAGCTGCTGCGCCAGGCACAACCATTTGGTTGCAAGTGTTCAACGACGATGGCGACGACGAAGGCGAAGATTACCAGTTGTGCATTTCTGAAGGTTGTGGTTTTGACAATTGTTTGGATGCCATAGCGGTGCCCATGCAGCCCAACGTTGCTTATTGCTTTAATACGGCGGGCGCTAACGGCGAGGATGTGGCAGGAGGAAGCCCTGGCTATTACGAATGTTCCGAAGGGGACAACCCCGAAAATTCAGTGTATTACTATTTTGTTTCCGATTGTAATGGCAGCGATGTGACCTTGAGCATCATCAATGCGGTTTCCAATGGCAACTGTATTTTGGGCATTACGCCCACCGATGGTTTCAACATCTCGCTTTTCCAAGATGGAACGCCTTGCGACAACAATCCTGATACGCTGGTAGATTGCCAAACATTTACAGCCTGTGATGTACAGCCCTTCAATTGGTCACAAACCTATACGGGTCTAACTCCGAATACGCCTTATGTCATTCAATTGGATGGCGGCTTTGGCTCTTTGGGAGGTGATAATGTGGGAGAAATTATGATTACCACTACCACAGACCCTGTTCTATCCCCTGTCACCACACCGCTTTCTTGTTCGGGACTCAACGACGGAACGGCATCGGCAGTTACGCAGGGGGGTGTAGGGCCGTTTACCTTCTTATGGAGCAATGGCAGCACAGATTCTACCGCTATCAATTTGGCCGCAGGCACTTACATCGTGACCGTAACAGGTAGCAACGGTTGTTTTGACATTGACACCGCAGTCGTAGACAACAGCACGCTATTGGTAGCAACCATTACAAATAGCAACGACGCAACCTGCGGCAATGCTTGTGACGGCTCGGCTTCGGTAACGGCGTTGGGTGGTTCGGTCGCTACTACTTATACCTATACTTGGAGCGATCCCAACAACCAAACCACTGCTACGGCAACGGGGCTTTGCGCAGGCACTTATACCGTCACCGTTTACGATGACAATTTATGTTTTGATACGACTTCGATTACCATCAATGAACCCACGCCTGTTCAAATACAGTTGGATTCTACCCGCGATTTGGCTTGCAACGGCATTTGTGATGGACAAATTAGTCTTTCGACATCGGGCGGAACCGCCGCCGCCAGTACGTATCAATACAACTGGTCGACAGGAGCCACGACGCCACAGCTCAACAACTTATGTGTGGGCAGCTACAGCGTTACCGTCAGCGACGACAACGGCTGTTTTGACACCTTAACAATAGTTCTCACACAACCTACCAGCGTGGCACTGACTGTGGTACAACAAACCAACGTAGCGTGCAACGGCGATAGCACGGGTAGTTTAGCGGTTATTGCCAACAATGGAACGCTCAATTATACCTATACCTTGTATGACAATAACGGCAGCAGGGCAAGCAACAGCACGGGCAGTTTTGGAACACTCAATGCCCAGGCGTATGGCGTATTGGTCACCGACGATCAGGGCTGTAGCGATTCTTTGGCAGTAGTTGTTACCGAACCAACACCCTTAGTTTTAACCTTAATTAGCTCTAGCAACGGTACTTGTTTTGGAGCGGATGACGGAAGTATTGATGTACAGGGAAGTGGGGGAACAGCGCCCTATAGCTACTCGTTGGATGGTATTAATTTTTCTACTACTAATAACTTTACCAATTTAGCAGCAGCCAATTACACCCTTACCGTGCGCGACAGTCTTAATTGTAGCAATACCTTAACGCTTACCTTAACAGAACCTGCGGCTATTGCGTTGACTAGCAATGGTCAAACCGATGCTAGTTGTGGGGCTTGTGATGGTACTGCGGTAGTTAATGCCAGTGGTGGACAAGCGCCTTTTAGTTATTTATGGACCAGCGGAGAAACAACGCCCAACGCTAGTGCCCTTTGTGCGGGCAGCAATACCGTTACGGTAACGGATGCCAACAGTTGTTCGGCAACCCTAGACGTTACCATTGGCAATGCTAGTGGTTTTACGGCTACGGCCAACATTGATCAAGGCGTTAGTTGTTTTGGACAGTGTGACGGTGCTATTAGCATCAATGCGCCCGCAACTGGCAGTAGTTTTACTACGCTTTGGAATACAGGCGCAACCAGCGACAGCCTTCAAAATTTGTGTGCAGGAACCTACACGGCGACGGTAACGGATGCCAGTGGCTGTTTTGTCATTCAACGAATTGATCTTTTAGATCCCGATTCTTTAATTGCCCTAGCGGCGACCTTACAGGATGTATCTTGTGTGGGAGGCAGCGACGGCGAAGCGACGGTAACGCCTACGGGGGGTACAGTTCCTTATGGGATTCGGTGGGCCGACAACAGCCCAACACTGACCAACAGCAATTTGCCCGCAGGCAGCCACAACGTCACGGTAACCGATGCCAACGGCTGTATGGCTGTTGCTACCGCGTTTATCGGCAGTCCTTCTCCTTTAACTATTTTAATACAAAACACCACCGCTTCTAATTGCGGTACGTCGGGTTGTGACGGTAGCGCCACAGCGGTTGTTAGTGGTGGGCAAGCGCCTTACGGTTATTTGTGGGACAATGGCAACACCAGCCCGACACCCAACGACCTTTGCCCCAACTTCAACGGTGTGACGGTAACGGATGCCAATGGCTGTACAATAACTGCTAGTGTACTCATTCCCGCCAACAGTTCGCTTTTGCTCAGTCTCGACAACAGCACCGAACCAAGCTGCTACGGCGCTTGTACGGGTAGTTTGAGCGTAACGGCTACTGGGGGCAATACCTCTGCACCCTATACCTTCCAATGGAACGATCCCGCTAGCCAAAGCAGTCCAACGGCGAGCAACCTTTGCGTAGGTACTTACCGCGTGACGGTAACGGATGTCGACGGTTGTACAGCGGCAGCGGCTTTTACGCTAAACGAACCCGATAGTTTGGGTGTTGCCCTTGCGCCTACAGCGGCTAGTTGTGCAGGCGTCAGCAATGGCCAAATTAGCAGTGCTATACAAGGCGGTACTGCGCCTTACACCTACCAGTGGAGCAGTGCGGCTACCAGCGCAGATTTGACCAATGCAGCGGCAGGCAGTTATAGTCTGACTGTAACCGACGCTAAAGGCTGTACGGCAACCGCAACCAGTATTATTTTGGACGCGGATTCTTTAATTACAACTACCAGCATTGCAACGCCTTACAATGGCCAACAAATTTCTTGTGCCAATGGCAGCGATGGACAAGCGACCATCACCGTATCGGGGGGTACGCCTACCTATACTTACCAATGGATCAACGGCGAAACGACAGCAACGGTAACAGGTCTACAAGCCAGCACTTACCCTATTACGGTGACCGATGCCAATGGCTGTTCGGCAGTGGATAGTGTTACCTTGATGCACCCCCCACAAATTGTAGCTACCGCGCAGGCCATTTCTTCTTATAATGGTTACAACACCAGTTGCCATACTAGCAACGATGGTGTCGTTGCAACAACTGTAACAGGCGGCACAGGGGGGTATACTTATAGTTGGTCGGATGGCCAAACAGGCGATACCGCCACCACACTCAGCGGTGGCACTTATGCCTTAACCGTAACAGATAGCAACAGTTGTTTTGTAGTAATAACAGACTCGCTAACGGCACCTAGTCCATTAGAAGATACTATAATAATCCTGCAAGCAGTGCGTTGTTTTGGAGGCAGCGATGGTTCGGTCAGCATAACGCCAACGGGGGGTATTGCGCCTTATACCTACACTTGGAGTTCAGGCAGCAATACCGCTACGGCTACTAATTTAGCGCAAGGATGGCACACAGTTACGGTTGAAGACGCCAACGCGTGCATTTTAATCGACAGCGTGTATGTGTTTGAACCCAGTACCATCGTTACCAGTTTGAGCGCCACGCCCGCCAGTTGCGCCAACAGCGCCGACGGTTTTGCCAGCGCCAGTGCGTTGGGAGGTACAGCACCTTATGATTTCCTTTGGTCTACTTCGGCAACTACCGCTAGTATTAATAGTTTGGCCGTAGGCACCTACACCGTTACCATAACAGACGCCAACGGTTGTACGGCTGTAGATAGCATTGCCACCACCGCACCAACGGCAGTCGTAGCAACGGCTCAACAAACACAGGGCATTAGTTGCCCAGGTGCAGCGGATGCCAGCGTCAACGCCAGCGCTGCGGGGGGGAGCATCCCTTACCGTTTCTTATGGTCTACAGGAGCCACGAGTACCAACATTCAAAATGTCCCTGCGGGCACCTATAAAGTGACCATTACGGACGCCAATGGCTGTTCGGATACAGCTGGTGTTACGGTGGTTGATCCTGTAGGCTTACAGGCTACGGCCAGCGTTGATTTACAGTACAACGGCCAAGCCATTAGTTGCGCGGGAGCCGTAGACGGACAAGCCACTGCCAGCGCAACAGGCGGTACGGCACCTTATCAATATTTCTGGCCCGATGGGCAAACCACCGCAACGGCCACGGGTTTAGGCCCCCAACTGTATTGGGTTTCCATCACCGATGCCAATGGCTGCACCGATACCGCTCAAGTGCAATTGACCGAACCCAGTGCCATTACAATTAGCGCCAACATAACGGGCAGTATCGCTTGTGCAGGGGGCAACAATGGCAGTGCTACAGCAACAGCCTCAGGAGGAACGGCGCCGTACAGCTTCTTATGGAGTACAGGAGAAACTACTGCATGGGCTACAAGTTTAACGGTAGGTACACACAGCATCACCGCCACGGATGCCAACGGTTGTGCCATTAGCACCAGCGTAAACCTAAACGAGCCAAACCCAATTGTATTAATAACATCAGGCAGGAACGCAACCTGCTTTGGAGGCAACAACGGCAGCGTAAACGTTTTTGCGCAAGCGGGCAGCACACCTTATACCTACCTCTGGTCCAACGGCCAAACAAGTAGCACCGCTACGGTTTTGAGTGCGGGCACTTATGGCGTCACCGTTACGGATGCCAACGGCTGTTCTCAGATAGATTCACAGACGGTTAGCCAACCTACGGCGCTAGCAAGTAGCTTTAGCGACATCGTTGATATTGATTGTGTGAACAACTTGACGGGTTCGGCTACCGCGATTACCACAGGCGGCGTTGGTCCTTATCGCTACCAATGGAACGGCTTGCCCAACGCGGGCGCGACGTCTACTGCGTTGTTGTATGGTTGGAACGAATTGGTCGTTTCGGATGCCAATGGTTGTACACTGCTCGATTCTGTTTTTATCAATACCCCTAATCCAATGACCAGCAACGCCATCGGCATAGACGCGGGTTGTTTTGAAGCAACTGACGGCGTGGGAGCAGTGACGGTTTCAGGAGGTACACCGCCCTATCAATATCGTTGGTCTACAGGCGCGACTAGTGCTGCCATTAACAATTTAGGGGCAGGTATTTATACCGTGACTATTACCGATAGTATCGGATGCTTAACGGTTGAAACGATAGTGATTGATCAAAACGATCCCTTGCAAGCGCTTTTTACACAAATTACGCAGTCTGATTGCAACAACGGTACCGATGGCGCTATTACCGCAGTGGTCTCGGGTGGTTTTGCGCCTTATCAATTTAGTTGGAGTACAGGCCAACAATTACTAGACAGCAGCACCGCTACTATTGACAATTTAACCGCAGGCACTTATGCGCTCACGGTGACCGATCGAGATAGTTGCTTTATTGAGATAGACACGATGTTGGTTGATCCAGCGCGCTTATCGGCGGTTGCTAAAGGTTCCGTTCTGAAATGCCACGGCGATACCGACGGCACTGTCACGGTAGTAGCCTCAGGCGGTACTGCACCTTATTTTTACAGCCTTAATGGAGGTACGGTACAGAGCAGCCCAGCCTTTGGCAATTTAGCCGCAGGTAATTATACTATCAATGTAAGCGATGCGGCAGGTTGTGTATTTGTGACTTCGGCAACAGTTGTGCAAGGCGATACAGTAGCGCTGACCATAACCCCTGACCAAAGTATCCGTTATGGGGAAACGGTACAGCTAACTGTTGGCTTGCCCATCAATGCTCCCATCAACCCTATTGTTACTTGGAGTCCAACAACGGGTTTAAGTTGTACCGACTGCCTCCATCCAATCGCACAGCCCTCTCGTTCCACCTTGTATACCGTAAGCGTCACAGGTGCTAGAGGTTGTGTAAGCGGTGCAGCGGTATACATCGAGGTGGATAAAGACAACGGTGTTTTTGTGCCTGATGCTTTTTCTCCCAATGGCGACCGCACCAACGACGTCTTTATGCTCTACAGTGCTGGCGCGGTAGAAGAAATTGAAGAATTTATGATCTTCGATCGCTGGGGCGAATTGGTTTGTTATCATAAAAATGTACAACCCAACTACCCTGCTTACGGCTGGGACGGCACCTTCTTGGGCAATCCGATGAATATGGGCGTTTTTGTGTATTATATCAAAGTGCGCTATTTTGACGGGAAAACAGAAATTTTGAAAGGAGATGTAACCTTGATGCGCTAGCAAAAGATTGTTTCCTTATAAATGCAGTAAGTTGGCGAACATGGAATTAGTAAGTAAAGTACTTAGCTAGGCTCTATGTTCGCTTGTTTGCATTTTATGCTATTTTCTTAAAATGGGTCTTGCTTTTTTAAAGCGAATAGTTTACTTTTGAAATTCTCGTTATCTGAACCTAACCTTTCTTATCCATGAAATCCTTGTTGCTATCGCTGTCTTTCTTGTTCTGTTTGCTGGTTTCCAATGCACAAGCTCAAACTTCTGTCGTGCTGGATACGGCCGCCATTCTATCTACACGGCAAGCGTTGGAGCAAGCAGAGGTGCTTTACAGCAAAGAACATTTAAAATACATTATCCTTTCGTTTGATTTGAGCAGTCTTTATTTGCAAGACCCTAACAATCTATTAGAGTGGGAAGATCAAGCCCTAGAGGCCCTGCGCACTATGCGCCAACGCAACAATAGGACGTTGTACAGACAAGCACTGCAAAAGCTTCCTCGGTTGGTGCAACGTCTGTTTGACAGTCAAATTAAGTTAGAAGAAGCGGAGGCCAATCGGAAGACCAATCCTGCGTTTTATGCTGAAAAATTGATTTGGCGAGCGAAGATTTTCTATGAAGCGGAAGATATAGAAGCATACGACGTTCCTATAGAGGCTTTTAGAATTATTTATACGCTGCCCGAAGCGGAGCAAAAACTACTTTTGGCTTACGCCAAACGCCATTTGAATGCCTATATTCTAAATTCGGCGAAAGCCAAAGTACAGCTAGAGCGCGCTTTGAATAGCACAACCGATCGTTTACAACTGGCGCAACTGATGCAGCAGTACGGCCAGGCAATTGTCGCACAAGAAGTGGCTATGGGCAGTACTTATTTGCCGTTGGATACCGCTTACGAATACATCGTACAAGCGATGGACATCTATGCGCAACAACTCGGTGCAGACAGCCAAGAATACTTGCAAGCCTTTGCAACTCTTTCGCCTAGTATGCGGCAGTTTTATGCGCTGGAACAGCCACTGTTGGAGCGTATTCGAAAGCACGAAACGAACAACGACGAATTTGTACGGCAGTTGCGTTATTTCTTGGATAATATTTATGAATTTCACATCCCTACTTACGACGAAGATGCTGTTTTTGAGTGGGTCTTAACCGATATCAAGGAGCAATACGGTGTAGAAGATCCTTATTATACCATTGTAAAGAATATTGAGCAAAGCTGGGATTTGAGTGAAGCAGAGCGCGACATCATCATTCAAAAAAAAGCCGTGCAGTTCTACGATAAGCAGTATGGAAAAGACAGTCCACAGTACCTAGAAGCGGCGATTGAATTGGGTAACATTTATGCCCAAAACGACGACGATGTAAACGCAGAACGCATTTACCAACGTGCCTTTGATCGTTTAACGTTGCTAGACCAAAAAGGGGTAGCGCCTCCCGTTGAAGACTTAACGCTGTTGCAATATTACTGGGGAAAAGTGTATCCTAGTTGGCGAAGCATTCTGATTAAGGAACACAATCTCAATGTGGTGCAGCAAACGTACGGCTTGCTCAGTACAGAGTATTGGAATGCTTATTTTGAAACGGTACATGCTTATTACGAACAAGAAATCTTGGCCACTGAAAAAGCCAATCCTCTGCTTAAGAACGGGTTAGAGAATATCTTTAACGAAGACTTGGAAGTCGCGCTCATTTGGGTAGACCGAATTGTAAGATTGGAGCCCGAATACAACATAGACGCAATTCGGCAGGTCTTGCCCAAGGTTTTCGCTTTGTCCGACCTGGAACAATTGATGGTTTTTCCCATCGACAGCATTCGCCAAGCATATGGTTATCAAAGTGAAGAAATGGGCCAAATGCTGGAAATTCTAGCCGACGGTTATTATTACGATACTACGCAGCAAGCCCATGCGGCCATTGCGTTGCAGCGCTACCAAGACATTTTAAATCTCTACCGCGCCATCGGTGCCAGCGATTCGTATACGATTTTGTTAGATCGCATTACTAAGAATTTGACGGATTTTTCTCCGTGGACGCCAGAGCAGGTCAATAGCTTTTTTGAAGCGTTGTTGAAGATTCAAGCGGAGCGGAATTTGAACCGTTCTTATTACTACTTGGGCTATGTAGAACGCTATGCAGAATGGTTGTATCGTTCGGAGGAATTGGTACCTTCCGAGCAGTACTTTGAACGCATTGTGCGCTATTTTGAGCAACAGGATCAAGATTTGGCTACAGAAGATGAAGCAGGGGATTTTTATAGGCGTACACTCGGTAATTTGGGGCGCATCTATCGCAAAACAGGACGCTTTGAGAAATCGTTGCTGACTTATGCCAAGCTGTACGCAGTAACGCGAAAACTCGATGGTACAAAAATGGAAAACAACTTGCTCCTGCTCCAAACGGCCAATGAGTTGGGAGACTTATTCTATCGAGAAAAAAAATACGATGTTGCGTTGCAGGCTTTTGACGCAGCGTTGAAGAATATGGAGCCATACAAGGCCACTACTGCACTGTTTGGCATATACAACCATACCAAAACCGCACTGCTCTACGTCTCGGCTCTGCGTCACAAAGGTCTGGTATTGTTCCATACAGAACGCCAAGAAGAAGCGCGGTTGTATTACGAGGAAGCACTGGAATTTGTCGATGATCCCAATTCGCCCATTACAAGAGCAGATGTAAATATGTTGCTGACTAATTTGGCGGATTTGGCGCTGTATGATTACCAAGATGAATTGGCCGAACGCTATTACAGAAAGGCTTTAAAGTACACGACCGATAAGGAAGAATGGTCGATTATAAATATTGCGCTGGCGGATTATTATCGGGTAACAGGCCAAGATAGCTTAACCGCTATACATCTTTCTGAAGCATTGGCGACGGACTTAAAACGCGTACAGGAAAACTACACGGCATTGTCTGAAAAAGATAGAAAGCTGTTTTTACAGCCCATTTTGAACCGTTTTGATGCTTTTTTAGAATACGGCATCCCCTATCAAAATCAAGACTTGCTGTTGCAATTTTTTAACAGTCATTTGATTGTAAAAGGCTTATCTTTAGAAACGGCCAACAACATGCAGAGCATTTGCAATGTCACAGAGAACACAGTTGTACGCCGACAATGCCTAGAGATGCAAAACCTGCGCAAAGAGTTGTCTAAAGCTACAAACCTATCGAGTGCGAACAAACGAAAAATTAACGACCGAATCGACGAATTGGAAAAAAACATTGGTTTGTCTAGTAGAGATTTACGCGAAATTTACGATAAAAACAACCGCAATTTGAACTTCGTAGACCTTAAACGACTGCTTTACAACATGGGTACGCCCGTAGATTCTACGATGGCAATTGACTTTATCATCGCGCCCGAAAAAGATGCGTTGGGCTTTCGCCACAAGGTCTATTATGCGGCTATTGTAATTCCAAGACACCCTTATCCCCATTTTGTGCGTTTGGCAACCGAAGAGGAACTATCCGATGTTTTGGCAGCGCCCATTACGGCCACTAGTTTTAATTATATTACAGACAGCCAAGAAAGTCGCTACTTGTATGAATTGGTTTGGGAGCCCTTGCTGCCTTATATTAATAATGGCAAATATTTACACCTCTGTCCCACTGGTATTTTGAGTAGAATTGCTTTTGGGACATTGAGAACGGGTAATCATCGCCAGAGTCGGGTGATGGATCGCTGGTC
>CAYUZF010000190.1:0-7940 GCA_964449615.1 uncultured Aureispira sp.
GTTGTAATTGGTGTTGCGGGTAACTTGTTCCCAAAAACCATCGACTTCATCAATAGAATGCCCTGTATCAGGGTCAATAACTGCCCATTGTCCCTCTTTTTCTGTTACTTCAAACAATTGAAAAGCTAAGTAACCAAAGAAATTAGGAACGCTGGCTCTATAAGATTTATAGCGGGAGTAGATAACAGGAACGGCTTCAAAGCTGCGGCCTGTTTTTTTATCAGAAACGGTGATGGCATAGCGCAAATCTACACCATCGGGATTGTACAAAACGCGTTCTTTTAAAAAGTCGGATAATGCGAGGGTAGGAAGACGCTCAAAACCAATGCGGGCATACAGGGCGTCGCGTTTGTCGGTATTGTAGCGGGAGTAAACGTGAAAGATTTCGTGAATCATGGTAGAGAGAAAGCCATCGTGGTTGCCGTTTTTGTCTTGGGGAACCATCGGAGCAGGAATGACAATAGAATTGTCACGGGTATAAAAAACGCCAGAACCGTAATAGCTACCTTTGGTCTTGATGAGGTAAATTTCTGGCAATTGCAGGTTGGGATCTATTTGGTAGCACAATTCTAAAGCGCGGTCAAACACCTTTTTTACGGCCTCTTGTTCGTTGGCAGTAAATTCTGTCAAATCATCTTGAAGCATCTGTTTGTACGTTGGAAGTACTTCGTTGCGGGGGGACTCGTGTACTTTTTTTTGAAGTTGTATCGACATTTCTAACGGCGCTACTTTCTCAAAGAAGTGCTCTTTCTCATCCGTAACTACCCATTTACTAGCTTCTTTTTGGGATAACAAGCGATAATTGGATTTACTGTTGTCGGAAGAGGGTTTGTTATTGACGCAAGCAACTAAAAATAAAGAAGCGCTGCTGAACAGTAAGAAACGAAAAATAAAAGGTCGCATGATGAATAATTTAATGGTGTATAACTAAGTTAACGAGTGTGGGGCATTATTATAAACGATCAAATTTAACAAAGTGGTTACTTTATCGTAGATCAAACCATATAAAGCTGATCAATCGCGGTAAGTACAGTTTTCAGTTGTATTGGCCACCCGCACGAATACACTGTAGGAGGTGGGCAGGCGCTTCTGGACCTGTACAAAACAGCAAATCTAAAATGCTCAAATTGGGCATAAAGCCCTGTCTATCTTCAAAAACTTGGGGGTAAGAAAGAGGGGTGTAGTGGGCGTCTTGGTAGTCGGCGTAGTTCTTTGGTAAGAGCTGGTGCCTAAAATCGAGCACATTTGGCGCTGGAGTAGGCGCATAAGCATCGCTCAACTGAAGGGAAGGCTGAAGTTGAAGCAACTGCAATACTAGTTCTTGTACAACAAAACAAAAGTCAAATAGATGCGTGTGCGGCTGTTCGTACAAATCCTTTAAAGGTTCAGAATAGTACTTGAAAAAGGGGCTGTTGCCGTAAGCCGTTTTGATGCTGCGCCAGTGCTGTAGTTTCCAGTCTGGACGGTTGTCAATTCGAACACTGCGGATAGAAGCTTGCTGGTGTTTGCCTTTCAGTAAGGGGATGCTCAAGGCTAAAGGGCCATTGGCCGTAGCAATAACACAACGGTTGCGAAAAGAACCTTTGCGGTAATTTTCGTGCTGTTCGAGCAATACAGTTGGGTGCAACAAAAACTTACTAAAATAAGGCAAACTACCCAAGTAATGTAATTCTAATAAAATAGGAGCGTCCATAATAGTCGATGTAGAGGGGTTCGTAAAGATGCATTTTTTTGCTTACAATACTAATAAAGCAACGCGATTTAACGCTTCTGGAAAACTCGTTGTAACCGCTGCGAAGTTCCATCTGTAAGGAGTAAGAAGTGGGTTTGTCGCGTTGTTTTGAAGGTCAATTTTCAGACGCCTTTGTATTTTGCTGGTAATTTTACCACTTTTTCACAATTCTGTTAGTTAAGCCTTAGATTGTTAGAAAAGAATTCTATTTTTGTCCATGCTAGAGTTTTAGAAAAATGCTCTAACAAAGCTGTTTGTTGCACCCCGATAAAGAAACATTCTTTGCAATAAGAATATGCTGTAGAAGGGTTGGCCAACAAACGGTTAAATGCTGGATTGTGCAAGAATGTAGACCGTATTGATCAACTATTTGCAAACAGGAACTATTTAATAGGGGAGGTTTCCCCTAGAGGCCTGTTGTTGAAGGATTATGGTACCACAAAAAGGAGGCGTTCTTCAAAGCGTTTCTAATCTTTAAATAGGCACAACCGCCTAAGTATTTATTAAACAATAGCTTATGAAAAAAATTATCGTACTCACATTACTTGCTATGGGTATGAGTGTTGCCAGCCAAGCGCAGCAACAAGGGCTGTTTACCAATTATATGTTCAACCCATTGCCCTTTAACCCTGCTGTTACAGGGAGCTCAGAGGCTTTGGACATGGTCTTGCTACACCGCCACCAGTGGTTTGGCTTGATCGATGGAGCGCCGCTCACACAGAATTTCTCTATCCACTCGCCAATTAAAATTGGCAAGGAAAATCAAAACGCGGCAATCGGAGGGTACATTACCCACGACCAAATTGGCGCGACACGTACCTTTTCGGGTAATTTTACGTTTAGCTACAGCTTGCGCTTAAACAACCCCAAAAAGGACAGACGCATACTACGCCTCAACATCGGCTTGTCTGGGGGGGTGGCCAACTGGTCGGCTGACTTTTCGCAGCTCAACCTAGATGACGCCAACGACCCTTCCTTTCAAAATTTAACGCCTACCGTATGGATGCCCAATTTTGGAGCGGGCTTGTACTTACATACCAAAATGTGGTACGTGGGACTTTCTGCCCCTAAGTTGTGGACCAACAACATGCGCGAGCGCCGACCAGGCGAATCCGACCAAATGCCTTTATCGCAAGAGTACCGCCACTACTATTTTATGGCAGGCGGAGCGATCGAAATCAGCAACAACTTGACCATTCGCCCTTCTTTTATGTTGCGCAATGTAGGGTTATTTGTAGAAGAAAACGTACAGAACGACGTAGGGGCGCCCAATTCTTTCAACATTGATCTCGGCTTTCTTTTTGCCAAGCGTTTTTGGTTGGGAGCGAGTTTTCGCTCTTCTGTAGAAGCCATTATTGGTTCGGGCTCTTCTTACGACTCTGTTGATTTTTGGATGGGCTTTCGCCTAAAGAACGGTTTGCGTTTTGGCTTGGGCTATGATTTGCCGCTCAACGATATGCTGGGTTCTGGCATTGGCTCCTACGAAGTCATGTTGGGTTATGATTTATACAAAACAAAATACCTAGAAGATGGGGGCAAGGTGATCAACCCGCGTTACCTCACTTTCTAATATTGAACAACAAAGCGTACTCAGCGCTCGCCAGCCCCCTCGGGGGTGGTGTGCGCTGGTTCTTACTCCTACTTTGAAACCATAAAACACACTTCAAAGGCAGAATACTTAGACACACCAACGCTCTATATAACTTTTTAATAGTCTTATGCGATTATTCCTACACTATATCTTGACTGCTTTCATCCTGTTGGCGCTTTCTACAGCCGTTGACGCCCAGCGGCCGAAACTCAATCGGGCAGAACGCCTCATGGGGCAGCACAATTATGCCGCGGCAATAGACTTGTATCTAAGCATTTTAGAAAGAGGCAACGACTCAGAGGCAGTCAAAGGGATAGCCGAAGCCTACCGCCGTATTGGCGATCCTGACGAAACCGAATATTGGTACGGGTTGGTAGCCCGCATGCCCAATGCCCCCCAAAAATCTTGGCTCTACTACGCACAGGCCTTGCAACGCAACGGAAAATGCACAGAAGCCAAAGAATGGGCAGAAAAGTATGTGACACAAATTGAACCCAACAATACCCAAGCTTTGTGGTTGGTGAAATCTTGTGAAGAAGAGGTGATTCAAGACCTACGTGCTTCTGGCAAACTTTATAAAGTAGAGCCAGTAGATGCCATTAATACAGAAGAGGATGAGTTTTCCCCTATGTTTTACAAAAATGACTTGGTCTTTGTCTCTTCCCGCGACCGCAAGGCTGCGCTCAAAATAGATGATCGTTGGACGGACGAAGAAAACAAACCGTTTACCGAAATTTACATCAGCAAGCGCAATCAAGTTGGCGAACCCGACGAATACAACTACAACTATGGGGAAGTGGACAAATTCAGCAAGTCGTTGAGTTCCAAATACCACGATGGCCCTTTGACGTTTAATTCAGAATTTACAGAACTTTACTATACGCGTTCCAACATGTCCAAAGCGGACGACGGCATCATTCGCCTAAAAGTTTATCAAACAATGGGAACGCCCGAAAAGTACGGAGAGCCGCGCCCACTACCTTTTAACAGCGACGAATATTCTGTGTTGCATCCTGCACTGTCCGATGATGGAACCATGTTGTTTTTCTCTTCCGATATGCCTGGTGGTTTTGGAGGATTTGATTTGTACGTCTCTTATTTAGAAGACAACCGCTGGTCACCGCCTGTAAACTTGGGCCCTACCATCAACACAGAAGGCAACGAGTTGTTTCCTTTTTACCACGAGAGTGGAACACTTTATTTTGCTTCCAACGGCTTAATTGGTTTGGGAGGGTTGGATGTGTACAAAACCAGCGAAAATTTTGGTGCTTGGACCGATCCCATCAATCTGGGTTACCCCATCAACACCGTAGACGATGATTTTGGCTTTATTTTAAACGCCGATCAAACACACGGTTATTTTTCTTCCAATAGAAAAGGCAAAGGAGGAGACGATATTTATACCTTTACTAAGTTGTCTGTAACGGTGGAAATTACAGTTTTTGACGAAGAAACACAGATGCCTATTGAAGCCGCAGATGTTTTTACGCCTTGTTCCGATGTGCAAAATTTCTTGACCAACCAAGATGGTAAAGTCATTATGGAGTTGCCACTCGACCAAGCCTGTGATTTTGCCGCAGAGAAACTGGGCTACCAACCCAACTCTGTGCGTTTGTCGTCCAAAAACGAACCGCCTGGCAAGGTGCTGTACGTACAAATTCCATTGCGCTTAGAGTGTATTTTTATTGTTTCAGGAACCATCGTCGACGGCTATTCCAACAATCCCATTGACAGCGCTCTGGTTCGGTTAGAATCCGCCTGTGGTGGCGAACAGGATGAATTATCGCTTTACACAGACGCAGAAGGAAATTACGAATTTAGAGACGTGCGCGAGGATTGCGACATTCGAGTAACCGTAAGCAAGCCTGGGTTTACCGATGGTTCAGTGACCTTTAAGACGGGAACGGAGTGTGGAACGACAATCGCCGAAAACGATACTATTGAGCAAGGAGTCATTGTAAGTTCTATACCGTTATATTGCTATGGCCCCAATTGTGAGGGAACAAACGATACGCTAGATTTAGTAAATGTCGATCCTACTGTACCGGTAGACGTAGTAACGGAGCCCAATGGAGATGTTATTACGACTAGAGCCGATGGTACTCGTACAAAAGAAACGCCTGATGGCCGTAAATTTATTGATTATGGAGACGGACAATGGGTGCCATTGCCAGAGGAAGGAGACTTGGAAGTGGTCAATATTTACTACGATTTTGACGATGCCCGTATTCGTAGAGATGCGCGTCCCGCTTTGGATGATTTGGTGAAATTGTTGAAGATTTATCCAGAAATGAAAATCAAACTAACTTCTCATACCGATGCCCGTGGCAAGAAAGCTTACAACAAGCGTCTGTCTAAGCGCCGTGCAGAAGCTGTAGTTAAATATTTGATGAGTGAAGGCATAGAAAAGAATCGTTTGCAGGCCAAAGGAATGGGAGAACAGGTTATGATCAACGATTGCTACGATGGCGTCACCTGTAGTGAACTACAACACCAAGAAAATCGCCGTACAGAATTTGTTATTATAGAATTTGTACCGCCAGGCGTAGACCCGACTTCTAAACGTCCTGATAACATCAACGTAGACGCTTGCAACGATTGTCCTATTGCCCCAGAAGTAGAGGAAGAAGGCACCGAAGGCGCTCCACTAGAAGGGGATGTGTACAACGACGATGGTATAGATGGCTAATAAATAACTTTGTTATAATAACTACTTATGCTCCATGCTGACAGAATTCAGTGTGGAGCATTTTTTTGTGTGGCAACACACAGGGTTCAGAACTGTAAAAATCAAAAAAAACTGTCTAAGGTAGACAAAATAAGGCAAAAACAAAAGGCTGTGTTATTTAATTGTTGATTAGTAGGTTATTTCAAAATCAGACTTGTTTTTTTGGTAGAAATGGCGTATTATTGAGAGGTAGAACCTCTTTTTTCAACTGAAGTGCTTTGGTGCTTCCCTTTATTTGTAGCCATGTTTAAGAGCAAGACCGATTTTAACGCCTTTGATAAAAACAACAAAAAGGTAGAAAATATAGACGCCAAGAAAGCCAAAGGATTATCCAAAGCTGGTACTAAAAAATTAGCGGCTAATTTAGAAAGCCGTACTTCTTTCTATCTGATCCTAAATTATTTTTTGGATGACGCAGACAAACCGCTAGGACATTTCTTGGATTTTGGAATTAATAAAAAACTAGCCAAGCATTTTGAGCAAGTAGAAATGAAGTCGGGCAAACTAGATAAAAGTATGTCGGCCAGCCAAAAAGAAGCCGCGATGGGAGAGGTCTACGCCAAAGAAGAGAACGGCAAAAAGAAACTGTATTTTGAGCCCAGTGCAGATTGTAAGGTGCCCAAAGGAAAATGGCCAAAGATATTAAAAGAAATCCGCCCTTTAATCAACAGCTTGCGTGCTGTAGTCGTCTTGGATGGCGTGGCTCTAGAGGAAACCAGCGAAGAGGAACCAACGACCGACGCACCCGAAGAAGATACCGCACAAGACACCGACAATACAGGAGCCAGTTTGGCCGAGCTCAAAGTGTTGTTTCAGCCTATTTCAGTGCTGCTCAAAACTACGCTGCGCGACGAAATTATACCGCGCATAAAAGCCAAACAAGTCACCGCAGAAGATCGCCAAACCGTAGCCGATTTGCAAGCGCAAGTCAACGAATCTTTGGAGCGCTATGCAGCCAGCAGCGCAGAGACACAAGTGGCTTTTGCCAAAGCAAAGAAAGCCCTACAAGGGCAACAACCCTTAATTAAGAAGATTGCCAAAGCGTTGAGCAGTGGCCCAACCGAAACGACAACCGAGGAGCAAACAATGAGCGAGAGTGACGAAAAATTGCTGCGCTTCTTAGAAAAATTATTAAAGAAAACTGAGAAAGATCAAAAAGCGTTTGACGGCGTTTTTGAAAAGTTTCAGGCCGAACCAGCACCAACGCCTACGCCCATTCCAAGCGGCAGCGGTTTCCTCGCTGGCATCAACGTCTAAATAGCTTCCTTTTTTCTATTCATTTGTCTATCATTTGGCGAAAGCCACCAACTATAAATTATGCCTGATACAATTGCCACAACCAACAACACTTCCGTAAAGAATCTAAGAGACCAATTAGAAATATTGAAAGAAAGAAGAAGTGAACTAAAAAAACAAGTAGACAACAGCAGTCGTATGTTCGCTGGGTTGCCCGTCCTAGAATCATTGAGAACACAGATACAAGCGCGCTTAACTGACCTCGACGCAAGAATAGCAAAAGCAGAGCGGGAATTGGAAGCGCGTATAAAAGCGACCGACCTAGTAGACCAAGAGGTCTTGGACAAGGTTAAAGAAGCAGCCAAAGATGTGATTAAAGGCGATAAAGACGAAGCCTTAGATAAGATAAAGGAAGCGGGAAAAGACGCTGTTGGAGACCAAGTAAAAGACATCATTGATGATAAAATAAAAGACGAAGACCACGCCGATATCCTTAAAGATGTAGTAGATGAAGTCAAGGAAGGCGATTTGGACGGTGTGGTAGACGTCATCAAAGAAGGCGCTAAGGACGAAGCAGGGGAGTTGATTGACAAGCACATCAAAGATGAAAAAGTTGCTGCGCTGATCAAGGAAGTTGTAGACGGCGTAGTAGA
>CAYUZF010000190.1:7950-10182 GCA_964449615.1 uncultured Aureispira sp.
TCATCTATTAAAAATATTAGAGGAGCGGATTTATGCCAAAATCGAGGAAAAACTAGTAGAGGAGGTGGATAGTATCATCAACAAAGCCTCTGATCTAGCTGTCAAAGAGTTGGGACTAGAAGTCGTAGCCAATTTGGTAAAAAATGTCGCAAAGCGTTTGTTGCGTCGCTCTCTGGCCATCATTAAGGAAGAAATTCAAATTCTAACTTCTAAACAAACCATTAAGACCTTGATTGGTGTGCTGAAAGATGCCGCTATGCTGACGTTGAAAAGTGGCTTAAAGGGTCGAAAAATTAAGGATATTCTGATGGAATTGTTGTCCCATGCCGAGCAACATCCAGAATTTAAGAAGATCATCCGCGACATGAAGCAACGCCTAGCGGAGAAATTCTTAGCAATGGCCAAAGAAGAGGCCAAACGGTTGGCAGGAGAAGCCATTGATGCCTTTATTCGCGTATACGGCGGGTGGTCGGGCTCTTTGTTGGACATCAGCCGCAAGGAGGTTAGCGTGGGTCCTTGGTGGGGCTGTGTGTACGCCGATTTGAGTGCTTCTGCCAAAATTGTGGGTTCGCTAACAACTAAGCGGGAAGGCATTGGTGCGCGTGGAGTTGGGCAAGTGAGCGGCAACGCTTTTGTAGGATTGGGCTTGCGTATTGGTTACGATTTGCCGATTGTAGGGGATATTTCTATAACTGGAGGGGTTGAAGGTGGTCCTTCTTTGAGTGCGAGTTTGCAAGTTGCTTTCAGAATGAAGAGCAGTTTGATAGAAGCTTCTGTGGCACCGTTTACCATTGATGCGGCATTCAAAGCGCGGTTGTTCTTGGAAACGCCTATTCCAAACAACATTTTAAAATACGTGCCCGCCTATGTTAATAAAGCTACTGTTTCCAAACAAAATATATACTACCCATTAGGAAAGGTGAATCTAATCGTAATGACAACGCCCACCTATTCCATGAATTTCAGTATGAAAACAGGAAAATTCCGTTACGTGGGCGCTTCTGGGGATTATCACATAGAAATGCACCCAGCGGTAAAAGCAACAATTAAGCAGATTAAGGAAAGTATAGAAAAAGCAGCTGACGAAGCTATGTCTTACCTTGATCCAACCAGTTATGATTTAAATCCTTTTGATAGCGAGGGCTGGATTGGACGTTATTTTTAAGCGATAATAGAAAGCTAGTTGTAAGTTTTTAACCGATGAAATACAAGGAGTTGAGTTGGTGAAAAGACGTTTTAGAGTGTCATAAAGCACGACAGCGCAGTTTATAAAACCCTTCGCTATTTTTTACGTTGCTATAGGCACCGTTTCGACTACTAAGAAAAGTGTTTTTTTTGACAGGGCAAAACTAGTCTTCTAGGCCTTTATAAGAGTTTTGCACTTGTTTTTCCTATGATAATTTGCTATATTTACAACAGCGCATTTTCTCATTCGCCATCTACCCGTATTAGATTGCTGTATGGGATCATACATTTTAATCATCTACACACCAAAGCAATTAAACATGTTCAAAAGTAAAATAGACTTCAATGCCTTTGACACCAACAACGATAAGGTAAAAGATTTGGAGCCCAACAAAGTGAAAGCGCTTGCGAAGGCTTCTGTTAAGAAATTATTGGCACAGCCAGAGGTACGCACCCCTTTTCATTTGATCTTGGATTACTTCAAAGACGATCAAGAAAAACCACAAGGACACTTTTTGGGGTTGGGCGTTAACAAAAAACTGGACAAACATTTCGAACAGGTAGAAATGAAATCGGGTAAGCTAGACAAAAGCATGTCTGCAAGCCAGAAAGAAGCCGCAATGGGCGAAGCTTATAGCAAGGAGGAAAACGGTAAAAAAATCCTCTGCATCGAACCCCACCCAGGGGTAAAAGTTCCCAAAGGCAAATGGGCAAAAATTCTAAAGGGCTTAAAGCCTTACTTGGCAGGAGCCAAAGCCGTAGTTGTATTTGAAGGACAAACCATAGGAGACGAAGAAGGCGATACAGCAACAGACGAGGAAACAACCGAAACAGGTACTGAGGAACAAGGCGAAACGGGGGCTGATACCGAAACAAATGTTGAGGAACAAGGTGAAACAACCACCGACGAAGCTTCTACCGATTCATCAGACGAAGATGCGCCGAATCTAATAGAGCAATTTAAGGCGCAATTGGCAGAAATCTCTACAGGGTTGACACAAACTCTACCCAAAGAAATTGTACCCAAAATAAAAGCGCGCAGCGTAG
>CAYUZF010000191.1:0-3028 GCA_964449615.1 uncultured Aureispira sp.
CCAAAACGGCAGAGATGCATCCTTAGCAACGTTTAAGGTAGTGCGCATCAAAGTAGTAGCGCCGCAACCGCAAAATTTACAAGCCACTGTAGTAGGCAACACTGCCACCTTAACGTGGGATGCCCCTTATCCCTGCGAAAATTCGGTCAATTTCTTTGGCTTCACCGTTTGGCGAAAGCAGGGTTGTGATAATTTTTCTCCAGACAGTTGCCAAGTAGGTCTTTCAGGGCGGGGGTACACCCAAATCAATACAGGCTATGTTACAACCGCTTCGGGTGGAAGCTATACATTTACAGATAATAACGTACAGGCAGGCACTTCCTATAGTTACCGTATTTTGGGGGAATTCGGGACGCCTATCTACCTCAATGGAAACATTGTTAACTACTCTAATTTTGTGGCCAGTCGCGTCTCGGAGGAAGCTTGTATAGAAACACAAGAAGACTTGCCAACACTGATTAATGTAGACGTAGAAGCAACCAGCCAAACAGCAGGAGAAATTTTTGTGCGTTGGACAAAACCCAAAGCTGATGAATTGGATACCATCTTTAATGCCCCTCCTTATCGTTATGAATTGTACGAATCCGTAGGGCAGGCGGGAGGTGCCTTTGGGGCAACACCTGTCTATCAATCGCCTTCTTACAGCGCCTTTTATTTGGCTAATGATACCTTCTTCACTTCTACCAACCTCAACACGTTGGACGATCCTTACAGCTATAAAGTAGTATTTTATGCCAATGGCGATACACTTGGAGAAACCAAAGTAGCCGCTTCTATTTACTTGTCTGTCGCGGCTAGCGATGAGCAGAATACGTTGACATGGACAGAGAATGTTCCTTGGGACAATACGGCGTATGAAGTCTACGAAGAAGTGCCTACAGGAAGCAACAACTTTAATTTACTGGCTGTGGTCAATACGCGCCGCTATGTACATCAAGGCCTTACCAACGGAGAGGAGTATTGTTATCGGGTGCGGAGCATTGGCTCTTACAATACCGATCACACTCCTGACACCTTATTCAATAAGTCTCAAAAAGCCTGTGGAACACCTTTAGATACCATTGCTCCTTGTCCACCCGATGTATCGGCTATTGTTGCTATATCAAGCTGTGAAGGCAATCAAGACGATGCCAATGATCCAGATCGCCAGCCTTGTCAAGGAACGATTACAGAACCTGATTTCTTATTTAATGAAATAAGATGGACAAATAATTTGGACACCTGTGGCACCGATGTCGCGCGCTTTAAGGTGTATTTTGCTCCTTTCTGCGATGGCAATTATACGTTGGTGTACGAATCTCAAGGGCTGCAAGATACGTCCTTTACACACGTACCTGCGCCCGATAATCTAGCAGGTTGCTACTACATCACTTCTGTAGATTCCATACAGGTGAATGGTGGCGGCAACGAGAGTAGTCCAAGCGAGCCCATTCGCACCGACAACTGTCCGTTTTACGATTTGCCCAATACGTTTACGCCCAATGGCGACGGTGCCAACGATTTGTTTACACCTTGTTTGATTTATCGTTACATCAACCGCGTAGAGTTTGTGGTAACCAACCGCTGGGGGCAGGTGGTTTATGAAACCAACGATCCAATGATTAATTGGGATGGGCGAGACCAGAATACGGGACAGGAATTACCCGAAGGGGTTTATTATTACGTTTGTAAAGTAGAACAGAAATGCCTGTCTTGTGACGCTTTGACACCGCTTAAAGGCTTTATACATTTGATACGCGCAGAAGAATAACAGCGCTTTTTTAAATAGGCTAGGTTGTTGACCGTCTATAAGTTTTCGCAGCTCTTGGTACAAAGGGATGTATAAAAACTTATAGACGGTTTTTATTTTGTCAGTAAGTATGCGATTTAAACCAAGCGTTAAGTTAAGGTTAGGTAAAAGCCCATTTTTCTCTAAAAAAGTTGTATTTTCACAGTAGAGTTAGATAAGTAACAAGCACTGTTTGATCCAATCTTCCCAATTGCCAAATCCAATAGCGCTAATCGACAAAACTCTCCCCAATCTATTCTATCTTGTTATACCAAATTGCTGATAATGAAACGCCTATTGTTTTTATTTTTGTGTTTTTTCGTCTTAGAACTGAATGCCCAAGAAGTTCGAAAAGAGACGTATGAGAATGGTCTTACTAAGTCCGAAGGAGCTTACAATTCCTCCAAAGTAAAAACTGGCCACTGGAAATATTATTATACCAATGGCAAATTAGAAGCAGAAGGCACCTACAAAGGAAAAGTAGACAAAGCGTATCCCGTTTTGATTCGTAAAAGCCGCGACTCTGCAATTGATGATGAAGGGGTAGCACGAGAGGGCAAGTGGACGTTTTATTATACCAATGGCCAGCCCAAAGCCAGCGTGACCTACAAGGACGGTTGTCCTTATGGCTCGATGATTAAATGGTACAAATCGGGCGAAAAAATGGAAGAGAGCCGCTATGAAGGTTGCCAAAATCTAGTAGCGAAAAAACTCTGGGACAAAACAGGTTGGCTTAAGCAAGAAATGGTCGATGAGGGCAAAGGCCGCAGCATACAAGTAGAATGGTACAAAAACGGACAAAAGAAAGCTGCTGTTCCTTACAGAAATGGCAAGCAGTATGGACGCGTAAAGCGTTGGTATGCCAATGGCCAAAAAGAAGAAGATGTGATGATGAAAAACACCCGCGTACACGGTTCTTACCGCTCTTGGTATGAAAATGGCAACAAGCAACGCGAATTCTTTTCTATCAGTAATGTAATGAGCGGAGAGTACAAAGAATGGAACGAACAGGGGAACCTTCTTTGGGAAATTAAAGAACTATCCGATGAGAAAAAAATATTGGTGATCAACTATTGGCCCGATGGCAGCTTAAAAATGAAAGGAAAATCCAATATGCCGCCTTCCTTGAGTATCCACGAATGGTCACAAACACGACAAGGCTACTGGACGTATTGGTACGAGGGCAAAGTAACCCGCTCTGAAAAATACAACAACGGTCAACTGCTAACCGTAGAAATGCCTTAACGGCTACAGCACTTA
>CAYUZF010000191.1:3038-5734 GCA_964449615.1 uncultured Aureispira sp.
CAACAGGAAATTACTTGAGTGTAATTTCCTGTTGCTGTTTTGAGTACCTATTTTACTGTTTTAATTAGTCAAAGTTAACACAATTGCGCAAGGGCATGCAAGAGTTGTTGGAGGCAATGTAAGCATCTAATTCTTGCTCTGTAGCAGTAGCCATTCCCGTAGTGCTGTGGTTTCCCTGCTTCATAAATCCGCTGGTCTGGTGGGAACAACCTAAGGTGTGGCCTACTTCGTGTGCGGTTACTTTGTTATACGTACCAGAAGAAATACCAGAATTCTTGGTCACCATACCAAACGCACGTTTGTCACCACCACTAGTGAATTTACAAACCGTACCCACGTAAGCTTTTCCGAAAAGTGTTCCGAAATTCCTTCCCGTAAAAAGCAAACTACAGTCGCGAGTGCTGATGTTGGCTCTTGCCCAAGTTCTGAATTGGCTCAATGCGGTGCTGCTGTTCGTGGAAGTCGTAGGAGGGTTAGAAGTCGTAGTTCTTACGTAGGCCGTGTATAAGTTGAAATACAACGGATAATCGTTGTAATTCCAGTATCTATAACTCGCAAACTTGATTCTATCTTCTATATAGTTTCTAGTATTGGTGGTATTGTTGCTAAACTTGCCTCTGTACTCATAATCCGCTACATAAGTAATGCTCATATCCCGACACTGGTCTGCTTTGTGGGGGTGCCCGTGGTGGTCTACGCTTTGCTGATAAGCAGCAATCTCTTCTTCACTAACACCACAAGTATGGTTTTCAGCTTCTTTATCAGCCTCCACAAAATAGTAGATGTATTGATCCGCGGGGCTACCTTCTACGTAGTTGGCTAGAGGCTCTATGATTACTTCTCTGCCATCTTCGAAAATAGTTGCTGTAATTTCATAATCTCTTACAATAAATAGCGCTTTATGTGCCTTGTTGATGCTCGAACCATGATAAGCATCGCTCCTGCCTGTTCTCGCTACTTCTACCCAGTCTCCTTGTGCATTAGACTCATAGAACGTGTAATCTTTGTGGTAAAAATCGTGGTACTTCACATTAAATACCCACTCTGGCTTTTCTTCCAAATCTAGATTCAATGTGAAAGCTGCATCGTATTTTCCAGCAGTCTGCGCGACTATACTGGCTACATCCAACGTAACAATCTTGTACTCTTCAAATTGTTGGTCGAGAGCAGCTACCGATTGCTCCAATGTGTTGTTGTCTTGTTTGCTACATCCAATAATAAAAAATGTGGCGACAAACATTAAAATTAATAAATTCTTCATTGTATTTTTGCTTTAGAATAGGATGAATAAATACTGGTTCTAGGAATCTAGATTTTAATGCAAAGTAAGTGGTGTAAGAGTTGTTGCAAACGGCTTGTTAAAATTTAGGAATGCGTGGTATGATTTTGTTTTTATAGAATTTAGGCGTGTTAATTTTAAGAGCTAGCCGTTTATGAAAATTGAATTGTTCTATATAAACATAGGCAGTATTTAAGGTAGTGACAAATTTATGACTAACTTTCTTAACAAAACCTTAAAAAAAGTGACTTTAGAACTAAAAATAAGAGAACAGCAGGCTATAAGCGGAGGCAAACACTCCAATTGCGTTACCTTTATGTTATCTTTATAGGCAAAAAGAATGGAGCAAACAGAATTTGATCGGCAGCAGCGTTGGCGTTTGGTACTGGGGCAGGAGTCGGAGAACGCCGAAGAGCAACAACCTATGGATTTGTCGGGCGCAGGGATGGAAATGGATGCAGCGCTGGCCGCCCTCTATGAAGCAGGCAATTCTAAAGGTGGCTTAGGTAGTTCTGCCCCAAAGGTAAACCGTTGGTTGGGCGATATTCGCAAATACTTTAAAACGCCCGTGGTGCAAGCGCTACAGCGCGATGCTTTAGAAAACTTGGGTTTGAAGCAACTGCTTTTAGAGCCTGAGTTGTTGGAAAGCGTGGAAGCCGACGTGCATTTGGTGGGTACGTTGCTCTCCCTTAACAGCGTCATTCCAGAAAAAACGAAAGCAACTGCGCGTTTGGTGGTGCGCAAAGTAGTAGAAGAACTCACCAAAAAACTGGAATACCCCCTCTTGCAAGCCATCAGGGGCGCCTTAAGCCAATCGGTGCGCAACCGCCACCCCAAGTTTAGAGAAATCAATTGGCACCGCACAATCCGCCTCAACCTCAAACATTACCAACAAGATTACAAAAGCATCATTCCCCATCAATTGATTGGGTACGGGCGCAAAGGCCAGGCGCTCAAGGAAATTATTTTGTGCGTAGATCAAAGCGGTTCTATGGCCAGTTCTGTTGTTTACTCCAGTATTTTTGCAGCGGTTTTGGCTTCTTTGCCCGCTCTAAAAACCCACCTTGTAGTTTTTGATACAGCCGTAGCCGATTTGACAAAGGATTTGGAAGATCCTGTGGATTTGTTGTTTGGAACGCAACTGGGGGGCGGTACCGATATTCACAAAGCCCTGCGCTATGTAGAAACGTTGGTGCAGACGCCTGACAATACCATTTTAGTACTCATCTCTGATTTGTACGAGGGCGGCTCCAATGAGCCGTTGTTCCAGCAAGCGAAACAATTGCAACAAAAGGGCCTGCAATTCATTACGCTGTTGGCGCTCAACGACGAGGGCGCGCCTGCCTATGACCGCACGGTAGCTGCACAATTTAACAGTTGCAACATTCCTGTTTTTGCTTGCAGCCCCGACCAATTT
>CAYUZF010000191.1:5744-10144 GCA_964449615.1 uncultured Aureispira sp.
CAATGGATGGCCAAAGAAGGAGTCGTGCCTCGATAAAATAGAGCCAATACTCCTAGTACGTCTTAGTCATGCGCTCTGGAATGGCAATAATGTAATCCGCTTTGTCGCGGTGTTCTTGATTTAACTTGTCTACCTGGTCTTGTTCCACGCTGCTAATAACCATGATGTTTAAATTGGGATTGAGCTGGCGCAAGTACCATACAATACCTTCTTTTTTGTCAGAGTGAAAACTGCCGTTGAAATGTAAAAACAACTCGCCTTCGTTCCAATTGCCATAAATGAAATGAGCCATCGTAGCATCTTTAATCATTTGCGCCTGTGGGAAATGTTTGGGGTCGGTGCCGCCGCTGTGCGCAGCGCCCATGTCTAGCATATCCTTATAAGAACTGACGTCGTAATCTTCCTGGATGGGCAAAGGGGCAATAAATACCTTAGAATACTCGGGTAGATTTTCCAAACTTTGCAAGCCGCTTTGGTAGACTGCAGAAGCATAACGGCGCGGAACATTAGTAGCTACAAAACTCAAATTGTTCTCCTTCGCAAACGTCGCCAATGGTTTGTAATCCGTTTGGTAATTGGGCCAGAGCCGCGCTTCTTTTTCAAAGTTTTTCTCAGAAATAAAGCCCAAAAAATATTCATTGACCAACAATTGGTTGTCCGACTCCAACATTTCTGCCCCTAAAATTAAATTTTGATCCTCCTGCGTATACAAATCTCTAGTGAGTTCCAGCTCTAGCCAATGACAAATGGGATTGTTGTGCAGTTCTCCAAAAAACACAATGTCTGCTTCTTGCAGGTCTTTGAGCATTTTGGCGTAAGCAACTTCTTTGCCTTTTTGATTAAAAATGTTGTAAGCTTTGGGTTGAGCAAAAACAGCAGAGGTGTATAAAAGCAAACTGATCAATAGACAATAAAGGCGCATGTAGAAATATTTTGTTGAATGACTTGGTTAAAAGTAGCTGTTAAAAATTAAACGCCACTAAAGGTATATCTTCAAAACAAAAAAGCAAAATGTGTTCCACCTATTTTACAAAATGGGGACGTGTGGGGTCAAAAGGGATGTTGGGTATTGGCCGCGGGTGAGGTCTTGAATTGAATAATCATTTGGTAGCAAGGCTCCTGCCCAACCGTACCAGAGCGGTGGCCTTTTTTGCCGTTTTGAGGCGTCGTGTTTTGGTCTTGCCCAAAGTGCAACTCCCCAGGCCCCATTTCTACCCGCTCCCCATCTTGCGTTTCGATAAACCAGCGTCCTTTTGTGGGAATGACCCACTGTGGGGCAGGGCTTTCGTGCCATTCGCCCACCCAACCCACAGGCAGCACAGCAAACAAGATGGCCGATACTTCTCCTGGAAAAGGGCGCAACCACTGTGGGTCAGCATCGCCACTAATGCTTTTTTTGCCAAAACCCGATAAAAAAGATCGGGCAATATGGCTCTGCCCATCGACGTCCGTCCACAAATGTAAAAAAGGTAAAGCGGGGTTGTTTTCTGAGTCAGAAGAATCGGAGGAATTAACGAGTAATTGCATGCTGTTAAAAGTAGTAGTGATCAAAAAAGGTTTGAAATACAACTTTAACACCTGCTCTTAAAGCTTTGTTGAGTTCCTAGCTTAAATAGAAATTTTCAAGGCTATTTTCTACTAAAAATTAACCGCACTACATCGGAGTTGTCAGAAGCACTTTTAAGGGTTTAGAGCGCAATTGAGGGCTTTAAAACTACTATTTTTAGCAAACTGCAATTAGTGGATAATAAAAAATTTGTAATCGCTTATTTTACAGCTATTTATTTGAGGTTCTTATTGTATGTTTATTAGGCGAAAAGCTATTTTTTTTGTATCTTTACTCCGTTGTTTACACTAGGACAAAAGCGTGCTAGTTATTCCAAAAAAACAAAGTAAAAAATATGGATTCAACCCAAAAAATAATACCGATTAATATTGAGGATGAAATGAAATCGGCTTACATAGATTATTCTATGTCCGTTATTGTTTCCAGAGCCTTACCAGACGTTAGAGATGGACTAAAACCCGTACACCGTCGCGTTTTGTATGGCATGTCTCAATTGGGATTGACGGCTTCCAAAAGTCACAAAAAATCCGCGCGTATTGTAGGAGAGGTTTTGGGAAAATATCACCCACACGGTGATTCATCAGTTTATGATACGATGGTGCGCATGGCGCAGCCTTGGTCGTTGCGTTATCCTTTGGTAGATGGGCAAGGTAACTTTGGTTCTATTGACGGTGATAGCCCAGCAGCTATGCGTTATACAGAGGCCCGCTTAGAACGCATTAGCAACGAAATCTTAGCCGATCTGGGCAAAGATACCGTCGCTTTTCAGTTTAACTTTGACGATACGCTCAAAGAGCCGACGGTATTGCCCACCAAATTGCCCAATTTATTGGTCAATGGGACATCGGGCATTGCGGTGGGTATGGCGACCAACATGTTGCCCCACAATTTGACGGAGGTTATTAATGGTATCTTGGCTTACATCGAAAACAAAGACATTACCATCGACGGCTTGATGGAGTACATCAAAGCGCCTGATTTTCCTACAGGAGGCACCATTTATGGCACAGAAGGCGTGCGCCAAGCCATGGCAACTGGTCGCGGGCGTGTGGTGGTGCGCGCCAAGTCGGAAATTGAAGTAACAAAAACGGGCAAAGAGCGCATTATTATTACAGAAATTCCTTACCAAGTCAACAAAGCGAGCTTGATCATGAAGATTGCTGATTTGGTGAATTCCAAAAAGGTAGAAGGGATTTCGGATTTGCGTGATGAGTCGGATCGTCGTGGAATGCGCATCGTAATTGAGATCAAGCGCGATGTAAGCCCGAATGTGGTATTGAGCAAGTTGTTTAAGTACAGCCCGCTTCAGTCTTCTTATGGGGTGAACAATATTTGTTTGGTGGACGGGCGCCCACAGTTGTTGAACGTCAAGGACATCATCAGCGAGTTTGTTAAGTTTCGTTTAGAAGTGGTGGAGCGCCGTGCATTATACGACCAAGACAAAGCCAAAAGACGCGCCCATATTTTGCAGGGCTTGTTGGCAGCGCTGGATCGCTTGGACGAAATCATTGCATTGATTCGCGCTTCTAAGAATGGCGAAGAAGCCAAAGCGGGATTGATGCAGTTTGATTTCACACCAAAAGGCGATGCTTTGGACAGCTTCTTAGGGCAACACCCCTTGAACGATAATCGTTTGTCGGAAGAGCAAGCTAGAGCCATTCTGGATATGCGTTTGCAGCGCTTGACAGGGTTGGAGCGCGAGAAATTGACGGAGGAGCACGGCGAGTTGATGCATTTGATTGAGGATTTACAAGATGTTTTGGATCGCGAAGAGCGCCGCTACGATATTATCAAAGAAGAGCTGGACGAGTTGAACAGTAAATTTGGCGATGAGCGCCGTACGGATATTACGTTTGCGGAGGGAGAGATCAGTATTGAGGATATGATTGAAAACGAGCAAGTAGTGGTTACTATTTCTCACTTGGGTTACATCAAACGCACCCCCGTAACGGAGTACCGCACGCAGACGCGTGGTGGGGTCGGTGCCAGTGCTGCTAAGACGCGGGACAAGGATTTCATTGAACACATCTTTGTCACCAACACGCACAATTATTTGCTGCTCTTCACGGCGCAAGGGCGCTGCCATTGGTTGCGGGTCTACGAAGTGCCTAAAGGAGCGAAGGCTTCTAAAGGACGAGCAATTCAGAATTTGTTACAGCTTCAAGCAGGCGATTCTATCAAAGCTTATATTCCTATCGAGGATTTGAAAGATGAGGCGTTTTTGAAATCGCACAACTTGATTTTTGCAACCAAACGCGGTACCGTTAAGAAAACGGATGTGACGGCGTATTCTCGTCCGCGTACCAACGGCGTAAATGCGTTGACCATTCGCGAAGACGATGAATTGTTAGAAGTGAAACTAACTGATGGTACCAACCACATTCTTTTGGCTACTCGCAAAGGAAAAGCCATTCGTTTTGCAGAAGCAGATGTGCGCGAAATGGGACGGACAGCTACAGGGGTACGCGGGATCAAAATGAACAAACCTGGCGATGAGGTCATCGGTATGATATGTGTAGCGCAAGACGATGAAAAACGCGTGTTGGTGGTAGCAGAAAATGGTATTGGCAAACAAACGATTTTAGAAGAATACTCGCCTCAAAAACGCGGCGGTATGGGCGTCAAAACCATCAACATCACCTCTAAAACAGGGGATTTAATTGCCATCAAAGCTACGACGGACAACGATGATTTGGTAATTATCAACCGCTCTGGTTTGACCATTCGTTTGGCCGTGAAGAACGTGCCTACTACTGGACGCGCAACGCAAGGAGTGAAACTCATCAATTTGCGTAAGAACGATGCGATTGCGGATTTGGGTTTGATTGTGGAT
>CAYUZF010000192.1:0-4201 GCA_964449615.1 uncultured Aureispira sp.
CAAACGGGCAAATGCTCCAAACCCAAGCGTTGGATGCGTTTGAGATTGAGCTGGGCAGTTTTGGAGTAAGTGACGCCATCCGCACCGTAGATTTGGCGGGCGATGGTGGCTATTTTTTCTTTGATGGGCAAGGCCCAATCGTACAGCGCCTTAAATTGGTTATCGCCCGATTCGATTTGTTCTACCACCGCTTTGGCCAAGTCGGTCATGCCATTGCCGCCTTCTGCCCAGCCGTTGGCGACCACAGCCCTAGCGCCCAAGCGCTGGCAAGCTTCTTTCACCAAATCCACTTCTTCGGGCGTATCACTTGGAAAGGCATTGATGGCGACTACTGGATTGAGGCCAAATTTTTGACAGTTTTCAATGTGTTTTTGCAGGTTGGCCAAGCCTTTTTGTACGCGTTCGGTACTGGCCGTATTGTACTCGGCTTTGGGCGCGCCACCGTGGTGGCGCAGTGCGCGAATGGTAGCCACCAAAACGACGGCTTCGGGTTTCAATTCCCCCGCTACGCATTTGATGTTTAAAAATTTCTCTGCGCCTAAATCTGCGCCAAATCCAGCTTCTGTCACTACATAATCCGACAGTGAAAGTCCCATTTTAGTTGCGATGATGGTGTTGGTGCCCTGTGCAATATTGGCAAAAGGCCCGCCGTGTATAATGGCTGGATTTTTTTCTAGGGTTTGTACCAAATTGGGTTTAATGGCGTCTTTGAGTAGAATGGCCATAGCGTTTTGGGCTTTGAGGTCGCGGGCATAGACAGGTTGTTTATCGTAGGTGAAGCCCACCAAAATATTGCCCAATTTTTCTTTCAAATCTGCGCGGTCTTTGGCCATGCACAAAATCGCCATTACTTCGGAGGCAGGGGTAATGTTGAAACCATCTTCTCTAGGCATGCCGTTGCCCGTCCCCCCCAAACCAATCACTATATTGCGCAAGGCGCGGTCATTCATGTCCATCACGCGTTTCCAGACGATGGTTCTAGGGTCTAAGCCCAAGCTGTTGTTTTTACTTTGTAGCTTGTTGTCAATCAAGGCCGATAGCAGGTTGTTGGCTTTCTCTACGGCTGCAAAATCTCCTGTGAAATGTAAATTGATGTCCTCCATAGGCACAACTTGCGCATAGCCGCCGCCAGCTGCGCCGCCTTTTATTCCAAAAACAGGCCCCAGCGAAGGCTCTCGCAAAACGACAGTGGTTTGTTTGCCCAGTTTGTTCATGCCTTCGGTCAAGCCGATGGACGTGGTAGTTTTGCCCTCCCCTGCGGGCGTAGGGGTCATGGCAGTTACCAAAATTAATTTACCTTGCGCTATTTTTGCTTCGTTTACTAAGGATAGGGGCAGTTTTGCCTTGTATTTGCCATAATATTCTAGGTGCTCCTCGTCGATGTTCAACTTTTCAGCAATGGTTTTGATGTGTTGTATATCATTGCTTTGTGCAATTTCTATATCAGAAGGAACGTGTGTCTTGCTGCTCATGATGGTGTGGTTGTGTGTATTTTTATAAAAATAGGCGGTTTAGTTAAATGCCTAAGCTTAAGCAATCTTGTACATTTATGTTGTCAACGTTTAGTTTGGCACCTTTGTAAGTGATGGTAATTGCTTTGCATAGCCCGTAAAAGCAATCGCCTTCTGCCTGTTCATCGTATGTTGCTTGGGTGGTGGTTATCAAAACATCTGGCCCCATCAATAGGTAAGAACCGTTTTTAGAAGATACTTTATTGAGGGGGATTTTTTTTCCGTTGATTTGTATTTCTCCCGTATTGCTGCGTTCATTGACGTATGCAATGGTTCCCTGTTTGCTCGGATCGGCTAAAGCAAGTCCGCCATATACATCTACGTTTTCTTCGTTCAACACTCCAACCGTAAAGGTCTTTGCAGTGGATTTTGTAGGTGCTTTATGGGTAGGAATAGGATTGGTAGTCTCTGTAGACACCGCTTGTTTTTGTTCGCAGGCCAATAGGGCACCACAAAACCAAGCAGTAAGGAATAAGTATCTCATATTTTTAGATAAGGTTGCTAAACAATATAAAGGTTGTTTTGGTATTAATCCAAAGGGCTGGTCTGTTTTTGTGCCTTATTACTAAATTAGTTAACAAAAAAACGTTCATGGATAAGTTATTTGACATAACACTTACATCTGCTTTAATTATCACGCTCAGTGGTTTGGGCATATACATAGCCGTAATTGTTTTTACGCGCATTTTTGGAAAGCGCAGTTTTTCAAAAATGTCAAGTTTTGATTTTGCAATGACGGTAGCCGTTGGTTCCATCATTGCTACTACGCTGCTTTCGTCCAGTACTTCTCTTACAGAGGGGGCGCTTGGTTTGTTGGTGGTGTATGCGCTGCAACTTTCTGCTGCGGTCTTACGCCGCTTTGATTTTTTTCAAATGCTTATCGACAACGAACCCCTGCTTTTGATGGACGGGGAACGTATTTTGGAGGACAACTTGCGAAAAGCAAGAGTGACCAAAGGGGATTTGCGTTCTAAACTCCGAGAAGCCAACGTTGTTCGCCTTTCCCAAATAAAAGCGGTTATTTTTGAGACAACAGGCGATATTTCCGTGCTGCATTCCGAAGGGGACGAAGAAATAGAAGATTGGTTAATGAAAGATGTTAGGCGTTGATGCTTTATGCCTTTTTTTCTAAAATTTGAACAAAAAAAGGTAGTTTTAGTAGTATTTTTAAGCTGCCTCTAATTGTTGGACTTTCTTTCCTATTTGTTTATCTTGTTTGAACGCTCTTTTAGAGGCGTACATTTTATTTATACCTATTCGACCATTATCATGAAAAGAGACATCCAGATTATTCCGCCCGCTACCTTTGATAATTTGAAATTGACCAAACGCAAGAAAAAGGCGGCGGGCATCCCTGCGGTATTGGTTTCTTTGGAACACCTACAAAAAGAAACGGGTATTTTTGAGGGCGTAAAACGGTTGAATAAAATGAACCAAAAAGGCGGCTGGGACTGTGCGGGCTGCGCTTGGCCCGACCCCGATGGCAACCGTTCTTCTCTAGGCGAGTACTGTGAGAATGGCGCCAAAGCGCTGGCCGAAGAAGCTACGGTGGAACGCGTTGATCCTGCTTTTTTTGCACAACACAGCGTGGAAGAAATGAGCCGCTGGACGGATTTTAAAATTGGTAAATCGGGACGCATCACCCAGCCCATGTATTTGCCCGCAGGCCAATCCCATTACGAACCCATTTCTTGGGAAGCGGCTTTTGAGAAAATGGCCGACAAACTCAACAGTTTGGATTCGCCCGATGAGGCAGTTTTTTATACGTCGGGTAGAACGAGCAACGAAGCGGCGTTTATGTACCAAGTTTTTTGCAAACAATTTGGCACCAACAACATGCCCGATTGTTCCAACATGTGCCACGAACCCACCAGCAAGGGTTTGAGCGATACCTTAGGCATTGGCAAAGGTTCCGTGACCTTGCAAGATTTGCACGAATCGGAGTTGATTGTAATCATGGGTCAGAATCCAGGCACCAACCACCCGCGTATGCTCAGTGCTTTAGAATTGTGCAAGAAAAACGGCGGTAAAATTGTCAGCGTCAACCCCTTACCCGAAACAGGTTTGGAATGCTTTGTCGATCCGCAAGACCCCATCAGTATTCTTACCCGCGGTACGACCATCGCCGACCAGCATTTGCAGGTGCGCATCAACGGCGATATTGCGCTGCTCAAAGCGGCCATGATTTTGCTGCTCGAAGCCGAAAACGAAAACCCTGGTACGGTTGTCGATTGGGATTTTCTAAAAGAACACTGCGAAGGCTACGAAGAATTAATTGCCCATTTGAGGCAGGCCGATTTTGAAGAATGCGCTGCCCAAAGCGGGGTCAAAAAACATGAAATCAAGCGCTTTGCTCGCTTGTTGATGAAAAATAAAAAGATTATTATTTGTTGGGCAATGGGCTTGACACAACACGAAAACGGCGTTCACAACGTACAGGAAATTGTGAATCTTTTGCTTTTGCGCGGTAGCATCGGATTGCCTGGGGCGGGGACTTGCCCTGTGCGCGGCCACAGCAACGTACAAGGCGACCGCACCGTTGGTGTTTGGGAGTCGCCCCCAGAAAAACTGTTGGCTTCCTTAGACCGCCATTTTGGCATCACTTGCCCGCGTCCGCACGGCTATTCTGCGATAGAAACCGTAGAAGCGATGCGCGATGGCAACGTGCGCTTTTTTATGGGCATGGGTGG
>CAYUZF010000192.1:4211-5433 GCA_964449615.1 uncultured Aureispira sp.
GTATCGGCTACTCCGGACAGTCAAGTCACGGGCGAAGGCATGCAAAACTGTGAATTGACGGTGCATGTCTCCACCAAACTCAACCGCTCACATTTAGTCACTGGAGAAGAAGCTCTAATTTTACCTTGTATTCCTCGCTCTGAAAAAGATGTCCAAAAATCGGGGCCGCAATTTGTATCGGTAGAAAACTCAACGGGGGTGGTGCATTCTAGTGAAGGCACTTTCGAATTGGCTTCCGAGCATTTGTTGAGTGAACCTGCGATAGTAGGACGTTTGGCCATGGCGGTAGTCGGCAACAACAATCCAATTGATTGGCAGGCAATGATTGACAATTACGATGTCATTCGCGACCACATCGAGGCTTGTATTGATGGATTTGATTTGTACAACGAACGGGTGCGCCAACCTGCGGGTTTTTACTTGCCCAACTGCGCGCGCGAACGCCGCTTTGATACCGATACCCAAAAAGCTAAACTTACGGTTAATCCGCTGCCCAATCGACAAGTACAAGACGGGCATTTTATTATGATGACCATTCGCAGCCACGACCAATACAACACTACGATTTATGGCATGGATGACCGCTATAGAGGTATCCGAGATGAGCGCCGTGTGGTACTAATGCACAAGGACGATATGCAACAAAAAGGCTTAAAAAATACCGAAGTGGTGCATTTGGTGAGTCATTACAAAGGAGAGCAGCGCCGCGTTGATAATTTTAAAGTAGTAGCTTATGATATTCCACGGGGTTGTGTGGCGACCTATTTTCCAGAAACCAACGCGCTGGTTCCACTCACCAGCCGCGATCCTAACGTAAAAATTCCTTCTTCTAAATTTATAGAGGTAGAAGTAATAAAAAATTAAAAAATATTGTAGCGTGTAAGGGGCAACTTGCACGCTACGACTTACATCTTAGCCCAACATTCGCCAAGCATTGGCGTAGCACGTTGCTTTCTCGCCGCGACAAAACCCCAGCAAAGTCAAGCCAAACTGTTTGGCGTATTCTACCGCCAGCGAAGAGGGGGCAGAAACAGCGGCCAAAATAGGAATTTGCGCACAAAAAACTTTGGATACAATTTCGTAAGAAATGCGTCCACTCACCAGAATGGCGACGGCCTCGGGCAATTGTTCGCGCTCCAACAAGGCCCCAATCACTTTATCCACGGCGTTGTGCCGACCAATGTCTTCCATCAACACCAACAAATTGCCTTGTGCATCAATT
>CAYUZF010000192.1:5443-10081 GCA_964449615.1 uncultured Aureispira sp.
TGCTGCTGCTGCGTGGGAGCCCCCCGACCGTAGAAAATCGTCCTGTTGGGCGCTCATCCTTTCGAAGGCTTGGTACAACTGTTGGGCGTGCAATTGATCGGGGCGTTTTAATTCGTTTTTAAAGGTAGAACTGGCATCTAATTCTTGCCGCCCACAGATGCCGCAAGAGGAAACGGAAAGCAAGCTGCGCGTACTTTGTATGCCGCTGCCCAATTGTTGTTTGGCTAGACGTACTTGCGCAATGGTTGTAATGGCATTTTTTTGACGAAAGTCGACCAACAACGGCGCTGCTTGCCGATAAACATCCTCCGAGTACAGCAGTCCGCGCACCAAAGCGCGGTCGTTGCCTGGCGTGCGCATAGTCACAGTAAACGGGCGGTTGTTGACCACAATTTGCAGCGCTTCTTCGACGGTTAGAGCATCGTCTACGGCGCTGGTTTTGTTGCGTTGGTATTTTTTTCCTTCGTAATGAGCAATAGCCATGGTGTTTGGTTTTGGTTGATACAACGAAGAAAAGAACAAAGAGTTTTTGAGGTAGGTAGGGAGCTAGGGTTGGAGTCCTAGCGCCCTACAACAACTTTGTAAAAAAAAGAGCTTATTGTTTGGTAAATGCTTGTGTTCGTAAACGGCCTTTCTGATTGACCACCACAATCCAATAAGTCCCTGTAGATAAGGAACTAATATCCAGCGGTGTAGCACTCTGAATACTCTGTTGCAACAAAACCGTTTGTCCAACTTGGTTGACAATTTCGATACGCACGGGTTCTACTTTGTCCAAATGTACCGTAATTTGATCGCGGGCTGGGTTAGGTGCCAAATGGTATCCCAACTCCTCCCCTTGTGCGGGTACGATGGTCGTACTCAAAATAGTATTGGATACAACGGCCAGTGCTTCTGGAGAAAACCCTACGTCAAAGCTGTACAGGCTATCGCCTTGCAAATTGTATACAATGCCTGTATTCTGACTTTGATTGCCAAAAACCGATGTTGCTACACAAAATGTATTGTTGTAAGGATTAAAAACAAATGTAGAACTAGTCGTTGTCACGCGGTGTACCAAAGGAACGCCTGCCACCAAACTGTAGCTTCCAATTCCGCTGTCGTAAGGAAAATACCAAACTCCACTGTCTAGGTATGCCGCAGGGCCATAAGTTGCCAATCTCAAATCTACCCCTGCCGCGGCTGTTGATTTAGCGCCTGTGCTGGTATTGTATTGGCTGATGGTATTGCTGGTGTTGTTCAACGCGTAAATAACACCGTTCTGCTCTACCAAACGACCAATTTCATAACCGAGGTTGTTTAGGGTGTCTCTACTTACTACCGTATCAGCCACGATGTCATACGTCAACAAATACCCTAAAGTATCACTAAAAGAAGCAGTAGTAGCATTTTGTCCAATGTAGGCGTAATCTCCAAGAATGAGCATATCCTCTACGGGGTGTATTACTTCGGGTACGCTGTCTAGGTAAGCTAACGTATTGGCATCAAAAATACGTAGGTTGTTAAAGGCAGGCGCGCCAAATTCATAAAAATTACCCACCAACAATTTGTCTTGGTACAGCGCTAGTTTTACGGTACTAACGCCTCCAAAAGCTGCCGCAGCTACTTTAGTTTTAGTCGTCCAATCGTATTTAACGATACTGTCCTGCATAGCTACATAAGCGTAATTGCTGTCGATTAGAATGTCCTGAATAGACGTGACTTCTACCGTTCCCATGTTAACAGCGGGAGCGGTGTTGGGTTCTAGTAGTTGAATCGTGGTATTGGCGTAGTCGGTGCTACCAAACAAACCGCCATTGACTACGATGATAGACTGGGTTTGAGCATGCAGCGCTGTGGCGCAAAAAAATAGAAAGGTGCTCAAAAGTGTAAAGAAACGTTGCATAGTAATTTTTTAAGGAAGGATGAAAAAATCAAGCTATGCTTACGAGAAGTGCCGCTAGTTGTTGCCAACTAGTCCAATTGAGAAATGGAGCCTTTGTTCCTTCCTAAACTGGTTGCTTCAATCCGCGAAAGCATCTACCAATACCACCGAGGCAGGTCTCCTGACTTCTAGCATGTGGTGTGGCCTTCCCGTTTGACAACAGTGGCATGCATACACGACAATAAAAGCGCTAGTTACAGTTGCGGGACAGTTCAAGAATTGCACTTGATTCCCTTTTAAAGCTTGTCACAACAACAAGCTACCGACGGCGTTTAACTTGGCGCAAAAGTACGCAGCCCCTTCCATATTCTACTATGAAAGCGGCTATTTTTATAAAAAAAGAAGAGAAAAAAGGAAAAACCTTGTCTAACGGTCAAAAACGATCTTCGTTTTGGCAACGGGGTGCCACTCGTTGCCTTCTACAAAAGCCTCGGCTTCTAAACGATAGTCGGATTGAACGCCTTTTAGGTTTTTCATCAAAGAAACGACCCCTGATAAAAGAGGGTTTTCGGCGCGTTCATCCATAGCAGATTTGACGGGCTCGAAGGCGAGTTTGAAAGGAATCATATAGCGTTCGCCATCAACAAGGGTAAGGGCTTGGTCGTGTGTCCAAGTTCCTAGCAAATATTCGTCGATGCGTTTGTCGTCGCCCTTTCCGCGGGTATAGACCTCGATAAAGCGCAGGCGAATAGAGTGGACGGTCTCTGTACGTTTGGCATAAATCTCTATTTCGCCGTTGATGGTTTTAACGGTACTGGGATAGACAGAAAGAGTGTGCAGACGAATACGAGTGCCTTCGATACCGAGCCATTTTTTTACGCTTCCAAACATGTTGTACAAATTATTTTGAGGTTCTAAATAGAACGCGGTGCTATAAAAGAGAGGGATTAGGTTTGTTGTTTTAAACGCACAGTGTCCGTGCTTCGTTCCCCACACCACCTAAAAATACAAAGCGGTTGCAAGTTGAGAACAACTTACAACCGCCGTTTATTAAATTGCTACAGCTGTTTTAGCGCTGTACGATTATTTTTTGTTGCAATTGGCCTTTCTCCGTCATCAAAACAGCTAGGTACATGCCATTGGCTAGGTCGCCAGCAGGCAATTGGAGCATACTCTCACCCTGTACAAACGCTTGTTTTGTCAACGTCAGTACCTCTCTGCCGTCCATGCTAAACAAACGCACAGAGCCTATAATTTCCTCTGCGGCATAAATAGACACAGGAATATAAGAAGTATTAATAGGATTAGAAAGTATCTTAAAGCTCATTTGCTGATCTATTGGCAAATCACTTACATTGGTATTTATAGTAGAAACAGCTTCAAAACGACTGAAGCTAGAAGGAGCCGCACAAGTAGAAACAGGATTCAACGCTTTCACGCGCCATACGTATCGCTTACCGGCTACCAAATCGTCCGTAGGCAAGTTAAGGAAGGTATTGCTGTTGTATTGAATTCCTTTATAAATAACATCATTCGTATTGGGTAGCCAAACACCAGGAAAATTAGTTCCCAATACTTCGATGTAATACCAGGTAGCGCCTGCTACAGGTGCCCACTCCAAACGTACGGTAGGATCTGTAATACTGCCCAATTGCGTGTTGCTCTGTGGAGAAACAACGGCTGGAGCGCCTATTACGTCGCTTGTATTGCTGGGCGTTTGGCTGGCCCATGTTCTAACGGCAATGTCCATCGCAATCGCTGCTTTCTGCTCGTTGCTAAACTCCGTTACACAAGGATCATTCGCGTAAGACATAATATTGCTCTCATCGGGATCTAGGCTTACGCCGTGAGGATCTAATACCGTAGGGTTGTAAGGGCAAGCGGTGCGTTCAGAAAAATAATCCGCCTCTGTGTCACAAAAACCATCTGCTGTAGTTTGGCAGTTGGCTTGTGGCCCTGTACGCGCTACGGCTTCGGGGCTAAAACTAAACCAACCCGAAGCAGAAGGCATGCTAGAGGGAACGGCCTGTCCGCCATAAGTTGCCTCGGCGTCGGTTCCCTCCCAACCGTAAAACGTATGGTTCAAGGTAAAGAAGTGTCCGATCTCATGCGCTTCGGTTTTAGCCGCAGGGGTAATCATTTGTTTCAACAAAAAAATATAATCGCCTCCACTATCGTACCAGCTCGCAACAGGATTACTAACAGAAGCACCAATAATAATATTTAATGTATTGGCAACTCGGTAGCTCATCATGTGGCTGCGCGCTGTAGTGGTGCGGGCATTTTGGTAAATAAAATTGCTCACGCGCTCGCGAATAGGGCTGTGCAGAAAGAACTGTACATTTTGGTCGGCATAAATATCGTTCAGGCCACATAAAAAGGCCATGATTTCCAATTCTGAGGTTCTACCCGTTCCTGCGGCATCGGCAGATACGTTGTGTATGGTTACAGGTACATAAGTAACAACACGGCCATTGGTCAAGCGCTGTATATCTTCTGTGGTAAACTTCTGGCGGTTCTCCATCAGCCGCTGGCGAATGGCAGCCGCAGTTTCCGCAGTAATGCCACACTCGGGAGTAACAGTGGCGTTAGGCGTTTGTGCAATTAATAAAAATGGGAAAAAGAGGGTGACTAGTCCTAGTAATTTAATAAAATTCATAAGCAGTGCTTTAAGTAGGCTCTGAAATAACGGTTACTTGCAATTAACCGTTTAAGTTGATTCGTTCGATGGGTGGGCTAGTCCAATTATTTAAGTAGTCACACAAAAGAAACCG
>CAYUZF010000193.1:0-729 GCA_964449615.1 uncultured Aureispira sp.
CTAGTTGTCTCAACTCTTCGCGGTGCGGTTGTATCCAATTGTAAAAATAATCAACTGCATTGTGGCGTACAAACGGCGCCCAAACATAGCCACCAACAGGCCGCCTCTTGATGATCTCCGTCGCCAGTTCGTCGCGCCACACCCGTGCCAACCCTTGCCGTTCTAACGCTTCTGCCAAATGCTCTTGCTCCTTAAAAGGACGTTCTTCGGGTATGGCAATAAACGGCGCGCCCAACGTAGCCAGCTCAGCCGTAGTATTGGAGCCGCAAGCCCCAAATACCAACTCCGCCCCCCGTACATAAGGGGCGATACTCGGTACTGTTCCCGTATAGCGCAAATTAGCCGCAGTATACTGCTGTTCGCTTGGTCCTACCACTACTATTTCTTGCTTGGGAAAATGTTCTGCCAATTCTTTGATGTAACGATGGGCTACCGTACTGCCCCCAAACCCCTGCAAATACAACCAATAGTTGTTGGGCAAATTCAGCGCAGGCTCAAAGGAACGCGAAGGTTGACTAAATTGTGAAAAGAAATCTAAGTACAGCGTTTTTTCTCGTATCCAAGCAGGCGTATTAGGCGCTTCCAACGCTGCGGGATAGTACGCCAATAAGAAGCTTGCGCCCTCATAAGCGGCCCGATGGGGCAAATCGTTGCGCTCGCCAAACATGCGCACAAAAGCGTAAGGCATCGAACAAGCTCTAGCCAACGCCGCAATTTCCACACTCACAT
>CAYUZF010000193.1:739-2783 GCA_964449615.1 uncultured Aureispira sp.
CTACAATCAACAATTCAATGTTGTGCTGCATCCACCCTTGTACCAATTGCTGGCTGCGCTGCAAAATAGCGCGGTTGCCTACGGGCGAATAGTGCATGTAAGCGGGCGGTGCAGCACTGCCTTTTGGCCACTGTTCAGGCGTGGGATCTTCTTCCACCAACGGTACCACCTGTACCCCTTTTGCAAAGTTAAAGTCAGCCGTTGTAAATACCGTCATTGCGGTTCCAAATCGCTGCGCTAATAAGTTGGCATAATTGGCGTGTCCAGAACCGTGGTGGTGTGCATAATATCCTATCATAACGCGTATTGTTTTTCAGTAGCTTGTTCTAAAATAACTTCTTGATATAAGGACAGGTAAGCCGCTAACATGGCTTCGGAGGAGCAAAATTGCTCGGCACGGGTACGGCAAGCTGCGCGACTAAGGGCACACACGCGTTCGTAGCCTGCGTTGAGGGCATTTTGGTCGCCAGATGCAACCAAAACGCCGCAATCGAGCGTTAAAATTTCGGGGGCGGCTCCTGTTGCAAAACCCAGTACAGGCGTTCCACAAGCTAAAGCTTCTGCGATGACTAGTCCATAAGGCTCGTCCCAAACACTGGTAAAAAAGAGGCAGGTAGCCGTTTTTAATAGAGCATTTAATTCGGGTTGGTGCAAATGTCCTTTATAAATAATTTGCTGTTGATCAATATAGGGTGCAATTTCCTGTTCGTAATAGGGTAAATTACTTTTTGGACCCGCCAAGTAAAGCGTCAAGCCCTTGTCCAAAGCTGTTTGAATAGCGTAGTGGGGGGCTTTTTCTGGACAAATACGCCCGCACCAAACGGCTACCTTATCCGTTGCCGTAGCACTGTACGCCCATTGATCCATTGCAATTCCATTGTATACAACCCGTGACTCGTCCAAATGTTCGGACCAAATTGCACCTAATTTTTTACTAACGGTTGTGAAAACTTGTCGGGTATCCCAACGAACCGCCAGGGCACCATTTTGCAACACGGTAAAAGGCGGCGTGTGAAAAGTTGTAATAAAAGGATGCCGACACTGGTTGCCCAAAATAATGGCCATGTCATTGAGCGAGTGGTTGTGTACCACGTCGTATTCTTGTTGGTTGATGCGATGAAGTATACGACTGTAAAATTCAGTCTGTGCTAAATACGCGTCGTCGGGAAAAGGCGCCCCCGTTCCCTGCTGTGTAGCATCGTATTTCAAGCCGTGCAACTGCACAACGTTCAAACTAGGATCGGAAGCGGGATGCCCATACAAATCAACTTGGTGCCCTGCTTGAATCAGCGCACTACACAACAGATGGGTAAAACATTCTAATCCTCCTTCAAAAGGTTGAGCAATAGGATACAACGAGTGGGCAATGATAGCTATTTTCATAAATTGTGTTCTTCAGTGGCTAACAATACGATTTCTCTTTTAGGAGTTATTGGCGCTAATACCTCTTCGGTAATCGCTCTATTTTCTTCTAAGGCACGGGTAGCTGCTACTTGGCGAAACAAGCTCCAGAGGGCATTGCCCAAAAGGACAACCATACTGCCCAATAGACAGCTCAATACCCAGTATTCAGCATAAACCAATACACCTGTACAGCCCATTAGTAACAAAGGAAAACCCAAGGGCAAATCCATCCAGTGGCTATTGGACGCAAATTTATTCGTTCTAACAAAGGGTTTCTCGATGCCCAGTAAGGCGTCCCACCAAGCAACAGCCCCTTCTTCCAAGTACGCTAAATGAGTAGTGTAGGAACGGATCGTTTTTCCCCAATCGAAAGAGGTTGCTGCTGCCAATACCCATATTTTACTACCCAAATGGGTAGCAATCGTTGCTAAAGAAAGGTAGACGACAGGCAGTTGTAACCCTACTGGTTCTCCCCCTGTCCAAGTAGCCCAGGCAAAGCGCGCACACTCCAAAGCTAAAAATAGAACCGCCAACCCGCAGAAGTTAATCCAAGCGGTCAGTTGTCCCAAGCATACCCACAGCGATTTTGACCACAATTGGGGTTGTTTCAAATAAGTAAGTAAAGTCTGGAAATTGCCAA
>CAYUZF010000193.1:2793-7900 GCA_964449615.1 uncultured Aureispira sp.
AACGCAACCGTTGTTGTCGCAAACTCACTACAGCACTCGGCATTTTACCATGCCCCAGTTCCGCCTCTACAAAAAGAGTCGAAAAACCTGCGGCCTGCAGAGCAACCCCCAATTCTGCGTCTTCCGTAATCGTTTTGGTAGGCCAGCCACCAATGGCATCCAATGCTTCCAGCCGCAGTAAACTCAATGTGCCCGTCCCCAACATAGCGTGACAGGTATTGCTGTGGTTGGCATAAAGGGCAAAGTAGTGGCGGTATTCTTCGGCCAACCCCTCATTTTGAGGAACAATATTGGAATAGGCTTGCGGCAATTGAACCAAAGCTGCTTGAGCGCATTCGCCTGTTGCCACGATTTTTTGCAAACAATCTTCTGTTAATACATAGTCCGCATCTACAGTAAACACATACTCTGCCTCTTCCGCGGTATAAGTACGGCAAATATTCAACGCGCCTGCTTTGTAGCCCTTCACCTGTTCCAAATGAAAAAATTGCACCCCTGCCCGCCCTGCACAATAAGCCTGTACAGGTTTCCAAAGTTCGGGGTCTGTTGTATTGTTGTCCAATACCAACAATTCAAAATTGGAATAATTCTGTCGTAAAATAGATTCGATTGTGGCACAAACCAAATGCGGTGGCTCCGCGTGAATGGGCAAATGTACAGAAATAAAAGGCTGGTTGCTGGTAGTCTTTGATAAAGGTTTAACGGCGGTATTTTTTGCAGTCGCAGCAATGTATAATTGCATCAATCCGTGTACGATTGACAACAATAGATTAATGAACAAAATAAGCCATACAAATGCAGGAATCAACCACAACAGGACAGCACTACCCGCCGCTATTATGGGTAAAAATCGAGAATATCTCATTTTTTTGGTTCTTATAAAAAGGTGTATACAATAGTTCTTTTAGGACGAGACTACGGTAAGGGGAAACCATATAAAAGAGGAGTATTTCTGATTCTAACTAATGGAACAGCATTGGTCTAAATATGTTTCAAAGGCAACTTTATTTTTCTATAAAACTAGAGAAAAAATAGGTTTCAATTAAGTCACAGCTAATCTAAGCTTTTGATCAATATACTTTCATACCCATCCCAACAACTAAACAACCCCCCACTAGATAATTTTGTTTTCGATTTTCGCTAAAAAGAAAGCTATTTAAATTATTTTGGAGCCAATTCATGACATTCTAATTACACTGCTTCAATACTAGAACGAACTATTTTTTTCGTAAAATCTACTGTTGTGGTTGTGCATTGATATATAAAAGTAATACACGAATTTTTCAAACAGCGCTATCTGTGACATTTTTAATTGTAGAGAAGCGGGCGAAATTAACGACTTATACTTCGAACGGGAACCTCGTTGAGCAAACGCTTAACTTTCTATTGGAGACATAAAAAAAGGCCAAAGCGGCTTTCAGCAGCTTTGACCCGAACGCAAAAGTAATACAGGACTTTCACATTCTACAAACGGAACGATCAGGTTTGATCGAACAATATTTTACAGTATGTCTTACAATTTTTGTTTGTTCTTTTACTTAGCGCACCACCAATTGTTGCACGCTCCACCCGTTGTTTGTTTTAACTCGGATTACATACACTCCCGTGCCAAAATCCATGTTAATTCGTTTTCTGGGTTGGTGGATTTGACGCACGACATTCCCATAACGATCTATGATTTCAATATGCTCCAACCCTCTAGCATGGGCAATTTTAACGGTTTGATTCTCCTGTACAGGGTTGGGCATCAAAACAATGGGCTGTGCTTCTACTCCTGAAATAATACTAACATTCATAGAGTAAGAATAACTGCCGTCAAAATTCACCTGTTTTAAGCGGTAATGGTGTCGACCTTGACGCGGGTTGACATCAATAAATCGGTAATATTGTGGCTCTTGCGAAAACCCCTGTCCAGAAATCACTGCAATAGTTTCCCAAAAAACACCTTTATCAGCGTGTTGTACTTCAAAATAATCGTTGTTGATTTCGGCAGCCGTCGCCCAAGTCAATTCTACTTGGTTGTTGCTCATTACAACCGCTTCTACTCCTGTAAAATCTAGCGGTAGTATCAAATTGTTATCGTCTGAAAAATCCGTTTCTTCTGTAGCGGGTACCAATTCGCCCCAAGTAGAGCGGCCGTTCCAATCGTCGTTTTGAGGCGCGTCGTACTGGGATTGCGCCGACCCAATTACAGGAAGGATCAGCATAAATAGTATGAAGTAGGTATATATTTTTCTCATAGTCACTTATTTTATAAAGTTGAGTAATCATTTTAATAGCAATTATCAACTTCTCTATGACCAATAAGCCACCTACGGCACGGTAGATTTACGCTTCCAAGCGGAAGGAGAGCAAGCTGTTTGAAGCTGGTGTTTTTCTAAAAATACAGGCAAAACGATCTCTTAAATTGATTCTAAAAGTTGATTGTTGTACTGGTTAAACAGCCGTGACAGGTATTTTGTTCATCAAATCTATGTTTTTACAATAAATTTCAACAAAAAAAGAGTATTCGAAATGCAAAAAGAACTGGCAAAGCGACAAGAAACAGCTTAGAGTGGCAACAATTCCTGAAAATAAAACCCTGTATCATAAGGCACTACCTCTTCCGAATCGCTTTTGTAATTCTTATAAACAATTTCCCCCAACTCAAACCGCACAGCTTGTTCAAAATTAGGGCCATCGTACACAAAGCTGTGGAACTCCCCATTTTCGCCGCAGACATCCACTCCAGCAGGCAAGTCGCCTACAAAATTAGCGTCCAGCTTCCGCCCTACAAAATCTTTGGACAAATAGCGGGCATTGACACAAACCACCACCGCCTTGAATCCCAACGCTATAAACTCTCGAATCGTTTGCGCTACAGGCTGCTGCCAAATTGGGAAAACCCCTTCCAAATCCATTTGTTGCAATTGTTGTTCGCGGTAGGCCCTGAGATCGGCCAAGTGTATATCGCCAAAAATAGAGGCCACGACCCCACGTTGCACAAAGCCCTCCATCGCTTCTCGCATCAATGCATTGTAGACCTCCATGCTGGTAGATTCAGGCAAAGCAAGGGTTTGAAGGGGCAACCCTAAAGCCTGTGCTTGTTGTAGGAGCAAGCTTTCGCGAACGCCGTGCATGGTGATGCGGCGCAGCTCGGCACTAACGGTAGTGAACAGACTTTCGATCTGGTAGCTTTTGGCTTGTTGTACCTTGTATAGCGCTAAGGTGGCATCTTTTCCTCCACTCCAATTGAGAATGGCTTTTTTCATCTAAATGCCCGTAGATTTGAGGCGTTTGGCAATATCCGATACTTCCGTTTTAAAACGCGTGTCGTTTTCCAGTAGGGTTTCGATGGAGCGGCAAGCGTGGATCACCGTACTGTGGTCGCGACCACCAAAGGCATTGCCAATGTGCTTGAGAGATTTGTTACTCAACTGCTTGGCTAAATACATCGAGAGCTGTCGGGCGCGGACAACAAAGCGTTTGCGCGTTTTTTCTTTCAACTTCTCTACTGGCAAATCGTAATGTTCGGCTACAATGCGCTGGATCAATTCTACGGTAATTTCATTAGAAATATTATCCACAAAATTACTAATCACCTCTTTGGCCAAGTCAATATCAATATCGCGCTGGTTGAGAGCAGCTTGTGCAATAATAGAAATCAAAACGCCTTCCATTTCGCGTACATTTGTGCGTACGTTATAAGAAATAAATTCCAATACATTGGGCGGTAAATCTACCCCATCGTTGTCCATTTTCAATTGGATAATCGCCATACGCGTTTCCAACGAAGGAATTTGCAAATCGGCCGACAAGCCCCACTTAAATCGAGAAATTAAGCGCTCCTCGATGCCCGCCATTTCTTTGGGGGGACGGTCAGAGGTGAGAATGAGTTGTTTGCCGCCCTGGTGCAAGTGGTTAAAAATAGAAAAGAAAATATCTTGTGTTTTCTGCTTGTTCTCTAAAAACTGAATGTCGTCTACGATCAATAAATCTACCATTTGGTAAAACTTGACAAAATCGCTGATGGCATTGTTTCTAAGCGCCTCAATAAATTGATTGGTGAAGCGTTCAGAAGAAACGTATAAAACTACTTTCTCTGGAAAAGAAGTAGCAACCTCGTTGCCAATCGCCTGCGCCAAATGCGTTTTCCCTAAGCCCACATCTCCAAAAATCATCAACGGATTAAAAGCCGTTTTTCCTGGTCGCTTGGCAATGGCGAGACCCGCCGAGCGCGCCAAACGGTTACAGTCGCCTTCAATAAAGTGTTCAAAGGTATAATTGGGATTGAGTTGAGAGTCTATTTTTAACTTTTGAATCCCAGGAATTACAAAGGGGTTCTTGATTTTACCGCCTTTTAAACCCGCTTTTCCTGCTCCCGTGCTGTTGCCTTCTTTGGTGAAAGAAGGGGCTTTGGGCAACACGGTTTTCTTTGGAATCAAATACTCCAACTGCGCTTCAGAACCAATCTCTACTTGAATGGCATTTTTAAGAATGACCACATAATGCTCTTCTAGCCATTCGTAAAAAAACTTGTTGGGCACTTGTATGGTCAATACAGAACCCTCCAAACGCAGGGGGCGAATGGGCTCAAACCAGGTTTTAAAGCTTTGGGGATTTACATGCTCCTTGATTCTTGCCAAACACTGTTGCCAAATTTGTACGTGGTCTACACTCATACGGGCTGCTTGTACCTGAAGGGATTTAAAAAATGTTAGCGGCTGGAGCCTAAATAGCGATCGCTGCGCTGAAATATGTACCAAAACGGCCAGTATAACGCTGCTGTTAAGTTAACTCCTAGCAAAAATTGTTGGAATGCCTACAAAAAGTATTTGTCACATTCTGTTAGGAGTTCTATAAAACACCGTGCCATAAGTTAATCAAACACATAACTTTTAAGAGCATAGCGTACTAACGCTGTTGGCAATAGAAGTTTGGCTAAGGTCGTTAAAAAAAGTCGGAAAATAAAAAATTTGAGGCTTTGTCCCCTACAAATTTTCCTCCTCAAAATGGCACTCAAACACCAGCCTCTGTAGCGTAGGGCTGTTGCACACAAGGTAGGCATTTTTTTACATAAGATTGTAAAAAAAGCGCTCTTTGCTATTACCAATAAAATACGAAAAAA
>CAYUZF010000193.1:7910-10069 GCA_964449615.1 uncultured Aureispira sp.
GCTGGTTGTTGCAATGCAAGGCCTGTTCGCTAAAATTGCGTTCAAAATACACATCTATGCGCCCCAGCGTCATCCCAGCCCAACCTACTTGCGTCACCCATACTTCTTCCCCTTCTTGGTTGCTTACCAATTCGGGCTGTGGTAGATAGGTATGCGTGTGTCCACCAATAATCAGATTGATGTTCTTGCTGCGCTCGGCCAATACCCGATCCGAAACCTTATTGCTCTTGTACTGGTACCCCAAATGAGAAAGGCAAATAACGTAGTGGCAACCTTCGTCGTACTTCAATGCAGCGGCATATTGGTTGGCCTGAACGATGGGATCTAAATAACGCGTTTCTTGGTACAGCTCCTTACCGACCAATCCTTCTAGCTCTACGCCTACGCCAAGCACCCCAATCTTAATAGCGCCTTTCTGAAAAATTTGATAAGGCTTTACGTATTGGTTCAGCACCGTATCCGAAAAATCGTAGTTGCAATTGATGAGCGGAAAGTTGGCGTGCTGCTCGGTTTGTGCTTTTAAATTGGCAATGCCCGCATCAAAATCGTGGTTGCCAATCGTCGCGGCATCGTAGCCCATTTCGCTCATCAATTTGATTTCCAACTCGCCGTTGAAATAATTGAAATAGGGCGTTCCCTGAAACATGTCCCCTGCATCCAACAACAACACTTGATCCACCTCTTGGCGAATTTTTTTAATCAGTGCCGCGCGCTTGGCAATACCTCCGCGCCCTTCATTGCGCCCCCCATCCATAGGAAAAGGTTCAATGCGACTGTGTACATCATTGGTGTGCAAAATAGTTAATTGGTGCAAACGGCTCTCTTCTGAAACAAAAGATTCAGCCGATAAGTAGTTAGGGATCAAAGTGCTCCCTCCTGCTACTAGGGCATACTGCCCCATTTTTCCTAGAAAAGCGCGACGGTTGTACATGGATGGTTGATTTTGATGATGAAACGGTAGGAAACAGCAAAAGGTTAACCAATAAGTGTATTGATTAACCTTTTGTATAGCATGTATAAGGCTAGTCGAATACTTGGCCTATGCTTCTTCTTGGTCTTCTTTCTTCGCGGTGTATTTGTCAAATTTAGCAAATTTCTTGTTAAATTTGTCAATACGCCCAGCAGTATCCACAAACTGCATTTTGCCTGTGTAAAAAGGGTGAGAGGCAGAACTGATCTCTACTTTTACCAATGGATACTCCGTTCCTTCGATTTCGATGGTTTCGCTAGAAGGCGCAGAAGAGTTCATCAAAAAAGTAGTATCGGTAGAAATATCTCTAAAACAAACGGTGCGGTTGCTTGCTGGATGAAGATCTTTTTTCATGATTGTATTTTTAGAATGATGCTGATTTAATAACTAGGAGGCCAACGGATGGCACAATTGCAGGTGCAAAGATAAAAGAAAAAATAGGATTGTCCGCTATTTGCTCGGATTTTTCCTTGAAGTTCTTTAAAAAACAACCTTATACGCCCTACAATAGCTATTGTAGCTGTTCAAATGCTCCAAAACAACTCTTCATGCGTACTGCGATTATTGTCGGAAGCTCTAGAAAAGACGGCGACACCCACGCCCTCGTCCAACAAATCAATGCTTTAACCCAATGGGACATCTTTTACCTCAATGATTACGACATCAGTTATTACGATTACGAACACGCCAATTCTAACGACGACTACCTCCCGTTGATGCAGCGTTTGCTAGACCATTACGATACGTTTATTTTGGCGACACCTGTGTATTGGTATTCCATGAGTGGTCTTATGAAAGTGTTTTTTGATCGCCTCACCGATTTGCTCAAAATAGAAAAAGATACAGGCCGCCGCTTGCGCGGCAAAAACATGGCAGTGGTCAGCTCTTCTAATGGTGGCAATCTGGGGGAAGCTTTTTGGCTGCCCTTTCGGGAATCGGCCAATTATTTGGGCATGCACTATTTGGGCAACCAGCATACCTATTGCACACAGGACAACCATGCGCTGGTAGCGGACTTTATTGCATCTTTACGACAGTCGTATGAGTAAATTCACTCCGTAGCCAATCAAAGAATTATACTCCAGACAAGCTTAAGTAGTCCCTCAACTAAAGCGTAGCGCTCATGAACGAAGTGAACTAAAAGTTCTCGCATTAAAAAGTGTCTATTTTTACCTATTCCAGCGTTGAA
>CAYUZF010000194.1:0-2864 GCA_964449615.1 uncultured Aureispira sp.
GCCAGGCAGCGACCAAGAACGCGCAAGTATGAAAGATAAATTGGGCGAAGCGCTGTTCTTTGCAGCCAGACACTACCGCGAAGACCTACGCCGCTCGGACAAAGCCCTAGAGTTGGTCAATGAATTGGTGGACGAACATCCCAAAAGCCCTTATACAGTAGAGGCGTTGTTTTTGGCCTATAACATTTATTCGGAACAAGGCAACAGCAGCAAAGCCAATTACTACAAAGCGCAAATCCTCAACAATTATCCAACTTCTAATATTGCTAAGGTGTTGAGTGATCCTAATTTTGCCAATGCAGAGAAAGAAAAATATGCCCGCATCAATAAATACTACGATGAAACTTATGCGCTCATGCGCAAAGGCAATGCGCAACAAGCCTTAGAACGAGTGCGGGCAGTGTCTACACAGTTTGGCGAGGATTATGAGATGAAGCGCCGCTTTGCCTTGCTAGAAGCAATGTGCATCGGTGGTGTAAATGGAGAAAAAGACTACGTGCGTGCCTTGCGCAGCGTAGTAACCAGTTATCCTGAAACAGAGGAGAGCGACCAAGCCCGCCAAATGATCGCTTTTCTAAAAGGAGACAACAACAGCCGCAGCAGAACAAACAACAACAACACGGCGAACAATCCCAATAGAGGAGAATTGTACAAAGTAACACCCAACAGTAAACATTTGGTATTGGTGGTTTTTGACGATGTAAAAACGCGCACCAACCAGTACCGCGCGCCCATTACTAATTTTAACAACAAATATTACCTCAACAAACGCTTGAGTACGTCTTCTATTTTGGTTGATGGAAAAACGCCGAGTTTGACCATTCGCGGTGCTTTTAACAACGCGGAAGAAGCCATGGCTTATGTGTTGGATATTACGACCAACAAAGAGTTTTTGCAAGGAGTGAGCGGCTACCGCGTATATGCTATTTCTAAAGAAAACTACGCCATTGCTATGACCAAGCAAAAGTTTGTATTGTACGACGCTTTCTTTAAGAAAAACTACGAGTAACGAATAGAAACAACCATATACTAAGCATTGGCATTCCTAGCAGCTAGGGGTGCCAATTCTTTTTGTATATTTGCAGTTGATTTTGTTGAAATAGCTTTTTGCAAAAGGCTAATCAACCTCCTGTAGAACTAAAAAAATACAATGGATAATAACTATAAAGCTCCTCAACCCGACCAGCCTTCCCCCGATTCGGAAGCCGTTGTCAACAAGCGTTTAGCAGGTTATAAGAAGGCTTTCCGTTGGCTTTGGCGACTCTACGTCGCGGGGCTGTTGGTTGCCATTGGTGTCTTTTACCTCTTATCGTTTGATTTGCCCTCTTTCGAGGAATTGGAAAACCCTAGAAGCCGAATTGCGTCGAGTATTTATTCTTCGGATGGCGAAGTATTGGGAAAATATTACATCGAAAATAGAACACCAGTAATCTACGATAGTTTATCGCCGCACTTGGTGCATGCACTGATCGCAACAGAGGACGAGCGGTATTTACAGCATTCGGGTATTGATGCCAAAGCATTGGGAAGGGTATTGGTAAAAACCGTTATTCTACAGAACCGCAATGCGGGGGGCGGAAGTACCATTTCACAACAGTTGGCCAAGCTGTTGGTAGGGCGTCCCAATACCCGAGACAAAGGAACTTTGACCCGTTATTGGTTGTTGGTTTCTACCAAATTTAAGGAGTGGTTGACGGCGGTTCGTCTAGAGCGCTCATATACCAAAGAAGAAATTATCGCGCTGTATTTCAACGAGTTCGATTTCTTGTATGGGGCGAATGGCATCAAGTCGGCTGCGGAGATTTATTTTAATAAGAAGCCCCATGAGTTGAACGTGCAAGAGTCGGCCATGTTGGTGCGCATGTTGAAAAATCCCTCGTTGTACAATCCTAGAAAAAACAACGAGAAAGCCCTCAAAGGCCGGGAGCAGGTTCTTAAAAACATGCAACTACAAGGGCATTTGACCGAAGCGGAGTACCACCAGTTGCGCCAGGAACCCATTGATATGAGTCGCTTTAGCATCAAAGACCACAACGATGGCATTGCGACTTATTTTAGAATGCACTTGCGAGAACATTTAAAAACACTGTTGGTAGAATTGGCAGAAAATGATCCGCAATACCGCAAGCCCAACGGCGATCCGTACGACATTTACCGCGATGGCCTAAAAATTTATACCACCATCGACTCACGCGTACAGCGCCATGCAGAGCTAGCAGCGAAAGCCCACCTCCAAGAACACCAACAGAAACTGTTCAAGACTTGGAGCGCTTGGAACGATCCCAACCCCAAAGTTAGCAGCACGATCAAGAACCCCTGGACGCGCAAAACGTCTACCACGACAGAAACAGAAATGGAAGCGCGTCGGTTGAGCCTGCTCAAACAAGTCTGGAATACCGAGCGGTACAAAGCCGTGCGCCCCAAGTATTTGAAAACAGCAATAGAGTACGAACTGCGCGATATTGACATCGACCGTTTGTTCAAAATTGTAGAGTATCAGAAAAATCCCAAACGCAAAAACCGCTACCAACCTTACGTAGATGGCAAAGCTTTGTTGAGAAAATGGGAAGAGACGGGGTACATCACTAAGCAACAAGCGCAGTTGTATAAGAAAATATTAAGCAGCGACGCCATCCATGCGTTGGAAGCAGAAGACAAGGCCATTATGGACTATATGAAAACGCCTGTTCAGACAACCATATTTGCTTACAATGCCAAAGGCGAGAAAGATACCTTAATGAGTCCTTTTGACTCCATTCGTTACCATCGGATGCACTTGCAGACGGGCATGTTGGCGGTAGAGCCTGAGAGCGGCGCGGTGCGTGCATGGGTAGGCGGTATCAACCACAAATACTTTAAATACG
>CAYUZF010000194.1:2874-10030 GCA_964449615.1 uncultured Aureispira sp.
GACCACGTCAATAAGGAAAAAGCAGCGCGCCAAGTCGGCTCCACTATTAAACCATTTTTGTACGCATTGACGGTAGACGTCCGTAATTTATCACCTTGCTTCACCGTTTGGGATCAACCTACGACGATTTCTAAAGGAGAAGGGCGTTTTAATCTACTCAAAGACTGGACGCCGAAAAACGCAGGCGGATACAGCGGCGACGAAGTTACTTTGATAGAGGCGCTCAGTCGTTCGTTGAACTCTACTTCTGCCTACTTGATGAAAGAGCTAAAAGGGCCTGAACCCTTCCGTAATTTCTTGGCAGATGTGGGGATTGATACCAGCAATGGACGCGTGCCTTCCTCGGCGGCGATCTGCTTGGGAACGCCTGATTTGTCGCCCTATGAGATGACGGGCGGATACACTATTTTTGCCAACAGCGGCGTTTATACCGAGCCCATTTTTATTGAGCGCATAGAAGATAAAAACGGAAATTTGATTTATACCGCAGGCAGCGACCAGCGTTCGGAGCCTGTACTGTCGGAGCAAGGCGCGCATGTAATGTGTGGCATGTTGCAACGCATACAGCGCGGTAAGTTCCGTGGCGTCAAATCGTCTTACGGCGGTAAAACAGGAACGACGAACTTCCAAGCCGACGGTTGGTTTGTAGGGATTACCCCTGATTTGGTCGTCGGTACTTGGGTGGGGTGTGACGACCGTTTTATACGGTTTAGAAGCTTGACCTACGGACAAGGGGGGAAAATGGCGCGCCCAATTTTTGCCAATCTATTGCGTAACTTAGAAAGCGACTCTACGCTGGCCGACGATGGGGTGTACAGTGCGCGTTCGCGTTTTGATATTCCCGATGAGATTGAGGTAGAAATGGAGTGCATCAAATACGGCGAGTTTGCCACCGATGACGATAGAATTGAACCCACGGATGATGCGACCGATACGGATATTTACGACGAGTGGTAGCAGGGGAGTTTAGTGTAGTACAACAAAAAAAAGGGTTAAAAAAAAGTAGTAAAGGGGGGAAGTAAAGGCTAATTGCAATTAGCCTTTACTTCCCCCCTTACTGTTTTTATAAAGGACTAGTTGCCTCTACCTTTTTGTGGTGCTTGACCGAAATCAAATAGCAAGGAGAAACGCAGCGTATTGTCCAATGGATTGCGTTGTCCAGCTTGTGAAGGAATCAAATAAGAAAAGTTGATGTTGAAGATTTTGTAACGAATGCCCAAACCAACGGTAAAAAACTTACGGTTGCCCTTGAACTTGTGTTCGTTGTAGTGGCCTACCCGTACCGCAAACTGCTTATTGTACCAATATTCCAAGCCTACAGACCACATCAACTCAGACAGCTCTTCCCCCAAGCCACCTGGTGCATCCCCGAAGGAAGAAAAAATAGAAGCAGGAACAGATTGTTGTTTGTAATCGGCTTCGCCATCGCCTGTACCATCGCCGTTTTCATTGTCGTAATTTGGGTTTTCAATCGGCACACCGTTGGCATCCGTGATGATGTTGCCATCCTCATCGTATTGCAATTGGCGCACAGGCGTAGGCACTAGCAATTTGTTGATGTCCAAACCAACCGTAATCGAATTGTGCTTGTCGAATTGGTATTCAAATGAAAAACCTAGACCTAAATTAGCAGGAATATAATCGCGCTGTACATCTTGAGTATAAGTAACTTTAGTACCAATATTAGAAAAAGCCAAGCCCATGGCAAATTGTGCGTTGTCGCGGTCTTTTAAATCTTCGTTCTTCTCTCCAATTTGAAACGACGTACGGTAAGAAAAGGACAAATCGGCTGCAAAGGCATGTGCAGGCTGCATGGTTTGCCCACCTGATACAGCACCATTTCCTAAGTTAGAAAAAATGTATTTAGGCGTGAAACCTACGGAAACGTTTTCACCCAATTTTCGGGCGTATGCTACCGCCAACTCAAATTCATTGGGGCGCACGGTCTGTAAGGCATTTCCTTGATCGTCGGTGTATTGAATTTGACCCAAAGAGAAAAAGCGCAAGCTCGCCCCAATGGTCTGGAAGTAATCAAGGTGTTTGTATCCCGACAAATACGCCAAGAACACGTCGTTCAAACCCAAAGCACGCAGCCAGGGGGTATACGTCATCGAAACGCTCAAGTCGCGTTCGGCAAAGGTCAATCCAGAGGCGTTAAAATGCATGGAGTTGGGATCTGCGGGCATGGCAATACCCACATCGCCCATCGCCCCAAAACGAGCATCGGGAACAATGCGTAGAAATGGTACAGCAGTCAAAATGGTATTGTTACAATCAGAGCCATCCGCAGAGGCGCCCGAAAAAGGACAATCAATGGTGTTTTGTGCAGAAACCGTCGGGCTTTGCAAAACGAAGGCAGTAAGAGCAATGAAGCAGCTTCTTAGAATCGTGATTTTCATATAAGAACTATTGGTTTAAATACTGTTTTGTGTGCGCCTTTTTAGATAGTATCAATTAGATGAAGGGTGGGGTTTCATCTGTAATAAAAGGCTGGTGTTAAAAGATTCCTTGAAGTAAAAGTTTTTACATATAGTTCGATTCGTGAAAAAAACATCCAAAAGTACAAATAAAAGCCTATTCGCAACGCATTTGGACAGACAGATTTTATAAAACCATTGGTGGTAGTAGGAATAGACGGGCATTAGCAGGCGCGAACGGTTATCAAATACCGCCGATATACCGCCCCTACTAATGCCCACAACCCATAATCCTATTTAAGAATCACCAATTTCTGAAATTCACTGCTTTGCTTAGTTTCGCTCTCTACCCCCTGCGCCTGTACAAAAATTTTGTAAATGTACACCCCGCGCCCAATACGGTCGCCAAACTCATCCAAACCATCCCACTGAAGATCGTATATGCGATACCCCGCATTGTCCTCCGCGCCAATCGTACGGTCAATGGTCTTGACCAATTTGCCCGACACGGTATAAATCTGTACCTGAATGTCTAAATCTTGGTAAGGCAGATTGTGCTCAAATTGAAAATTGGTACTGGTAGTAAAAGGATTGGGGTAGTTGAGAACGTGGTTCAAGGCCATGTCGGCCGATTCTGCCACCACAAATTCCGTATCTCCCTCGCCAGGGTTGTTGTAGGTGTCCCAAGCTTTGACCTGAATGGTGTGCAAACCTGGTTTTAAATCCTTCAAAGGGTAAATCGCCGTTCCTCTGGTATAATCGTCTTTTTTGGATTCGTAAAAATCATTCAACACATAAGCCTCTTCACTTTGGTCAGGGGCAAGTACTTTGGAAGTAAGGTCGTGGCCGATGCTGTTGCCCACCGTATTGATGCCGTTTTCGTCGTAGAGTTGAACTAAAATCTTGGGGTTGTTATTCGTAATGCCGCCTCTAGCAAACTCCTCCGTATTCATAAAGACCAACACATCAGGCCCTTGATTGTCTTCGGGCGCATTGGGCAAAGAGCCACCAATAACAACTTGATTGTGGTAACCACTGGCGTCAGTAGAGTTGTCCGCTTTCGCGTAATAAGAAATTTTACCACGTCCGAACGTGTAATTAATATCTTTAGGAACGACAAAAGAGAAGCTAAATTCGCCATTAATTACACTGGCTTGGCCTTTAAAAATAATCTTCTTACGCACAAAAAAAGCACTCGCACGGCTTCCTGGATCATTCCCTAAAGTCGTCAAACGGTCGGGCTTATCAAACACAGTAGGGAAAATTATACCGTTAAAATTCTGCACTTTGTTGCCATTGTCATCCACAATTTCGCCCTTGATGGTCACCCGCTGCAACGCACGCAACGTATCCTGTGTACTAGTAGAAGTTGTTCGGTTGTTGATATTGGTAGTTTTTACCTCATAATTTGGGTAGGCCAATTTCATTGTTGGGTCGCCCAACAAACCGTACTTTCTAGAGTTGACAGGCGGACGTAAACCCGCATTGTTCTTAGCCATTTGCAAGACTTCGCCTGTAGTGGGCATTTGGCCATTTGCCTTCGGCAAAAACAATACTTTCACCGTTTCATTGACTAAACGCTGGTTATCGGAAGCAATTACTACACGCAAGGTGGTCATAATTGAAGCGGTACCATTGGTAGGATGCAACAACAACAACTCCGCTGCCGAAACAATATTGGGATCATCGTGGGGACCAAACGAACAAGTCGCCGTAATAAAAAGAGGCAACCGATCTTGATTATTGATTTGATTGATGTCCGAACTCGTGAAAACGCGTTCCTGTGTCCAACCGTCGTCGCCGCCATGCCCAATGTAATTGATGACAAAAGTGCCTTTAAAAAGAGCATCCAACAACGCATTTTTGGCGTCTGGATAACGCTGCCCGCCCGATGTACTGACCTGCTTAAAGGCATCAATATAAATTTTCTCTACGTTGTACGTACTGTCGCGTTCTTCGGCCAAGCGGATCGCCCCCTCGGAGTGATAAAAATACTTGTTGGTGTCTTCGTCATCGGCTACAAAACACAGACGATTTTTCCAATCCTTGAAAGTGTTGGGATGTGTTTCATAACGAATAATTTTGTCCACAACAGCCCGTGCTTCTTCTACCGTTGCTACTGGTAGGCGCCCCACCGCAATGTCCAATAAACCAAAATTAAACATATCTTCGGTAGGGTCAAGCAACGCAAAATAATCGTCCGATGTGTACGTGCTGGTAGGATGCAGCGATTGCGGCGTTTGGTACAACGGCACTAGGTTTTGGCTGGGTTTGTCTGCACGCCCTTCGCCGATGGATTTGTAATCAAAAGAGCCCAACCCAAATAAACAAACATGGGTAAATTTATTGGTTGCCGTCTCGCGCTCGTAGAGCATTCTACAGAAATCCCGAATCGCCGATACATCAGGACTGCCCGAACTAAATTCGTTGTAAATCGCTTCCACCTCAACTACATCTACGTCTATGTTGTCGTGCGCACGGCGATGCGCCGCCAACCGCTCCGCTTCTGCCAAAAGAGAACTGTGTACCACAAAAACTGCATCGGGCGGCGTAGTCATCGCGTGTAGGTTTTGGTTGGCTACGCTGCCCCGCTCTAGCGGAACGTAAAACTGAGCGCCGTCAAAGGCTACAAACTCCCGCAACTCAGTAGCATCGACCGCAAAAGTCAAGGTGCTGCTGCCGCTGTACTCTTGCGCCTGCACTTGGCTGGGGTCGGTGACATCCCAAATTGTCAAATTGTTGCTGCCATTCAATTGGTAACGAACAACGCCCTGTCCAATACTGCGCTGGTCGCGAAAATCCAACTGCCCGCTTCTAAACGTCAAGTTGCACCGCGCCTGTACGGATAAGTAATTCAGCCACATCTCTGCTGCCGAACTGCCGTGGTTTAAGCTGATTGCTACATTCAAATCCTGCCCTGAATAAACCTTACCCACACAAGGAAAGGTTAAACGAGTAGCATAATCGTTGTAAATTTGAATGTTGGTTGGCACGACATTCACAGGAGGACCCGCGCTGGCATTGTTGACGCTCATGGTCGCTGTACCGTTGCTAAATGCCCGCACCGCCAAATCGGATTTAATCACCACAGGCTCGGATTCAATACGGTCGCTAAATTCAAAATTGAAACTGCGAGTTCTGGTAATTTTGAAGGATTCGCCATACCATTCGCGGCCAGAAGGCGGCAACGCAAATTCCTTTTCCATTAGATTCAACAATTCTTCTTCGTGGAACTGCAACTTGTCGTAACTGCTAGTGGTGTACGTAGGGTTGGCCGCCGAAGCTCTACTGCTGATGCGCAAGCCGTTGTTGTTGCCTATTTTTATAAAATAATAACTTTCTTTGGTATACGGATTAATATCGTGGTCAAAAGGCGAGCAGGAAGCCGTAGCGGTATAACTCCAAGTGTTGGGCCCTACGCCGTAGAACAAAATATAATCGTTTGGATCAAAAGAGCCGTCTTGTTCACCAACTACTACAATGTGGTTTTCCACCACATCGTCCATGCGGTCTACGTTCATGCGCTCTGGAATGGCAGCGCCAGGTTGCCCCAAGAGTTGGATGCGGCGCGGGTCGATGTTGTCCACATCTACGCCCAAGCTTTGCAGGAGATTGTAATCTATTTTTTGAACCCCTGTATTGGTAACGGCAATTTTGTAGAGGTCGCCGTTGGCTAATTTGGAGCTGGCGACAAAGTTTCTACTGTTGCGGGAGAGCGGAGCAGGTCGAGGGCGCAAGGTAAGCTGCAAATCGGCACTGATTAATTTCTCGTATTGGCCTGTAGAAGGATTTTTGCGAATGGGCACAAAAGAAACAATACCAATAGGCTTTCTCCGCTCAAAGGTCACTTGTGTTTCTACGTTTAGAGCGCTGCGCTGTGGGTAAACAAGCCCCTCCACCTCGGCGAGCGGTTCGTATTGCGCATTGTTAAGCGTAGCTTGTACGTCTCCATAAGTAGGCAAGTCAAATTGCTGGGCAAAAATAGGGATTTGTGGTTTTGTGGGGTCGTAGTGGGCCTGTTCGAAGTAAAGGCGCGTCAATTGCTGCTCGTTGGGTAACGGAATGACACGAGGCGTTGCCTCCCAATCTAAGGCAATGGATTCGTTAATTACTTGCGCCGCTAGAGAACCAGACAGGACGAGGCACAAAAATAGCATTCGGAAAAGGACTGAAAACATTGTACTTGATTTTTAGAAGGTCGTATGACGCCTTCATAAAGGCGCTATAAACAAAGAAATAGGCTGTCAAGATACGGAATCTTTGTAGGATGTTCGCCTAATACTACTCGCAAGGTTTCATATAGACGACAAGAATCGAGCGCGAATAGTTGGATACCTCCAAAAATTACACAGTTTCGATAAATCTCCTTACCAAAAGCCGACCCAATGACTTCCAGCGTTCAACCATTTCTATTTGAATAAAAAACAAGTAAAGGTGTTACATACAGCAGGCAATTAAAACTTCTAAAAATCAGGACGGTAAGAGATAGAATTGGGTTTACCAACAATCCTGTATTTACAAAGAACGTAGTGAAACATAAAAGTGTCGATTAGAACGAGGAAAAAATTTCTGGCAGCAGGGGGGAACGGTTATCAAGTGCCGCCGAGATACCGCCCCTACTAATGTCCACAACCAATAATCCTATTTAAAAAGCACCAATTTCTGAAATTCACTGCTCTGCTTGGTTTCGCTCTCTACCCCCTGCGCCTGTACAAAAATTTTGTAAATGTACACCCCGC
>CAYUZF010000195.1:0-3501 GCA_964449615.1 uncultured Aureispira sp.
GGACATAGCACGCTTGTTCGTTGGATACTCGCCTTCGTAGCTAAGGGCGCAGTTGTTGCACTGCATCAAGCTCTCTCGGCCTCCAACCGCACTAAAAATCCTCTGTAAAAATACCCGCTTTCTTTTGTTACACTGTATTAAGTGTAGCCTTAAGATAATGATTTTCTATTTAGTTTTTCTTCCCTTCTTTACTAGTTTTTAGTACACAAAGAGACAAAAACCTGTTTTTCAGCTATTTGTCGTGGCAGAAATCACAAACAGACCAGCTATTCGAATCTATTTTTCTACTTTTTTCCGTATCTTAATAGAGACATCCTCCTATTTTTTAAACATTAAAATTACTACACGTATGCGTACTACAAAAAAGCGCAGTCTTTTTGGCTGGGTCCTCTTCCTATTTTTAGGGCTGTCCAACTCCCTCCAAGCGGTATCTGGAGCGGAATTGGCTTATGAATATCTTGGACAAAACCAATACAAAATTACTCTGAATGTTTACCGAAGCTGCACGGAAGCAGCGTTACCTACTGTACAAACCATTGATTTGAGAGCAGCTACTTGTAGCCCAGCCTTTGCAGCCAGTTTGGCCTTAACGCAATCGTACGAGGTTTCTGGACTTTCTCCTACGCAGATTGGCAACAGCACTTGCAACGGCGGCACCTTGCTGGGTCTTGAAATGTATGTTTATTCCGATACCATCCTGCTGCCTCAAACCTGTGCCAACTGGCGGATTTCTTGGACAGGCTGTTGTAGAAATCCTGATTTTACAAACCTCGGCACTACAGGTAGCGGTATCTACGTAGAGGCGGGCATCAATAGTAATTATCACTACAGCTCGCCCATGTTTCAGCACACAGTATTGGATTATCAATGCGCCAATTCTAGTTCCCCAAACCTACTGAAAGGGCCCACGGGTTATCCCAATACCCTGCACGAATTTATCCAAGTCTTGACTTGTCCCTTGCAGGGAGCAAATAATTGTGTGCCTTTATCGGCGGGATTGACTGCTAGCGCCCCCTTTCTATTAGAAGCAGGTACGACTGTTGATGTGGACAATTTAAGAAAAAAAATAACTTATGATCCAAAGGACAGTACGGAACAATTGGCAGCGGTAGCGTCGACGATTTACATGATCAACAATGGCGATACGGTGGGATACGTCCAAAGCGAACTGCCCCATTATATAGAAAACGCTACCCCAACAAACTGCAACAGCGTTCCTCAAATTTTTGATCCTAGCTTTTTCGTAACTACAATCCCTTCAGCCCTTGCGCTCTACCGTCCTACGGTATGTGGTGCAACTACCGCTGTTTTTAATTTTACGGTCTACGACTCTGATGGAGATACCATACGCGTAGCGAATGCGCAGACCAATATCACCCAAGTGTTTGGTCCCAACAACGTCGTAATTTTTCTAAATACCAATCCTCCTTATCGCGCTGATAGCGCACAAATATTGTTTCAAATTGATTTTTCGTACTTGTTAACTTCCAACATTGGTCATCGCTTTAGGTATGACGATGCTATAAAGCATTTTAGAATAGCCCTTACAGATGGGCATGCAACCCGCCCTCAACATACTTATTTTGACATTAGCCCGCGGGTTATTCGAGTCGAGCATTTGTCAAGGCCTCGCCTGTGTCCCCAAGCTGGTTCGAGCCACCAATTAGGCGTTGCTATGGTAGGCGACAGCAGCCAGCAAACAACTTGGCGGCAACTTAGCGGCCCGCCTGTGTACTTTTCGGATACGACTATTTCCAATCCTGTTATCATTACAACGCCCTCTGTACATGGGGATTCTGTCGTATTGGAAACCACGTCCAGCACATTCCCTCATCCAGCTACTGGCGTTCTTTGTGCCGTTAACTCTAGATTGGTTTTATACTACGACAGCACCAACAATTGTACGACGCCTTATCCCAATTTGGTGGTGGGAGCGGTCAGGCAGGACAGCAACTTGAATTGTGTGCCTGATTCCTCCGAGCAGAGATGGCCGCTAGCCTCTGTCCTACTCTTTGAAAAGGGCTTGGACAGTTTTTACTATGCAGCGCCGGGAGGACGAGACTACGAAGCTTATTTGGATACAGGAACGTATCAAGTATCCATTGCTTCCAACAGCGCGCTGGTTTATCAAAATTCTTGTCTACCAAGCCAGCACATTACGATAGATACAACCGTTAATCCGCAGCGTTTGGACTGGCCCTTAGATCCCTCGGTGCTGTGTCCTAAAATGGAAGTTAGCATCAATGCTGCGCCTATGCGCTCGTGTATTTCGCGCAGGATGAGTGTTAATTATCGAAATGCAGGGAGCAAAGCGGCCAACAATGCTTTTATTGTATTGACTATAGATTCCTTTTTTACCGTTAACAGCAGTTCTGTGGCCTATACCGCACTGGCCAACAATCGCTACCGCATTGATTTGGACACCGTTCCTCCTGGGCGGTCTGGAAGTTTTGACTTTTGGATTACGGTCAATTGTACTACTCTTTCTACCAATAAACCTTATACGCTCAATGCCCACGTTTACCCCGACACGTTTTGCCTGACTTCCGTTCCCAATTTGTTCATCCAAGATTCTTGTGATACGGATAGCGCTTATTTTAAGGTGATTAACTATGCGGATGGCCATTCCAATCCGTTGATGTATTGGGTAATAGAAGACCAAACAGTTGTAGATACGGGTTTCTTACAATTGGGACAGGGTCAGCGTTTAACCATCAGTTACCCAATGCGTAATTTTGAAACTTATCAATTGGTCGTTGCGCCTCAAAGCAGCAACTATGCGGCTTCGCTGGTGGTCAATTGCACAGGTGACAGCGTGTACAACGCCCCTTTGTTTACACCCAACCACCAACTGGATTATATAGCTACGATTTATAGAGGGACGGTAAATTCCTACGATCCCAACATCAAGGTTGCAGCGCCAGAGGGGTATGGTGTCGATCGTCACATTGCTCCCAATATTCCAATAGATTACACCATACATTTTCAAAACACAGGTACTGATACCGCGTATAAAGTAGTTATTTTAGACACATTGAGCAATAATTTTGACATTGGTAGTCTGAGCCTACAAGGGGCAAGCCATCCCTACACTTGGCGTTTTATGCCTTACAATGCCTTTGGGCAGCATGTATTGGAAATCACCTTTGATAATATTTTGCTGGTCGATAGCCTTACCAATGAACCTGCTTCGCACGGTTTTGTACAATACCGCATTGCCCAAAAGGCCAATTTGCCGAACTTTACCCGCTTGGAGAACAGCGCGGCCATTTATTTTGATCGGAATGCACCTATTATTACCAACACGGCGTTCCATACGATTTGCGACAATTGTTATCCCGTAAACATCACCAATAGCAGTGTGTTGTTGGGTAATAATCCGCTATCAACTGTATCCGACCTTCGAATTTATCCCAATCCTGTGTCGGGGCAGTTGGTGGTGCAGCAAGCGACCGCTTTGGAGGGTTATCTGGAGCTTCACGCTTACAATGGACAATTGAT
>CAYUZF010000195.1:3511-9975 GCA_964449615.1 uncultured Aureispira sp.
ACAGCATACCCTTTCACAAACCCATACTACCTTGGATTTTCACGACTTGGCAGCGGGGGTTTATTTTCTTAGCGTTACTAGAAATGGTCAACGCGAAGTATTCAAAGTGGTAAAATTATAATTGCTGTAGTAGGGGGCAGCGCCTCGGCGTTTCTGCCCCCTACTACCTTTTTTGACAACCTTATGAGCATTTTTTCTTGGCAGCACCTACGTCAACCTCTACCTTTAGAAAAATTCTTTTTATGCTCCTCCAATTGATTCGAAAATTTAACCTATTCGGCAAATTCTACAGCAGCCGACTCGGACAGGCTTGGATTCGCAAGAAACTGCGCCCCGTTTTGCCATACTTGACACCAGGCCAACAACACGTAGATGTAGGCTGTGGCAACGGACTTATTGTGCAGCATCTGCGCCAAAAGGGTTATCCCTGTGCAGCGGTGGACGTGGCCGATTTGTCTATTGTACCCGACGTATCGGTAACCGTTTACGACGGTCTGCATTTGCCCTATGAAGCACGTACTTTTGATGCCGCACTGTTGTTGACCGTCCTGCACCACACCCCTGATCCTATTCCCGTCTTGCAAGAAACGACCCGCGTCGCCAAGCGCCTCATTGTTGTAGAAGATGTGTATAACAATAAGTTGCAACAGTATTTGACCTATGCGATGGATACCGTGGTCAATTTTGGGCATTCTTCGATGACTTACCAAAATAAATCGGACGCGGAATGGAAAGCGGCCTTCGAAGCCATGCGCTGGCGGGTAGTCGCAGCATCTAGCCAATCTGTTTTGCTCTTTTTCAGGCAGGCGACTTATGTGCTGGAGCCGATGGAACAACTCGTGGCAACCCCTTAACTTTCGCTTATGGCCTCTACCCTCACCACCTACGATGCCACGACGTTCAAGCAGCGTTTTTTGGAGCGCTCTGCGCCGATAGAACAGTACTTCAAGTACGATTATGAATTGTTGTTTTGTATTCCTATTGAGAAATTAGCCCCACACACCAAAGTCCCTGTCCCCGCTTGCAAAGAACAAAGCTACTGGTGCTACAAGCTGGAAAGATGCTAAAACCCAAAATGCAGGCTCCATATCCTTAATTCTATCCATCGCCGCCACAGAGTGCCTAGGAATTGTTCTTAGCACGCAACTATTCGGCAAAGATATTGTATTTTACAGGGAACGCTTTCCAAGGATTTCCTACCTTGCGAAAGCATTTGCCGTTCTACACAACACACTACTTTATGAATAAGAACACCAGTAGGCTCGTAATGGGCTGTTTACTTTTCGTAATAATAAGCAGCTTCGTTGCTTGTTCGCGCCAAGCGAAAACCGAAAGCATTACTACCGAGAAAGAAACCAATACAATCCCCTACCTTCCCAGTTTTTTAAAAGATGTTTATCTCGGTCAAGCCCAAGAAGCGGTGCTGGCCAAACGAGCAGATGCGCATGTTGTCAACACCTTGACCGCTACACAATGGCAACAATACACCGAGGACGTCAATCAAAGTAATTTGACTTCCGTTTATTACGATTTTGAGCAATCGGGTGCCAAGCGTTTGGTGGCGGTTGCCCTACTGCACAAGGACGAAGGCAGCGCAGAAGCGACCTTCAAAAAATTTGGCGGCAGCTTGGTGGACAACCAACTCAACGAACGGGTGCGTACAGGCGAGGATAAAACCACTGTTTATGCCCTTAGAACTAGTCGCCGCGTTACCTTTATGCTTCCAGTAGCACGCCCCAAAGACCTTCCAAGCAACGACCGATAGCCCCTGCTTTTTGCAACCGATTTCTATAGTTTTTGTTATATCAATTAGCCATTCTTACCAAGACATGAAACCAAGACATCCACACCATAAAGACGACAAAGGACAACACCAACCAGACAACTCCAAGCCGATTCCCAAAGAAGAATTGGAGGACTTGAAAAACTTTAAGAAAGATAAGGTACGCATTGTTCCGTCCAAAAAACAGAACCGCATTACCTTCGACAACTTTTTGCAGTTTTTTCCTTTCGTAGAATTACCGTATACTATTACTTCAGACACCCAGCGTTTGATCAGCAAAAAGAACGACCCGTTGGCGGTAGAGTGGCTGTTCAACTTTGTACTGGATCAAGACGCAGCAGTAGACGAATATACAGAATTTATGCCTTGTTTTTCTATTCCCGACACCCACGGTTTTTGGGCGGTCGTTTATTGGGAAGCAGGCATAGAAGGAACGACGTATTTTTTAACAACTTTTTCTAAAGAAGGCGTTTTAATTGATAAAAAGAAAATCGCGGGAACTAAATACACAGAAGACGGGTTGTATCAAATGGTCTGCACCATTGGCGAAAGTTGGCTGTTCAGCTGTGCAGAAGGGCGCTTAGATGCCCAAGGAAATACAGCTCCTATTTCTTCCGACACCACCCACCTCCATACCACATTACAAATGACGGGCGACGGCGAAATCGTCGCCATTTAAAACACACTAGAAAAGCAAGTAAAAAACTTGCTATGTGGCCTGGATGTTTGTTGTTCTACTGGTTCAATTTATTACAATACCTGAACAACCTCTCCAAAACATTCCACCAACAGCGCCACCCATTACAAAAGAAAATTAATGTCAAAAAAAAGAAAGAAAGGCAGCAACAGAAAAGCAAAAACCTTATCGGCTGCCAATTTAGAAAAACGCCTAGTTGATTTATTCAGTAAACAACTTACCGCACGTTTAGACGCCAATGGCGTCATTAAGAAATTAAAAATTAGCAACTCTAAAGATTCTGTACAACACGGCTTGGATACCTTAGTAAACAAAGGCCGTTTGTTCAAAACCAACCGAGGTAAATACAAATGGAATAAAACAGCCCCCACGACCAAAAAAGAACGCCGCAGCGAATCCGACTTGGCCATTGGTCGCGTAGATGCTACGCGCAGTGGTGCGGCTTATATTGTCTGCGACAATGAAGTGCTGGAACAAGACATCTTTGTTCCTCCGCACAAATTGCAGGGTGCTTTGAACGGCGACACGGTTGAAGTGTCGTATCACCAAAGCCGCAAAGATAAATACGAAGGGCAAGTGGTGCGCATTGTAGAGCGCAAACTCGATCAGTTTATTGGTACGCTCTCTATGTCCGAAAATTTTGCCTTTGTTATTCCAGACAACCAGAATATGCAAACGGATATCTTTGTCCACCGCAAAAACATTCCCAAAGAAGCAGAAAACGGCGCCAAAGTCATTGTTACCATTACCAAATGGCACACAGATCACAAAAGCAGCCCTGAAGGAAAAATTACCACTTACTTCGGAACGGAAGGCAGCAACGACATTGAAATGCAATCCATTTTGATTCAAAAAGGGTTCAATCTAACCTTTCCGCCCGACGTGCTGAAAGAAAATGCCGAAATTGATACGGTTATTAGAGCTGGTGAAATCGCCAAACGCCGCGATCTACGGGAAGTTACCACCTTCACGATTGATCCCGTTACTGCAAAGGATTTTGACGATGCGTTATCGGTAGAATTGTTGGAAAATGGCAACTATGAAATAGGCATACACATTGCAGATGTGTCACACTATGTGCGTCCAGACAGTGCATTGGACAAGGAGGCGGCCAAGCGAACGACTTCTGTTTACTTGGTAGATCGCGTCTTGCCCATGTTGCCCGAAAAGCTTTCTAATGGCGTTTGTTCCTTGCGCCCAGAGGAGGAAAAATTGACGTTCTCGGCTATATTTGAGTTGGACCACCGCGCCAACATCGTCAACGAGTGGTTTGGTCGTACGGTTATTTATTCGGATCGCCGCTTTACGTACGAAGAGGCACAAGAACGCTTAGAAACAGGCGAAGGCGACTATGCAGAAGAGTTAAAACTGCTGAACAAATACGCGCATCTGTTGCGCAAAGAGCGCTTTAAAAAAGGGGCTATGAATTTTGAATCGCCAGAAGTTCGTTTTGTGCTGGATGACAACGGCGTGCCTGTGGATGTGTATTTGAAAGAACGCAAAGATTCTAACATGCTGGTCGAGGACTTTATGTTGCTTGCCAACAAACGCGTAGGAGCCTTGATGCACGGGTTGCATGAAAAACTGGGCTTTGTTTGGCCGATGGTTTACCGCATCCACGACGAGCCCGATATGGAGCGCGTCAGCAACTTCACCGATTTTGCAGGGCAGATGGGGTACAAAATGAAAATCGAATCGCCCGACCAAATCAAGAAGGCGTTTGGAAAAATGCTTAAAGAGGTAGAAGGCAAGCCCGAAGAAGATATTTTGCAACAGCTCGCCATCCGCACCATGGCCAAAGCAGTGTATTCCATTGACAACATCGGCCATTATGGATTGGGTTTTGAAACCTATTCGCACTTTACTTCGCCCATTCGCCGCTACGCAGATGTTCTAGCGCATCGTATCTTACACGATTATTTGAGTGGAAGCAACAAGCGCATGAATCCGCAAAAACTGGAAGAATCCTGTAAGCACATTTCTAGAAAAGAGCGCGATGCTATGGAAGCTGAACGCGAATCCATTAAATACAAACAAGCGGAGTTTTTAGAAGCGCATTTGCAAGAAATTTTTGAAGGGACAATTTCAGGCATTGCCGACCACGGTGTCTATGTGAGTCTAACGGCCAATTTCTGCGAGGGCATGATTCGCTACGATAGAATGTTCGATGATTTTGAGCCTAGTGAACACGGGTTTCATATAAAGTCGCCTAGTATTACTTACAAAATGGGGGACAAAGTTTGGGTACGCGTATTGGGTTCCAACAAACACAAACGCCAAATTGATATGGAATTGTTGGATCCAGAAAATCCCGACAATAAACCTCCCGTTCGCGAAAAACCAACTACTCTTCCGCGTACTATTGTGGAACACCAACGCGAAGTTAACACGGATCAAATTGTAGAAGACGAAGCCGCAGAAATTGTGGTAGAAAGCAGCAAAGAGGCAGATGCTTCTAAGAAAACCGTCAAAGAACAACCGCGACGCCAACGCAACAAACAAAAAGTAGAGCCAGAGCCGCAACGCGGTAAAAAGGTAATTAAAAGTACTTACAAGGGCGACAACCGTCCCTACGAGGCGTTGCTGCCTAAAATTGCCAAAGCCTATAAAAAGAGTAGTATTTCTAAAATAGCGAAGGAGAAAAAGGTGAAGTGGTTTTACGAACTGTCGCCCGCTGCGCCGATTCCCAATTCTATTTTGCTCTTGGAAATGAACCCTACGGCGGTACTCAACAAAGGCTACCGCGCCCAAAAATTGCTGTCGCACCATCCGTTCAAACCACAAGGCAACACCAAAACTTTCTTTAAAAATTATTTTTCAGAACAACCGCTGTCCGTGGGCTATTTGTCGCCCTTCCGCGCATTGGATGAGAAACAATTGGATGAGCAGGACATTACCTTGAGCTTACCGACTTTTAAGGAATATGTGCAGTTGATTCAGCCTCAGAAGACCGTAGCTTTTTCTTTGGTACTGGGCGATACTTTGCGCGATTTGGGTTTACTCCACGATATGACTGAAGAAGAAATCAGTGAAAAAAATCGCACCATCGTGGTAAGTCGAGGTTTTTTGAGCTTCGACGGCAAACGTTTTCCGATTGTCTTTGTACCGCGCCCTTCGTCGCGTCTACTCAAAGTACTCAAAACCAAAGCTTGGGATTGGGCCTTTGACGAACAATAATACTGTTAAGAGCGTTCTGTTTTTTGTTAGAACAACAACAGGTGCTGTTCCAAATACTGGAACAGCGCCTGCTTTGTTTGAGGAAGGTCGCGTTGTTTTATTTTAATAAAGTAAAACTGCTGGTTAAGCCCACACAGAAATTGCGCGGCAACTGCTGCACCCCAAAAATGGCGCGTGAATGAATGCCCTTGTCCCCCAAGACCTTAATGAATAGCTCAGAGGCACCATCCACCACTGTTGGAGCTTCGTCCCAATCCGCAACACTTCGGTAATAGGCGTCTATGTGGTTCAATCCTTCTAGCCGCTCCACGCCTACTTTGGCATTGATTTGCGCCAAAATATTGAGCGCGCAGACCTGCATAGCTTTGTAACCGTCTTCGGTAGACCAGTCCTGCCCTAACAACCCCTGGTATTGGTGTTGTTGGTCAATGATGGGGAATTGAATGGCGACATATGCGATGTTGCCCCGTACATTGACGGAAGTGTAGTTGCCGCCTGGTACAGAGGGTTTGGGCAACTCTAAATTCATAGATTTTAATTGCTCTAATTCTTTCATTGTTAACGTTTCTTATTTTTGAAAGGGATTAAAGATACTGATTTTTGGGTGTTTTAGTTTGGTTTGTTTTTTCTTTTTATAGTTCGGTTTTCCTCCTCTCTGCGTTCGGCTAATTAAACCAACCAGCCTCTTGGCTGCTTTGCGCTCCTCTCTGCGTTCGGCTAATTAAACCAACCAGCCTCTTGGCTGCTTTGCGCTCCTCTCTGCGTTCGGCTAATTAAACCAACCAGCCTCTTGGCTGCTTTGCGCTC
>CAYUZF010000196.1:0-3692 GCA_964449615.1 uncultured Aureispira sp.
TTCGCCCTGCGTGCCGCCGCGCCACACCGGCCCTACGGTATGGATGACGTATTGCGCGGGTAAATTTCCCCCTGTCGTAATGACCGCCTCTCCTACTTCGCAACCGCCTTGCCGTGCTCTAATTGCCATACATTCCTCTAAAATGGTAGCTCCACCCGCTCTATGTATGGCACCATCTACCCCACCACCACCGAGTAGGGAAGTATTGGCGGCGTTGACAATCGCCTCTATTTCTACTTGGGTTAAGTCGCCTTGTTCTACTTGTATTTGCATGTTCTTTTCTTATAAAAATAATCATCTTTATACTAAAAACATAGGCCGTCCCGAACTTTGTTCGAAACGACCTACTATTAAAATTGATGGTTGGTGTTGTCTTCTTTAATCGCGTTTGGTAACTTTCTCGGTGTGTACAGTTCCACGTGCTTCGTTGTGTACTTGGATCATATAAGTCCCTGAAGGCAACCCTTCTAAGTTTACGGGTATGTTGTTGATGCCAGTATTTCCTTGCACTTGTTGTACTCGAGCGCGTTTGCCCAACACATCCAAAACTTCGAGCTGTAAGCGTTCTGTTTTTTCGCTTTCATATTGGTAATAGACTACCCCAGTTGTTGGATTGGGGTAGAATAAGTAAGGTTTACCGTCTTCGCGAATGTTTAATAAAATGGTATTGGACAAGCCTGTTTGCCCCGTTGTTTCTACCAATTCCAACCGATAGTAATTTTCTCCCTCAAAAGGTTGCCCATCATTATACGTATAGTGCATGGTGCTAGAACTCTGTCCCTGCGCCTGTACAATCCCAATGGTTTCAAAACTAAAGCCGTCCGAACTGCGCTGCACTTTAAAGTAATCGCTGTTGTGTTCAGAAGCCGTCGCCCAACGCAATTTGTTGGTTGTGTTGTCCGTACTTCCTTCAAAATACAACCAATCTACAGGCAACAAAGTATTTGGCACTAAAATAACCCCTAGAGACCCTCCTGAGAAACTAGTGATGCCCGACATTTCTGTATAGTTAACGCCGTTGGGCGTAGTGTTGATCGCATGCGCCAAGTGCAAGCCGTCGTAATCAGCAGCCAAGTATTGACTGCCCGCATTTTTGAAGAAATAACTGCCTGCTGGAAACGCATATTTGTAAGAATAGCCACAAGCGCCATAAGTAGCCATGTGGTTGGCCGCAGCATTTTCTACCAGTGTCCGCTCGGCGGGTTCGTAGTAGAACCGCACCTCGTAGGGTGGATTCAAGGTTCCCCCTCCAAAGTTGACATCCCAACTGCGCTCCATTTCAAACCGTTCCTCTCCTGGAGTTGTTCCCCCCACACAACTCGCTGGTGTAAAAGGCCCTTGCGACTGTTGAAAATATGTTCCGTTGTCGTTAATAGTAATGCGTGGAAACCCTACGGGCGCCCCTGTCAAATCACCTCGAATAGACAAAATAATTTCGTTACCGCTGTAGAAATGATGCCAACCCATGTTGTCCGTGCAATACGTATTCGTAGAAGTGGCATTCAGTGCATAAATGTAATTTTTCAAATCAACCGTAATTTGATCGTCTCCTGTTATATTACAGCCTCCTTCACGACGTACGTAGTACGTGGTTGCCGTAGAAGGCGAAACGTTCATTGTACTGCCTGTTCCCAGCCAGGTTCCCGTTCCGTTGGGTCCAGAATACCACTGAATAGAAGAACCAACACCTGCAATCCCTCCTGCAGCGGTTAGCGCTACTGTTGTATTGGGGCAGATAGAGCCCGTCAGAGGTGCTATTATAGGAACCGTAGAAGTGACGTTCATCGTGGTATTCACACTAGAACTTCCTTCGCAGCCCAAGACGTCGGTTACCGATACCGTATAGGTAGTATTTACAAGGGGAGTAACAACAATGCTCGCTGTGGTCGCACCTGTATTCCATTGGTAAGTTCCCCCTCCAGTTGTGGTTAATGTAGTAGAGCTGCCTGCACAGACCGTAGTAGTTCCAGTAATGATGGGTGTTGGGCGCGGTTGTACAACAATATCAAAGCTGCAATCTGCTGTTTGCCCTGAGGTGTTGCTGGTAGCGCGGTACGTTACGGTGTTGGTGCCTACAGGAAAATTAGAACCACTGGGCAAGCCCGCTATCTGCATAATCGTTACACCGCCACCAACGGTACCCGTGCTGGCATTGGTTTGTGTTAAGAAATCAACAGCAGCTGCCTCCAATTGGGCGTTGGTATAAGCAATACCACCCGCGCCTGCAAAAAGCAAGTAATACAATCGGTCGAAATTTCCCAACCCATTGAGGTTGTGTTGATCGTTGTCCGTATTGGTAGAAAAAGTATGCGTAGGCGCGGGAGTCGTGCCATTATCAGGAACAATAAAAATATGATTGATCGAAGGATCAAAGGAGCTGTGTACGCGTTTTACAAATAGGTAGTAGCTTTGACAACCCACGGTAATGGTAGATGTAAACCCATCGACGGTACCGCTGCCGTCGGCACCGTTGTTTCCTGTTATGCTAAAAGAATTCACCCCGTTCAAATCTGCGGCCATCACCCACATGTTATTAAATTTATGGGTAAAATAACTGCTGCCCGCTCCAAAAGAAGTACTGGTAGACAGCGCGCCGTTGGTGTAGGGAATCAAGGAACCCAAATTAGTGTTCAGCTCATTGCCCCCATCGTACATATCGCCCCCTCCGTCGGAAATTTCCGTACCTGTCAGACCATCCAACATGCTAAAACCGCTTGGTATACCACTTGCAACAGCACTGCCGTTGGCATTTAAATCGCCCAAAAGTGCAGTTAGAGGCGCATTGCCGCAAGGCGCATTACAAGGATCTGCCCCCACTGGAACGGAGTAAACAAAGCCATTAGCAATACATTCTGTAATAATCGTGTCTGCTGCACAGCTAATAATAGGCTGGTTGGCTGGTGGTACAACAACGTCGTAACTACAAGTTACGGTACCCCCTACGCCTGTCGCTTGGAAGGCAATCGTGTGCGTGCCAGGTGCTAGCGTTGTGCCGCTTGCAGGGCCTGCTGTTTGTGTGACGAGTACTTGTGCTACGCCGCCTCCAGTTACGTTCGCCTGGTTGATAAAATCTAATACTGCCGCTTGAATTTCAGCATTGGTATATTCATACCCTCCATCTCCCGCCAATAACAGGTAATAAAGGCGCTCAAAATTACCCAAATTATTGAGGTCGTGTTGATCGTTGTCCGTATTGGTAGAAAAAGTATGCGTGGGTGCTGGCAAAGTTCCATTATCGGGCACAATAAAAATGTGATTGATGGAAGGATCAGAAGCGCTGTGTACTTGTTTTATAAAAACATAATAACGCATACAGCCTACCGTAATGGTATACGTAGAGCCATTTACCCTACCGCTGCCATCTGCACCGTTATTTCCAGTAATGCGGAACGAAGTTACTCCATTGAGATCGGCACCCATAACCCACAGGTTATTAAATTTGTGGGTAAAATAGCTACTCCCCGTACCAAATCCAGTATGGGTGCTAATTGTACCATTGGTATAAGGAATTAAAGTCGAAAGGTTGGTATTTAGCTCGTTCCCGCCATCGTACATATCATTTCCTCCGTCAGAAATTTCCGTACCTGTCAGACCATCCAACATGCTGTATCCATTAGGAATGTTGCTTGCAATGGTCGAACCATTGGCGTTTAGACTTGCTAATACAGCCGCCAGCGAATTAGACACACAAG
>CAYUZF010000196.1:3726-9971 GCA_964449615.1 uncultured Aureispira sp.
TAACGGGTGCCGAAGTGGGCGTTACATCTACATGAACCGTATCTACTACTGAACAAGCCCCTAAGGTAATCGTCACCGTATAATCCGTAGCTGCCGTTGGCGATACCGTAATATCTGCAGTCGTTGCTCCTGTACTCCACAAATAGAGCCCTCCCCCAGAGGCGGTGAGCGTAGCAGAGCTGCTGTTACAAATAATTTGATCGGGAATATTGGAGGTAATTCCTGAACTGACCGTCACATCTACCGTATCATAAGATTCGCAGCCCCCCACAAAATTAGTTGCCAGCACACTATAAGCGGTTGTTGCCGTCGGCGAAACCGTAATAGAAGCCGTCGTTTCCCCTGTGCTCCACAAAAAATGGGCGCCTCCAGAAGCCGTCAGCGTGTTGCTGCCGCTGCTTCCGCAAATGCCTATATTGCCTGTAATGGCAGCAACAGGCGGTGTATTTTCTACATTGACAATGACCGTATCGGTATTGTTACAAGCCCCTGCCAGGTTGCCTGTCAACACATAAGCGGTCGTCACGGTGGGGTTGGCAGTCGGATTGGGGCAGTTGGTGCAGCTCAAGCCCGAAGCAGGCGACCAGTTAAAAACGGTTCCCCCTGTTGCATTGAGTTGCGCAGGTACGCCGCCACAAACACTGGCGTCAGGCCCCGCATAAACCCCATCTATAATATCAATAGTTACCCCAAAAGAGTTGGTTCCCCGTACAGGGCAACCATTGTCAGCCGCATTAAAAGTAACGCTTCCGCCCATGCTTCCCGGCACAGCATTCCAGCAAAAGGTTCCCGTTACGGGATTGATTCCTGTAGTGGTAAAAGTAGCTCCAGGAAAAAGGATAATGCCATCAGTTGTAATAAAAATACTATCGTTTACATCTACTAAATCAGAAAAAGTTACATCAAAACAAAACGTTTGTCCAATACAAGTGGCTATAGAATTAGGCCCCGTCTGGTTGGCCGTTCCTGTAACATTGGAAATACTGCCAATAGGATTGACTGGTGGCGTGTTGGTACAATTGATAACCTGTACTTGGAAATCGTGAATAACGGTAGAAATTAAATTGCCCGCCCCATCAAATTCGTCAATGGCAATCGCCACTACATAGTTTCCAATATTGGGTTCGGTAAAGGTAAAACAGCCTGTGAGTGGATTTAAAACAAACCCTGTGAGCGGCGAACTCACCGAATACCCCGACAAGTGTGGGATGGGTACGCCCCCACCATCCGAAGGAGGCACCATTCTATAAGCTACGCTGTCCCCTTCTGCATCTGCGGTTGTTAAACAATAGGTAAAAGGAGTATTGGTACAAGCGTAAGGAATTGGCGCTGAAGTGACACGGGGTGTCGTATTACAAGGCGCGGTAGACGTGTTGATGGTGGTAGAGGTGTATATATCGTTGTTCGCACCATTAGACATGTTACTCGCCGCATCCCTACAGCACAATTCGTAAGCCAATGTCCAACCATCGCAGTTGGCAGGCAAGGTAATTGTCGCTTCGTAAGTATACAGCCAAACCCCAGGCTGTGAACCGCCCGTGCAATTACTCGCCACACTAGAACAGAGTTGGTTCACATCTACAGGTATTCCGACTTGTGTGAAGGTAGGAACGGAAGGGTTACTTAATCCACAGCTGTTGGTGAGTTCAAAATTAAAGCTGCTCATGGTATTGGGGTGTGTTCCTGGGCAACGTCTAAAGAGTGTTAAAGTGAAGGTATACTCCAACGGGTTACTCGGATTACACGTAGCTGTTATGTTGGCTCCTGGAATATGCGAAGCTTGTGCCTGTTGTACATTCAAAAAAAATAAGCTTACTACAACCAATAGTAAACCTTTACAAGTGTAAAAGTAATTCATAAAGAGGGGCTTTGAATGATAGAAAAAGTTTTGTGGATTGCTGCTTCCTATTGGGTTAGAGAAATTACAGCATCAACAAGTTGACAAACAATAAAATTTGAAAAAAATTAGCAATCTATTCTTGTAAATAACTGCCTTGTAGGAATAGTTAAACTATTTACATCTGATTTTGTTAACTATAGGTTATAGCACCTTAAACTAAAGTAAGACTTCTATTTCTAAATACCAAGAAAACCTAAAACTAAATACTGTACTTAGCTAATTTTGCAAAATATACATACAGCATTAATGTACATACACCAATTATTAATTGAGACATTTGGAGTAGTATTCCTACAACATAAATTTTCAACAAAAAATTATTAGACTAATAATTTAAACGCATTTTTATTAAGGCAATTCTTTTTCAACTACTTATAAATTTTTCTACCAAAGCTATGTTAAGGCCTCCAATAAAAAAACCTCTACAATAATTGCAGAGGTTCGTTTTTTGAGGCATTCCAACAAAGAACACCATCAAAATATAATAAGCATAATTAGTTACTCCCTATGGTTACACCCTTCGTTGCAACGCTTGTTTATATGCACAGCTGTTCACATTCACTTCGAGCCTGTTTATTCCCTGACAATTCTACATACCTAAAGGTTGGAAAATCGCTTTTTTATTTTCCTGTTCTTTTATAGCGTATAGCTCCTATTCCAGCCGCGCCAGATGATCGACAATTGCGCATAATACATGTTAATGCTGCAGTTGCGCTGCAGCAGGCAAGTTAAACTAGTAGCGAAGCACAGGTTTTATATCAAGACAGAAGGATTGAGCACCTGTTCCAGTGGCTCTTTTTGTAGTAAATCAGCAATGCTTCGTTCAATGCACGTTCTCGTCAATTCTTTAACCAACAAATCAGGAGGTTGTAGATATACGCCGTTGCAATTTTGCCTACGTTCTTCAATTTCTTCAAGGACGGTTGCTAGGTACTTAAACGTCCAAACGTTGATGCCATAGCTTTTTCCATCTAGCAGCCCCACTTCGATATTGGCGAAGTCGTTTTCAAGATCAGGCCAAGGAGTAGTTACTTCAAATTCAAACCAGAGCCGAAATTTGGGCGGAGTTGTTTCTTCGGGATGCATAGGTTTTGTTTTATTTGATAGAGGGATTTTAGGATCTAGTTTATTATCAAACGCGCCATTTTACCCGCGCACATTGAGCGATTTGTCTATACACCACTGTGGCAAATCGGGTACTTGGATCACCTCCCCTTTTTGTTTTTCCATGGACTGAAAAATAGTGTGGTACGTTCTACTTTTAAAATACCATAAGCCGTTCTTTTTTATCAATTCATCTTCGTACATGCTCAAATTGTGGTTGCCTTGCCCCTCTTTGCTGTTGGCAATTTCCTGAATATAAAACCGTGCGTAAGCTTGGTCGCCATCGAGGATAACCACCCCGCCCGTTACCATCTGTACAAAAAATTCCCACAATTCAAGCATTTGCACCACGTAGCCGCTCATGTTTTCTTTGCCTTTAAATTCTTTGTTAATGGGTTTGCCGATTTTCCAGACGGCATCTTCTTCCGCCCAGAGAGTTTGAAACATATTCCCATCTCTTCGATTCGCCGCGTCGGCAAACTTGTACGCCAGTTCAAAGATTTCGAATTTGTCTTGTAGTTCTTGGTTGTTCATTGCTTGGAGTGTTTGTTATTGCAGACACTCAATATAACAAATATCGTCTTAGAATAGACTGTATAGTCTTGGGAATGTTGACCTTTACCGCTTATTTAAGTATTATAGGGGCATACTTAGGAGGTATGGTGTCTTTTGAAACGAACCTCAGGAAAAAAAGGGTTCAAAATAGAGGCATCAATGGAACCTAAACGATACACAACCAACTCCACAAGAAAAGCAGCAGTACAAAGCCCAAAAGCCCCGCACTACTGCCAATTGTCAACTCATAAAAAGAGAAAAAGAATTTAGGCCAACTCCTCCTGTAAGAAATCAACTTTCCCAGTCCCCAAATTGTAATAGGCAGGGATAATTTTAGTTGTCCCTTCGTCTGCGGCGCTTCTAATAATATCGGAGCGATTTTGCAACTCCTCACTTGTCTTTTTAGCATTGACTTTCACCACTGTATTCACGCTTTGATCCTCCGACGCACACAGCGCAGGAACCAAGTGGCTGAGTAAATGGTTGAGGTTATATCCGTTATCGCCACCAGCCAAAGCCGCGCCCACAGCGCCACAGCTCTCGTGTCCCAGCACTACAATCAATTTTGCAGGGAGATTCGCTACTGCATATTCAATACTTGCAATCGTAGATGTATTGGCCACATTGCCCGCTACTCGAATTACAAACAACTCCCCCAGTCCTGTGTCAAAGGCCAATTCAGGCACAACGCGGCTATCGGCACAGCTCAGAATAATAGCAAAGGGCTCTTGTTTGCTTACCAATCTTTTACGGCGCTCGGAGTCTTGTAATTTCCCCTCCAGTTTATCGGCAACAAAATTTTCATTTCCCTTTTTCAGGCGCTCTAGGGCTTTGTCCCAAGAAAGATTATCAGACATAGTTGGATGTTTTTTGATGTTTGTAAACCTACTGCTCGTTTAACTGTACTAATTAGACCAACAGGGCGTCAACAAACACTCTGGTTTTAAATTAGATTGTCATAACAACCTAAACAAGATATAGTTTCTGTCGCTCAATACAAAACAAACCGCTGGAGGATATTTTACCACTGCTCGAATAAGAGAACAATTCTTGGCAGTACCGATATAAAGCTGTATTTTCGTCATTCCAGGCACCTTACTTTTTAAGGCTGCTGTAGCATTAAGATATTACTACTTATATGAAAAATATTAGAAACTTTTGCATAATTGCGCACATTGACCACGGGAAATCGACTCTTGCCGACCGTATGTTGGAGATGACTCAAACCATTTCGGAGCGTAAAATGCAAGACCAAGCGTTGGACAACATGGATTTGGAGCGCGAACGCGGCATAACCATCAAGTCCCACGCCATCCAACTCAATTACGTACAGGATGGTGAAGAATATATATTTAATTTGATCGACACCCCTGGCCACGTAGACTTTTCTTACGAAGTATCGCGTTCCATTGCTGCCTGCGAAGGCGCACTGCTGTTGGTCGATGCCGCACAAGGCGTGCAAGCCCAGACCATTTCTAACTTGTACTTGGCTTTAGAACACGATTTGGAAATTATTCCCATCCTCAACAAAATAGACATGCCTTCGGCCATGGTGGATGAAATGTCGGAAGAAGTGGTTGATTTATTGGGTTGCGAACTGGAGGAAATTATTCTGGCAAGTGGTAAGACAGGCTTGGGCTTGGAGAATATTTTTAAGGCCATCGTAGAGCGCATTCCCGCGCCTTCTGGCGATCCCGAAGCGCCGTTGCAGGCCATGATTTTTGACTCTATGTTTGACAAATACCGCGGGGTCATTGCTTATTATAGAATTTTTAATGGCCGCATTGAGAAAAACGATGCCATTCGATTCTTCAACACTGGCAGCGAGTATTTTGCCAATGAAATTGGTATTTTAAAAATGGATCAAGTCCCGCAGGACACCGTAGAAGCGGGCAATGTGGGCTACGTCATTACGGGTACCAAAGATTCCAAAGATGTGAAGGTTGGAGATACCATTACGCAACAAGACAATCCTTGTGAGGTAGCCGTACAGGGTTTTGAGGATGTAAAACCGATGGTTTTTGCGGGTATTTTTCCAATTGAGAACGAAGATTTTGAAGACTTGCGCGATGCGTTGGAGAAATTGCAGCTCAACGATGCGTCTTTAATCTTTCAACCCGAAACCTCTATCGCCTTAGGTTTTGGTTTCCGTTGCGGCTTTTTGGGTATGTTGCACTTAGAAATTATCCAAGAGCGTTTGGAACGCGAATACGACCAGAACGTTTTAACTACCGTTCCCAACGTAAGTTATTTTGCCTACACCAAAAAAGGCGAAAAACTAACCATCAACACACCCAACGATCTGCCTGAGGTCACTATTTTAGACTACGTAGAAGAGCCGTTTATCCGCGCACAGATTATTTCCAAACCCGAATACATTGGCGGTATCATTAAGTTGTGCATGGACAAACGCGGCATTCTCAAAAACCAACAATATTTGACCCCTTCGCGCCTAGAAATGACGTTTGAGTTGCCGTTGGCAGAAATTGTCTTTGATTTTTACGACCGCCTTAAAACAATTTCTCGCGGTTATGCGTCCTTTGATTATACCCCTTTGGATTATCGCCAATCGGATTTGGTAAAACTGGATGTTTTGCTCAACGGCGAGGGCGTCGATGCTTTTTCGAGTTTGATCCACCGTTCCAAAGCCGTTGCCTTTGGCAAACGCATGTGTTCCAAATTGCGC
>CAYUZF010000197.1:0-9969 GCA_964449615.1 uncultured Aureispira sp.
AAAACGCTTGTTGTAATCAAAACGCGCTTCGTAGTTGATCTCTCTTCTTTGGCGTATCGCCTCCGAGTACCTGGCTTCGTTTACACCACCTACAGCGATCCACTCTTCGCGGCGATCGGTGTAGAAATCAGTCATAGCGCGTGCAGTGAAGCTGAATTCTTCGTTGAAGGCATAACGGAAGCCAACGTTACCAAAGATACGCTCTCTGTTGTCTCTTTGACCATTCTCGTAACGATCCCAGAAAGGATTGTCCCAGTATTTAGGTGAACCATCTAGCTCTGAGTTTCTGTTCCAAGTGCGTTGTGTGCCATCAGGACTTTTGTAATCTCTTAGGCGATCCATGTTCAACTGACGTTGGAACCACTGGTTGAATTGACTCATGATAGAGTTGCTGTATCCAGTGTTGGGACGACCTTGTGCATTGTTAGATACGTAGTTGATCGAAGCAAAAGCGTTCAACTTATCGGTGAAGTTGTAGTTTCCATTGAACGACAAGTTGTGGCGTGTCAAGGAAGAGTTTTCTTGTGTCCCCGTTTGGCGAACGTTGGCGTAAGACAAACGGAAAGCACCTGTAGTGTTGGCACCGTTTAAGGCAATACTGTTGGTAGCTAAAACACCTGTACGGAAGAAATCTTTTACGTTAGTAGGGTTGGCTTCCCAAGCTCTAGTTTGACCGAAGTTAGCAGCGTCAGCAGGATCGTAAGAATCCCATTGTCTAACTTGTTGACCATCTAGTTCGGGGCCCCAGCTACCATCGTAACCGAAATCAGCGATCAATTGGTTGGTGTCCAAAACAGAGCGACCAAACGTGCTACCAGCACCTCCACCATAACGGTTTTGGTAGTTGGGCAATACCGCCACTTCGTTGAACTGGATACCAGAATTGATAGACACACCAATAGCAGAACGCGCATCAGCAGGTCTAGAACCTTGCTTAGTAGTAATCATGATGACACCGTTTGCACCACGGTTGCCGTACAAAGCTGTACCAGCAGGTCCTTTCAAAACATTGATCGACTCAATGTCATCAGGGTTGATGTCAGCAATAGCGTTACCATAATCGTATCCACCAGCACCACGGTTTTGGTTGTTGTCGGTGAAGTTAGAGTTGTCCATTGGAACTCCATCTACTACGAATAAAGGTTGGTTATCACCTGTGATAGACCCAGCACCACGCAAAATGATGCGCGTAGAACCACCCAAGTTAGAAGAACCAGTGATTTGTACCCCTGCTACTTTACCTTGTAGGGTATTCAAAAAGTTGGCATCTCTAGTTTTGGTGATTTCCTCCCCATCTACTTGTTGTGAAGCATAAGCCAATGTTTTCTCTTTACGAGAAATTCCCAGTGCAGTAACCACTACCTTGTCCAAGTCAACTCCTTCAGACATAGTAACGTTAATGGAAGATTGACCTTCGATGAGGATTTCTTGTGTAGCATATCCGATATAGCTAAATACCAGTGCTTTGGCTGTCTCTGGAACCTCGATCGAATATTGACCATCGAGATTAGTAGTTGTACCCAGAGCAGTACCTTGTACTAAAATAGTTGCTCCAATGACGGGCTCACCTGAATCTTCCGTAACGGTACCCGTAATTAGATTTTGGGCATACGTCCCGAAGGAGAAGATGAGCAACACTAGCAACGTGTTGAATAATTTCATAAAAAACCTGTTTTTTTGAGGTTAAATAAAAGTACTTTACCCGTCAAATGTACTGATAAAAGTCAGTACATTTACAATTTGTTAAAGTTTTTTTAACTCTCTAAGGCGTATTTTTGCCATGCTGCACCACTTTGTTAACAACTTTTTAAGGCTATATGTTGTTATAAAGTATTGGCTTTAAGTACTCATAAAATAGAGATAATAGAATGATAATTAATGGGATGCGAGAAGCCCGACAAAACAAAAAAAAGGCTATTCTAGGGGCTTTAAAACCTGTTTTTTATAAAAATGGATTTTTTTTCCAGACCTAGTCCAAAAAGCAATTTTTATCTTTTTTTTACTCCCCGTAGGGACAAAACAAATAAGGTTCTTCCCCCTATGAAGAACAAATATTGGCAGGTGCTGCATTTTATAGCGCAAATGGTTGTTTTTTTTCAAGAAAAGGGAAACTTTATTCTTCAGCGACCTATTTGAAGCGCATTTCATCCTATTACAAATCTAATAAAATAGCACAAAATAATTTTATTTAGTGCTTACAAAGCGCGCATGCCCCCCCAGCAACTGCGCTAGTTTTCTCCAAACAATTGTTGCTCGACCAGCGCACAGATTGCATGCCCCATCAACAGATGCGCTTCTTGAATTCTGGGCGTATCCGAAGAAGGCACCGCACACCATACATCGGCATGGTTTTTGAGCGCGCCCCCTCCTGTTCCTGTCCAAGCTACTGTTTTTAGGCCTTGTTGTTGGGCTTGCGCCAATGCTTTTACAATATTTGGAGAATTGCCCGAAGTCGATAAGCCAATCAACACATCACCTACTTGCCCTTTGGCGCGAACCAAGCGTGCATACACTTCCGTGAAATCATAGTCGTTGGACACGGCCGTCATATAAGAACTGTTGACGTGCAGCGCCTCCGAAAACAAAGGGGCTCGATCCAAGTAAAAGCGGCCAGAAAATTCTGCAGCCAAGTGTTGGGCATCGGCAGCACTGCCCCCATTACCACACCACAACACCTTTCCACCAGCTTTAAAACAGGTCAACAGCAAAGGCACAAGGCTTTCTAGCGCTTCCATGCAAGCTTCCTCTGCTAGTAGTTGCTGCTTTACGCTAATAGAATGCTGTATAATCGCGCGAATATCATTGGTGAGTTTCATACTATTTGGAGTAGCTTGTCAATAAAAATAGGCGTGGAATAAACCGCTAAGGTAAGGATATTGTTGGCAACTTGGTTCATTCCTTTTGGGAGCTTCTCTTTTGTCTTCCCTTGTTGCTGCATTAAGAGAAAAAAAGTAGAGCACTACTCCCCCAAGTTATACAACTTCCTTACCTTGCTACAGCGTCGCTCTTTTTGCAGGCACTACCCTATTCAAATAACAACAATATGAAAGCAACCATAATTAACATAGGAGACGAAATTTTAATTGGGCACATTGTCAACACCAATGCAAGCTGGATGGCAGACCAGCTCAATCAAAGCGGGATTGCGGTGCATCAAGTGGTCGTTATTGCCGATACGATAACGGCTATTCAAGCAGCTGTGGAGCAAGCCTTGAAGCATACTAACTTGGTGTTTGTAACAGGGGGGCTAGGCCCCACCAAAGACGATGTTACCAAAAAGGCGTTGGCCGATTACTTCGGGATGGACATGGTTTACCACGAGCCGAGCTTCAAAAACATGCAGCAATTGTTTGCCCAGTATGGCCGCGTAGCCGATGAGCGCTACCGCGTGCAGGCAGAAATGCCCGATGGAGCTACCGTTTTGATTAACAAAGCGGGTACGGCTTCGGGCATGTGGTTCGAACGCGATAGCAACATTGTGGTTGCTATGCCAGGCGTACCACGAGAAGTATACTACTTAATGCAACAGGAAGTTATTCCGCGTTTGCAGCGCCAATTCCACTTCCCTACTATTCTACACCACACTGTTTGTACGACGGGCAAGGGAGAAACCGATATTGCAGAGCTGCTCCAAACCTTCGAAGCGGAGCTGCCTTCTAACATTAGACTGGCTTATTTGCCCGACTCTACAGTGGGGCTTGTGCGCTTGCGCTTAAGTGCTTACGGCGAAGACGCCATGATTTTGGAGTCGCAGTTGGATGATTATGTGCGGGAATTGCCGCCGCTTTTGGGTACGCTTATTTTTGGAGAGCAAGGGGATACCATCGAACGCGCTGTAGGGAGTATTTTATTAAAAAAAGGATACACCTTAGGAACGGCCGAAAGCTGTACAGGGGGCAACATTGCCCACAAGATTACTTCTGTAGCTGGAAGTTCGGCGTATTACGAAGGCAGTGTAGTGGCCTATTCTAATACTATAAAACGACAAGTACTACAAGTCAAAGAACAAACCCTAGAGGAGTGTGGGGCGGTCAGTGAAGCCGTCGTCGTACAAATGGCCAGAGGCACCCAAACTTTAATGGGGGTAGATTGTGCTATAGCGGTGTCGGGGGTAGCTGGGCCAACAGGAGGCAGCCCCGAAAAACCCGTCGGTACCATTTGGGTAGCCATTGCGGTAGGCGAAGAATTGTATACCAAGCGGTTAAAATTGGGCAAAGATCGCCTTCAAAATATAGAGCGCACCACCACCATCTCATTGAACTTGTTGCGGTTATTTCTGTTGCAAGCTTTGCCAGCGAACCAGATACGGCGCTAGTCGGTCTTGCGCTCTCGAAATAAAAGGCTATTTTTTATACCCTACGATGCGCTATTTTTTGTACTTTTGCGCTTGAATTAGGATTCTCACACGAAACAAAGGATTACAATGGCTAAGGTCGAATTGATTATGCCCAAGTTGGGTGAAAGTGTCATAGAAGCAACCATTCTCAATTGGGAGAAAGCAGTAGGTGACACCATAGAAATGGACGAAAATGTAGTGGTTATTGCTACAGATAAAGTAGACACCGAAGTGCCTTCGCCTGTAGAGGGCAAGTTGGTGGAAATCCTATTCGAAGAAGGCGATACCGTCGCTATCGGAACAGCGATTGCACTGATCGAAACCGACAGCGCCGCAGAAGTTCAGGCTTCGCCTGCCATTGCAGATGCCAGTTCACAACCCGAAGCACAGCCTTCTACCAGCACCATTTCCGCCAAAACTTCCGTAGCGGCGTCGGGTTTGGATACGAGTCAAGCCAAGCGTTTTTATTCTCCCTTGGTTAAGAGCATTGCAAAGGAAGAAGGCATAGACCTAGCAGAATTGGAGCAAATCACGGGCACAGGCAAAGACCAACGCGTCACCAAAGCGGATATGTTGGTTTATTTAGAAAACAGAGGCCAGCAACAAGTGGCACCTTCTAAAACAAAAACACCTACCAAACAAGCGGCACCTTCGGGCGGTAGCAACGGTACTAGTTCAGGTGTGGGCATGCCACAATTTAAAACGCCTCCCGTCAATAGAAGCGGCAACGTAGAAATTATAGAGATGGATAGAATGCGCCGTATGATCTCGGATCACATGGTGATGTCCAAACACGTTTCGCCCCACGTTACTTCTTTTGTAGAAGCAGACGTCACCGATTTGTTTAATTGGAGAAGCAAAGTTAAAAAAGAATTTCAAGAGCGCCACGGAGAGAAGATTACCTTCACGCCTATTTTTGTAGAGGCGGTCGTCAAAGCCATTCAAGATTTTCCGATGGTTAATGTGGCCGTAGACGGACAAGAAATTGTGCGCTACAAAGATATTAACATCGGTATGGCGGCGGCCTTGCCTACGGGTAATTTGATTGTGCCTGTGATCAAAAATGCAGATATGCTTAACATGACGGGTCTCACCAAAACGGTGAATGACCTAGCCACCCGCGCCCGTCAAAATAAATTGCGCCCCGACGAAATTCAAGGCGGTACGTTTACACTGACCAACGTCGGTACATTTGGCAATGTAATGGGCACCCCCATCATCAACCAGCCACAAGTTGCAATCTTAGCAGTGGGTGCAATTCGCAAAAAACCTGCGGTAGTAGAAACCGAATACGGAGATGTGATTGCGGTACGCCAAATGATGTTCTTATCGCTTTCTTACGACCACCGTGTAGTGGACGGTATGTTGGGCGGTTCATTCTTGCGCCGTGTAGCCGATTATTTGGAGAATTTCGATGCCAATCGCACGATTTAAACCTACTGCTCGTTTCGACTCCGCTCAACGAGCAGTAGAAAGGAGGAAAATTGGTAATGTGATTGAATTAAAAAAGCGTCTGTCGACTGGTTCGACGGACGCTTTTGTTGTTGGGAGTTGTGGTGTTTCGCTTTCGCTAAATATCGTAATTTAGAACAGGCATCAACCAACGTTCGGCTTCCTCTCGGTGCATGCCTTTGCGTTCTGCGTAAGCTTCTACTTGATCTTTTTCGATGTTGCCCAATCCAAAATACCGCGATTCTGGATGCGAGAAATACCAGCCACTCACCGAAGCCGCAGGATACATAGCACAGCTTTCGGTTAGGAAAATTCCCGTGTTTTCGGTTACGTCCATCAATTCAAATAAGCTGCGTTTTTCCGTGTGTTCTGGGCAAGCGGGGTAGCCAGGCGCTGGGCGAATACCCTGGTAGCGCTCTTTGATCAACTCTTCGTTGCTCAACTCCTCCTGCTTTTGGTAGCCCCAATGTTCGCGGCGTACTTGCTGGTGCAGGTATTCGGCGAACGCCTCTGCCAACCGATCAGCCAACGCTTTAGTCATGATGGCATTGTAGTCGTCTAATGCCTCTTCAAAACGCTTGACGTGTTGTTCGATATCGCCCCCTGCGGTGACGGCAAACCCACCGATGTAATCCGCCACGCCGCTCTCTTTGGGCGCGATAAAATCCGCCAACGAATAATTGGCTTGTCCTGGTGCTTTTTGGCGCTGCTGGCGCAAATGTTCTAGTGTTTTAATCACCTCTGTGCGGCTTTCATCGGCATAGACTTCGATGCGGTCGTCCTCTACCGTATTGGCGGGGTAAAACCCAATGATCGCGCTGGCGGAAAGCCATTTTTCGTCTATAATCTGTTGCAACAACACCTGTGCATCTTCAAATAATTTGCTACATTCTACGCCTACGATTTCATCGTCCAAGATTTCTGGGTAGCGACCCCGCAATTGCCAACTGGCAAAGAAAGGCGTCCAGTCGATGTAGTTGCGCAAAATATTCAAATCAAAATTTTTAAAGACTTTGGTGCCCAAGAAGTGGGGTTTGGGCGGTGTATAATTGTCCCAATCCAACTGTAATTTATTGGCTTTTGCTTTTTTGAACGTCAGGTATTTTTTGGCAGATTTTCGGTTGCCACGACGCAGACGCACTTCCTCAAATTCTTTGCGAATGCCGTCGACGTAGGCGGCTTGTTCTTCTTCGTTTTGGTTGAGCAGCGCACTGGCGACCGTGACCGAGCGCGAGGCGTCTAAGACGTGTACGGCAATGCCATTTTCGTATTGCGGCTCAATTTTGACCGCTGTGTGTGTCTTAGAAGTAGTAGCACCGCCAATCATCAACGGAATTTTGAAGCCCTGTCGCTGCATTTCTTTAGCCACATAAACCATTTCATCTAGCGAGGGCGTAATTAAACCGCTTAGGCCAATGATGTCTACTTGTTCTTTGCGCGCTGCTTTTAGAATGGTATCTGCGGTTACCATCACGCCCAAATCTATGATTTCATAGTTGTTACAGGCCAATACAATTCCTACGATGTTTTTACCAATATCGTGGACATCGCCTTTTACCGTTGCCATTAGGATTTTTCCTTTGGAGCTGGCTCCAGAACTGCTTTTTTCTTGTTCGATGAAAGGGGTTAAATAGGCAACAGCTTGTTTCATGACCCGCGCAGATTTTACCACTTGCGGTAGAAACATTTTACCTGCGCCAAACAAGTCCCCTACCACGTTCATCCCCGCCATTAGCGGTTCTTCGATCACCGTCAGAGGACTTACATATTTGTCGTGTGCTTCTTTGGTATCTTCTATAATATAATCGGTAATGCCTTTTACCAAAGAATGCGTTAAGCGCTCTTCTACCGTTCCTTCGCGCCAAGACAAATCTACTACGCGCTTTTTGCCCTGTCCCTTAACCGTTTCGGCGTACTCCATCAAACGGTCGGTAGCGTCTGCACGGCGGTTGAACAACAAATCTTCTACGCGTTCTAACAACGCTTTGGGAATGTCTTCGTACACTTCCATCATTCCCGCGTTTACGATGCCCATATCCATCCCCGCTTGTACGGCGTGGTATAAAAACACCGCGTGTATGGCTTCGCGAATAACGTTGTTGCCTCTAAAAGAGAAGGAAATATTGCTTACCCCACCAGATATTTTCACCAAAGGCATGCGGCGTTTTATTTCGCGACAAGCTTCTATAAAATACACCCCGTAATTGGCGTGTTCTTCAATGCCTGTTCCAATCGCAAAAATATTGGGGTCAAAAATAATATCCTGTGGCAGGACGCCTACTTGCTCGGTAAGAATTTTGTAAGCGCGGTGGCAAATTTCTACTTTGCGCTCGGTAGTATCGGCTTGCCCTTCGGTATCAAATGCCATCACAATCATAGCCGCGCCGTAGCGCTGGCAGAGTTTGGCGTGTTCTATGAATTTGGCTTCGCCCTCTTTTAGAGAAATAGAATTGACAATAGATTTGCCCTGCACACATTTGAGTCCTGCTTCTATTACTTCCCATTTCGAGGAATCAATCATAATAGGCAGTTTGGCGATGTCGGGTTCGGCAGCAATGAGGTGGAGGAACGTGACCATTGCTTGTTTGGAGTCTAGCAACCCTTCGTCCATGTTTACGTCAATAACTTGCGCGCCACCTTCTACCTGTTGGCGCGCTACGGATAAGGCTTCTTCGTAATTGCCGTTTTTAATCAAACGCGCAAACTTACGCGACCCAGTGACGTTGGTGCGCTCCCCTACATTGATAAAATTCAAATTCTCGCGTGCAATCAACGGCTCTAAACCGCTGTATTGAGCATAAGGTTTGGTATCGTGGCGCTGGCGTACGGGCAAGCCCTGTACGGCTTCGGCCATGCACTGGATGTGTTCGGGTGAGGTACCGCAGCAACCGCCAATGATGTTCACCAATCCACTGGCTGCAAAATCGCGGATGTACGTGCTCATCTCCTCCCCATCTTGGTCGTATTCGCCGAATTCATTGGGCAAACCCGCATTGGGGTAAGCGCTGATGTAGCAATTGCTTATTTTTGATAAGGCTTCGATGTGCGGACGCATTTCGGTGGCTCCCAACGCGCAGTTCAATCCTACGCTAAACAAATTAGCATGACTGACCGAAATCCAAAACGCTTCTACGGTTTGTCCTGATAAGGTGCGGCCACTGGCGTCGGTAATGGTGCCAGATACCATAATCGGATAAGCGCGCCCTGCTTCCTCGCAATATTTATCAATTGCAAACAAAGCTGCCTTACAGTTGAGCGTATCAAAGACTGTTTCGATCAAAAACAAATCACACCCCCCATCGGCCAACCCTCGCACCTGCTCGTAATAAGCCGCTACTAAATCGTCAAAAGTAATGGCGCGAAACCCTGGGTCGTTTACGTCGGGCGACATGGAAGCCGTTTTGCTGGTTGGTCCAATGGCTCCTGCCACAAAACGCGGTTTTTCTGGGTCAATTTGGCTGTAATAACTGGCGGCACGGCGGGCGCACTGCGCCGAGGCTACATTCATTTCATAGACCACATCGGCCAAGTCGTAATCCTCCTGTGAGATCGCATTGGCGCTAAACGTATTGGTTTCTATAATATCGGCGCCTGCTTTGAGGTAGGCCTTGTGGATGTTTTCGATCACATCGGGGCGCGTGATGGACAACAATTCGTTGTTGCCTTTGAGGTCGACGGGAAAGTCTTGCCAGCGCTTGCCCCGATAATCTTCTTCCCTGAGTTTATATTCTTGAATCATGGTACCCATAGCGCCGTCAATGACCATAATGCGCTGTTGAATGATTCGATTCAGTTGCGTCAAAACGCTATTGTTGACGGCGGTTGCTTTATTTTCCATGCGTTTGTTAATTTTTTTAGAACAACTGGTATAGGGAGTCTCTTCATCGTAACCATTCCCAAGCCAACTCGTACTAAGCTATCAAAATAATAATAGGCCTTGTCTAAAAGACGCGGTGCCTTATTTTTTCTAATTATGAACGCACAAAGGTACAAAAAAGCTAGTGGATTTTTTGCTTTGCCTGGCAGCCTTACTGCTATTTTAGCGGGAACTTAAGAAAGTTGACGTTTTGGTAACGCAAAAGGGGAAACGGTCTAGTTGGTGACCGTTTCCCTTTTTGGAATTGGCATATGTGGTTCTTTTATGGTATTTAGTACAGTGTGTAAGAAGTTATTTAAGTTTT
>CAYUZF010000198.1:0-8073 GCA_964449615.1 uncultured Aureispira sp.
AAAAAAATACCTCACTTTTTATTACACGCTTTCTTTTGTGTGACTACTTAAAAACAGCTTGGGTACTTCCAACGTGGTCGCAACAGTAGAACTTGTAGGCGCCGTTCGCACACAATTGGAACCTCTGCGCCTTGCTATTCAAGCGCTTATTAAAGCGAGTAATTTTGAAGGCGGGGACGCCGCAGACAACTTCTTGGGCGTTCGCGCCAGCAACTATTTGCAGTTGTTGAAGGCTACGGTTATTAAGAGCCAATTTGAAGCTTACAAAAATAGCGTTAAGACTTGGGTCAAATCGGTGGATCAATTGCTCAATAAATTGGGTATTAATGAGACCGCGGGTAAATACAACTATAGAACTCAAGACCTAGCGAACAATTTGGGGCGTTTGTTTAAGACCAACCACGCGCTCTTAGCACTGCAAGAATTTTTTGCGCCTATTCAAAAAGGAATTGTAGCCGCAGGATTTTCGATAGAACTGACTACCCTAGACGATTTGTTTACGGAGCAAATCAACAGCGGAAAGCTTTACCAATCGCTTATCGGCAATTACAACAAAGCAGTACAAGCGGGGACGTTTGAGCAGGATTTTGATACGCTAGAAACCGTCTTGCCCACCGTAGAACAAATTAAAGGCAGCATTTTAAAAACTAAGATTGACCTTGTTTTAAATCGAGCGGTAAAGTACCTAGAATTGGGTTGGGACGTTGTTTGGGAAAACGAAAACATCATCGAGGAAATGTTGAGAAGTTTGGTGCAGCAATTGGACATTCCCGCTATGATTCGCGCACTAGGTAATGCTTTTGAAAGTGCGCCGATGCAGCCTTTATCCGCGTATTTAGAATGGTTTCCCATTAACATTGACGATTTTATGGGTATCCAAGATATTTCTATTAATTTTCCTATGATTAATATAGGCCAATTGGTCATTGATGCCATTCAAGCGACAGTTGGCGAACAACTACAAACGCTTTTGGACAACGTGGCAGCGATAGCAGAGCGCACCATTAATAACCTGCTCGAAGCCCTACGAGAAAACCTCAACAACGGGCAAACCAACGGCATGCCCATCTCCAACATTCGATTGCACCTGCCCATTACCCTCAGTCTAGGAGAAACCGCCGAGGGCAAATTATTTGCCTATGGACGAGTATCTCCCGAGGCTTCTGCTGGCAGCGTGTTTTCGCTAGAAGATAGTACTCGCTACAACAAAAGACAGCACTCTAACAGCCCCCCGAGACGGGCAAACCTACCGCATCCGCCGTTATAATAATTTATGGTGGATGATCGACAACATCAACTACGACATGGGAGATAACTTTATGTATGAGTACGATTACATCGGCTTAGGAAGTTACTGCCCACCTAACATAAATTGTACTGAAATGGGATCCTTCTACGATTTACCCGCGGCGGTGAAAGTATGTCCTAAAGGTTGGCGCTTACCGACTCCTGAAGAATGGGAAAAGCTCAATGAGCAACATGCGAATTGCCAGTGGGACAATGCTTCTGCTACAGCTAACCAAAGAGACTCTCTACCTAACTATGAACCTACAGGAAGGAGGTATTACCGTACATCTGGTATTACTGGAACTGACTATATTAGTTTTCATTCTAAACAAGAAGAAGACTCTACTACCTGCTACTACTGGTGTGCACCAAAAGACAATTACACCGCCAAATACTATTGGGTAGATAAAAAATACTGTAGAGCTAGCATTAGCAAAAAAACGTTTTACATCAGTTCTAGGTTGTGGCTAAACAGGCTGATGTTCTGCCGATGTGTACGAGAAGTAGACTAACAACTCCTTGCCTTACCCCGTTACAAACGCACCCATCTACCCGCCATGATGCAGCCCCAGCAAGATTTCGTTTACAGCTGTTGCATTATCCCAGGGAACTAGATGCCCTGCGTTTTCTATGACCATAAGTTGGGCATCTGGAATCTGTTGCTGCATGATCCGCGCCTGTTGGTGTGTTTGGGGATTTTTTGCTCCTACCAAGATCAATGTGGGACAGTCAATAAGTTTTAATTGGGCATAGCCATCGTAATGAACAACTGCCTGCCATATAGCGCTGTAGTTGGTTTTGTCGGCTGCATGGGCGGTGATGGTCTTTAGAACATAGGCTTTGCCTGTAGTGCTGTGTTTTCCAATTTGATCGGCAAACAAACGGGCTTGCCACTTAACAGGTATCATCGAAAAGAAAGGCATGGTGATATTGGTCAAAAAGGCTTCCCATTTATTGGAGCGCACGCCAAAAGACGTATCAATCAGCATCAAGCGATGTACCAAGCGCGGTACTTCTACCGCTAGAACTTGCGCTACCATTCCCCCCAAAGAATGTCCAACTACGATGACCTGTTCCCAGCCCAATTGTTCTAGCAAATCTGCCACATCTTCTGCAAATTGTTCCACCGAATATATACCACTCGTTTTTTCCGACTGTCCATGTCCGCGCAAATCTACCAGCGCATAAGTAAAGCCCTTCAATGCCTGCAATTGGGGTTGCCAAGCTCCCGATTCTAGGTAAGCACCATGAATAAATACAAAGGGTACACCGCGCCCTTGCTGTAAACGATAAGCCAATTTAGTACCGCCTTTAGTTGTAATAGTTTGCATAGTTGTAGGTTGCTGCTGCTTAGAAAATAGGATTCCCCTTCTTGCAACCAATTTCACAGCGCTACTGTTTAGTATGCCAAAAGAAAAACCACACGATAGATTATGGCTGCAAAAACTGCTCTTATACTGGGCGCTACAGGACTTATTGGTCAAGCACTTACTCAACAACTCTTAGAGAACCCTTATTACGACACCGTCAAAGTACTCGTTCGCACACCGTTAGAACTAGAACATCCCAAGCTCATACAAGAGCGCTACGACTACGACCACCCACAAGCCGACCTGCTAACTGCTAACCATGTGTACTGCTGCTTGGGAACCACTATTAAAAAAGCGGGCTCCCCAGAAGCCTTCAGAAAGGTAGATTACGATTATGTTGTACAAACCGCTGCTTTGGCACAGGAACAAGGGGCGCGCCGCATGGCCGTTGTGTCTTCTATGGGTGCTGATGCCAACAGCAAAGTGCTGTACAGCCGCGTCAAAGGCGAAATGGAAGCCGCCCTACAGGCGCAAGGCTGGGAAACGCTCTACATCGTTCGGCCTTCTTTGTTGCTGGGCGAACGCGACGAATTCAGATTGGGCGAAAGCATAGGAAAAGTAGCCGCTAAAGGACTTAGCTTTTTGATTCCCGATAAATACAAAGGCATAGAGGGCAGCCAAGTTGCCAAAGCTATGCAGCAGTATGTTACACAAGGGGAAGCGGGGCAACACATCGTAGAATCAGATGCTTTGAGAACCGTTTAGAAGTAAGGGTATAGGGGGCAACGTCTCAGCACTACCCGATGAGCTTTACCCCTTATACACCTTTCTTACAAGCATGCAGCCTATCCTATATCGCTTGGCAACGCTCCCACAACCAAGCACGATCCTGCTCCTCTAGTTGAGAAGACAAACCCGCGTACACTTTTTGATGATAATTGTTGAGCCATTGGCGTTCGCTGGGCGTCAACAGAGCTTCGTCGATCAAATTGGTAGCAATAGGAAACAACGTCAACACCTCATGCGTCAAAAAATCAGGATGTTTATCCGAAGGTACGCAGAGCATTAAATTTTCGATGCGAATACCGTACTCTCCCGCTTGGTAATACCCTGGCTCATTAGAAGAGATGGTATTGGCCGCGATAGGCGTCGCGCCTCGGCTGCTCTTAATGTTGGGGGCAAATCCATGCGGCGCTTCGTGTACCCCTAAGAAAAAGCCTACCCCATGCCCTGTCCATAATTCAACCCCTCGTTCCACAGTGGCAAACGGGCCAGTGTATCGAGCTGCGCGCCCGAAATACCTTTCGGAAAATGAGCAGTTTGTAGCGCAATGTTGCCTTTTAAGACTAAGGTATAATGTTTTTTCTGTTCGGCAGTTGGGGTTCCAAAATGTACAGTTCGGGTAATATCGGTCGTGCCGTTGATGTATTGACCACCGCTGTCCAGCAATAATATGCCATCGTTTTCAATCTCGGCACAAGTATCCTCTTGAGCATGGTAATGCACAATCGCTCCATTGCCTTTATACCCCACAATAGCAGCAAAACTATCGCCTTTGTAACCTTCCTGCTCACTTCTGAATGCAGTCAACTGCTCGGCCACTTCGGTCTCTTTTACCGTTTGTTGTTTCAAACGGCGCTCCAACCAACGGTACAACTGCAACAAAGCTATGCCGTCTTTGACCATCACTTCGCGCATGTGTTGAATCTCTGTTGGATTTTTAATGGCTAACCACGGCGTAATCACTGAATCCCCTAGCAACACATTGTTGTGCGTAACCATCTGCAAATTCCAGCTAAACGTATGACGATCTGCATAGATCAACTTATTGGGCGACACCGCTGCTAAACCGTGCGTTACAGCAGAATAGTCTTTGATGCGAATGCCTGCCTTCTTGAGTTTTTCTTGTAAAACAGTGGGCACTTTATAATCCTTGACAAACAAACTGGCCTCTTCTTTTCCAACAAGCAAATAAGACAACACCACTGGCGTGTAATCAATGTCCCAAGCGCGAATGTTGAGCAACCAAGCAATTCCGTGCAAAGCGCTCACAAAATAAAAATCCACACCTTGCTGCTGCATAAAGGCCCGTACCCGCGCCAACTTATCTTCGCGCGAAGCGCCTGTGTAGTGCACCTCAAAATCATAGGCTACAGAATTGGGCAAGCTGGGGCGTTTTTCCCAAACATTGCTTACCAAACTCTTTGCAGGAAGAATTTTAAGGTCTTTTGCCTCGCCCAATTGCTCCAATTGCTGTACTTGGTGTACCGAAAACATGGGCGCTTCTAGGCCTATGGCGGCGCCTTTCGGCAAATAATCTACCAGCCAGTGTATGTGCTCGGGCGCTGCTTGTTGCCCCAAGCGGTGCAGGGTAACGCCAGTCCCTGCCAACTCTTGCTCTGCTTGCAAAAAATAGCGGGAATCTGTCCATAGGGCAGCGTAATCCGCCAACACGATCAACACGCCTGCCGACCCTGTAAACCCTGAGAAATATTCTCGTGCTTTCCAGTAGTCCGCTACATATTCACTTTGGTGGGGATCGTTGGCAGGAAGAATTAAGGCATCTATATGTGCATCGGCCATGGCTTTTCTCAACTGGCTCAAACGCTCTTTTACTGTCTTCATTTTTTGCTGATTTAATGGAGGTTAGAACAACATAGGGAGATACCCTGTAGAGTACGCCCGTTTTTAGTACATCAATTTTAAGAACTTTTAAAGGATATGACGAATTGTAAGGGTAGTTTTTATAATTTTGGGGGGACTTCGGTCACTATATTTTAAACCAGCAAAAAAACAGCATGTCCAATCAACCAATTATTCTAATTAGCAACGACGATGGAATCACCGCAGGCGGTATTGAAAGCCTGATTGAAGTAGCCAAAGATTACGGTCAAGTCGTTGTGGTAGCACCCGACAGCCCGCAATCTGCTCAAGGGCATTCCATCACCATTGAAGACCCGATTCGCTTGCGCAGCGTGGATATATTTGGCCCCGAAGTAGAGGCCTATGAATGTTCGGGTACGCCTGTAGATTGCATCAAAATTGCCAAGTACGTCGTGCTCAGAGAACGCCAAGTACGCCTTTGTCTATCGGGCGTCAACCACGGCTCCAATGCTTCTACCAACGTTCTCTATTCAGGCACCATGTCTGCGGCTATGGAAGCTTCTCTCGAGGGGATTCCCTCCATTGGTTTTTCATTGTTGGACTTTGCAGCGGATGCGGATTTCTCGGCATCGCAACACATCATTCGCCAATTGGTAGAGCGCACCTTGCACCACGGCCTCGGAGACGCTAAACTCCTCAATGTCAATATTCCCAAGCTGCCGCTAAAAGACATCAAAGGCATTCGCATTTGTCGCCAAGCCGATGGCCACTGGGCAGAAGATTTTCAAGAAGGCGAAGATCCAATGGGTAGAAAATATTATTGGCTCAAAGGCAAATACGTCTACCTAGACCAAGGCGAAGAATCCGATATTTGGGCGTTAGAAAATGGCTATGTTTCGGTGGTGCCTGTTATGCACGATTTAACCCAGCACAACGCCCTGAACAGCTTGGATCATTTGACAGGGCTGTAACTTTGGCAATTTTCTGCATTGTTTGTAGGTGATGAAGGGCCAGACCGCCCTTTGTTGCCCTTTTTATTTCTAAAAACTTACCGCTTAATCATGCTGAAAAATAAATTTATCAATGGTTTTATCTCTGGTGTTATTATTCCTCTGGTTGCTTATGCCGTTTTATATTATTTGGATGGGGCATTGGTCAACTCCGACTCTGTGAGCGTAACGGGCAACGACAAGTTTCTCTGGACGGGTTTCAAGGAGAGTACGCTGGTGCTAATGGCCTTTTGTTTTAATTTAATCCCAACCTATATCGCCAATAGACGTTATATGGAGGAATTCATCCGTGGTATTATGGTGCCAACGGTGATTTATTGTTTCATTTGGTTTTTTTATTACAAACAAAGTCTTTTTGGCTAATTCTATACCAACACACTATGTACCACCGACCTAGACGCAACCGTAAAAGTGCCGCTGTCCGCTTTCACGCGCAAGAAACCCACTTACACGTCCAGCAATTGATCTATCCGTTTTTTTTGTACGATGGTGAAAATAAAAAAGAAGAAGTGCCTTCGCTCCCTGGCAATTACCGCTGGTCGCTAGATCGGCTGTTGCCAGAAATCGAAACTTGCCTAGAACTGGGTTTGCGCACCTTTGTGCTTTTTCCCGCTATAGACGAAGCCCTCAAAGACCGAGTAGCGAGTTACAGCTATGCCGAAGAGAATTTTTACCTGCACGCTTTACGCAAAATCAAGGAAACCTTTCCCGAAACTTGTTTGATGACGGATGTAGCAATGGACCCCTACAGCTCGGACGGACACGACGGGTTGGTATCGGACGGGGCTATTCTCAACGATGAAACGCTGCCGATTTTGGGCAAAATGGCCGTGGCGCAAGCTCAGGCAGGAGCCGATATTTTGGGCCCATCGGATATGATGGATGGCCGCGTAGGTTTTATGCGCGAAGAATTGGACGAGGCGGGTTATTTGGATGTTTCTATCATGTCTTATACCGCCAAATATGCCTCTGCATTTTACGGCCCCTTCCGCGATGCGCTGGACTCCGCCCCCAAAGCAGGCGACAAAAAAACGTACCAGATGAATCCCGCCAACAAGCGCGAAGCATTGATTGAGGCCAATCTGGATATTCAAGAAGGCGCAGATTATTTAATGGTTAAGCCTGCCCTGCCCTACTTAGACATCATTCACCTGCTCAAAGAGCATTGTGAATTGCCCATTGCCGCTTACAACGTCAGTGGCGAATGCGCGATGCTGATTGCCGCCTGTCAAAACGGCTGGTTGAATTTCGAACAGGCCATGCCCGAAATGTTGTTATCCATCAAACGAGCAGGCGCAGATGTTGTGTTGACTTATTTTGCAAAAGCCTATGCCGAAATGGTGCGCGCTGGTAAAATTGCGGTGTAAGGTTGTAGAAACACACCGCTAATTCTCCTCCTTAAACTGTACCGTGCTTTGCCGTTGGCGATTGACCTGCAACTGTGTGACATCAGGCCGCGAATAATGCCCTACTGGATCAAAATTCTGCCGCTCTTCGTAAACGCGGTTAACATCCAATATTTGGTAGATGTTGCCCTCCGTTTGGGTATCGGGTGCTACGATGAATGTCCCATCGGGCCCTGCAATGCACGAACCGCCATTGGTCAGCACATCAGGAGCTTTTGCTAAAATAGCCTCCAAGTGGGGCGTATCGCTTGGAAAATCGCTTTTTTTCATTAGACAAGACACGGAAACGACAAAAGAACGCGCTTCTTTTGCGATAAACCGCGTAATGTCTTGGGTGTTGTGGTCGCTGCCTGGCCAAACTGCAACGTGCAGATTTTCGCCCTGTGCATAGAGCGCCGCACGGGGCAGCGGCATCCAGTTTTCCCAGCAATTGAGGCCGCCCACTGTAAATTCTTT
>CAYUZF010000198.1:8149-9948 GCA_964449615.1 uncultured Aureispira sp.
AGCGTGAACCCGCAAGCCATGTCCGTCGCCAGGCGACCAAGTCAGGCGCTCGTCGTAGGTGGGTTGCAATTTGCGGTGTATGGATTGGATAATGCCTTGTTGGTCGATGTAAACCAAAGAAGCGTACAAACTGTGCCCCCCTCGGTCTTGGGGGCGTTCTATAACGCCCAAATAAACAGCAAGTTGATGCGTTTTGGCTAGGCTGCAAACGGCTTGTAAATCACCGCGTTCTATGTCTACGCTGTTGCGGGCATAATGGGCATGTAGTTCCTTAACCACAGGTTTGTTCCACTCCGCCCCATCTGTCAGCGCCAACCAAAAAGGATAGCCAGGCACCAACCCCTCGCCAAAAACAATGAGTTCTGCTCCTTCTTCGGCGGCCTCTTGCATGGCCTGTTTTACTTTTTCTAGTGTTTTTTCTCGGTTGAGCCAAACGGGAGCTATTTGCGCCAAAGCGACTTTGAGTTGATTGTTGGTTGGTTTGGTCATGTTGTACTGTAGTTCGCTGTTAGAATAGTGTATATTGTACAACAAACCTACTAAATTTCACCGCTAGCCATGCTGCAACTGCATCGTTTTAAGATATTTTTTTTGACGGTTCTCGTAAAACTTGCCCCATACAACCAACCCAATTCCTAACAATGCCGTACATACATACCCCACTACAATAGGCAAAATACTGTCCGTGTATTGCAGGCTAATCAACGTTCCTACTCCCGTACCAATCAAATTTGTGGCGGCTCCAACCAATGTAGACGCCATGCCAGCCACCGCGCCGAGTGGTGCCATCGCTAGGCTGTTCATGTTCCCAAATAAAAAACCTGTACAAAATAGAGCGCCCGCCAAATAGGCCAAACTCGCCCAAAGCGACAATTTCCACCCTCCAAACAACAACCCTCCTGTAAACACAGCCGACCACATCAGTACAACACCCAGCGCAACCAACACAATAGAACGCATTCCAAAACGCTTGACCAACCAGCCATTCACAAAAGAAGCAACACCAATGAATGCCGACAGGCCGCCCATGTAGAGCGCAAACTGTTTGCCTAAATCGTACTGCTGTTGTAATACCTGCTGAATGCAATTTAAAAAACCGACAAAAGCCCCCGTCATCAGGCCACACATAAGCATGTAAGCAAGGGCATCTTTGTGCCGCGCTACTTCTTTAATAGAGTTGAGAAATGCTTTGCCCGAAAACTCCATGCGCTCCTCTTCTGGATACGTTTCGGGCATTCTAAGCATAAACCAAACCAGTAGCAACAAGCTAACGCCCGCAATGACTACAAAAATAATACGCCAATCGGCCACATTTATAATCAATTGTCCTGTACTTGGGGCTATAATGGGAATGAGCATAAAAATAGCCATCACAAAAGACATGACTTTTGCCATTTGATCGCCCTTAAATTGATCCCGTACAATGGCTAGACTTACCGTGCGTGGACTGGCTAGGCCGAACCCCTGCAAAAATCGCCCTACGAGCATAACCGTTAAACTCTGTGCAAAAAAAGCAACAACGGTTCCTACAAACAAAAGAACAAAACCTGCAAACATAGGCCAACGGCGACCAAAACAGTCGGAAAGCGTGCCATAAAACAATTGTCCAACGGCCAAACCCAAAAAGAGCACGGAAATAATGTATTGCATTTGGTTCTCTCCTTTGACCTGCAAGGCTTCTTGCATCGGCGACAAGGCAGGCAACACGGTATCAATACACAAAGCCGATAACCCCATCGTTAACCCCAAAAGGATAATAAATTCCCATCGTTGAATCGAAGCATCGTTAAAAAAATTGC
>CAYUZF010000199.1:0-2625 GCA_964449615.1 uncultured Aureispira sp.
CTTTACGATGGCACCAATCTACCTTTTGAAGAGGATTCTTTTGATCGTATTTTTACGGTGAATACCATTTATTTTTGGGAACAACCTGCGCATTTGATGCAAGAAATGGCACGTACGTTAAGCCCTAAAGGCCGTCTTATCGTTGCGTTTGCCCATCGTTCCTACTTAGAACAATCCCCTGTAATTGGGAAGCGGTTCAACCTTATTGATAAAGAAACGATCCAGCAATTAGCGGCACAGGCTGGGTTGACCAAAGTGGGTTTTGAAGACCGCACCGACCAGATTGAAGATACAGCAGGGGTGTGGGTAGAACGGCCCTACATCGTTGCGGTTCTGCAAAAATAAAGCACGGCTTTCGAGGGCGGTATTTGCAAGCAAGGAGCAAATGCACTTGCTCCTTGCACCTTATGCCTACTTTTGGCACCAGCCCGCAATACTCACCCCTACAGGCAAACTCACGCCACGGCGAATCAAGAAATTATCAAAGCGCAGTAAATTGTAAAACATCGAGTCCACAAAACCTGGAAATTCTGGATGATCCACTCGGGGTTCTTTGTTTTTGTTTTTAATCCTAGAAGCGGCGATCAAGGGGTAGAGCAAAGAATTCCAAGAAAACATTTTCACCTCCTCAAAATCTTTAAACAGCTGCTTGACCATTTTTTTGTTGTAACGGCGGTGGTGTTCTAGCGCTACATCGTGGCTGCTAAACAAGCCTGGGCCAGCAGGTACCGAGTACACCAACGAAGCGCCTTTTTTGAGGACACGATACACCTCTTTCACGGCTTTTTTGTCGTCTTCAATGTGTTCAAACACATCAAACGACACCACAATATCAAAAAAATCATCCTCGTAGGGCAAGTTGGTCGCATCCGCAAGGCGCTTTTCAAAACAATCCTCATCGGGAACAACTGCCAGGGCTTCAGGCAAAATATCCGTCACGTAGTTGTTGCCAAACTTCTTCAAAATTTTCAGGTCGTCGCCCGTTCCCGTGCCAATGCTTAAAATTTTTAGCGGCGCGTCGCCTTCCTTCTGGCTGTTTTTTTCCATTAACAATTCAATCAAACCATATTTGGCTCTAAACCAGAAATTGTCGGCGGTTTGTCCTGCTTGATAATCTTTATAATCCATGTTGTTGTTTTTTTCGTTAATAATGGGCTGTGCTTACTTCCCTTGTTTGCGCAACCGCTTTTGGCGCGCTGCTTCTCGCTGTTGGCTGTTCCTTAGTTTGTCAAAATCAGCGCTGAGACGCAAGGCAGGTTCGTAATCTGGCAAAATGGCCAAAGAACGCGCCAACTCTTGTTGCGCCGTTGCGCCGTCGCCAGCCAAGTAAGCTTTCTTTGCTTTGAAGTAACTCGCTACAGCATCGTTTTGCAAATTAGCAGCAATCTGAATCGCTAAGTCATACCCCTGCCGCGGCTGTCCGCCGTAGCGGTCAAACAGTTCCAAACGATCCAACGCTTCTTGTAATTGACCTTTATTAGCGTACAGACGCGCCAAATGGAAATGGCCAAATACGTATTTGATGTTGGACGCAGTAGCGCGCTCAAAATAATCAATGGCTTTGGCCGGTTGTGCGTTTTGTAAATAATACAACCCTTTTAGTCCCAAACTATTGGAATAGGTGGGCGAATAATTTTCTAGGGTGTCTAAGGCCGCTTTGGCGTTGGGCATTTGACCAGTTTGTAAATAATATTGGGACAATAAAATCCAAGCACTTTCGTCTTTGGGATTTTCGGCTACAGCCGCCTCCAACAGCCCAATCGCACGGGCATTGTCTTTGGCTTTGAACGCCTCGTCGGCAGCATGGGCAGCCTTGTTAATGGCCGAGCGTTTGGTAATTGTCCAAATGGGTACGCCATCTATTTCTTTGGTATAAATGACTTCTTCCCCTGGAGGAAACAAGCCGTTTTTAATAAAGTCTCTATTTACAAAACGCGTGATGTACAAGCCGTAGTCCCAGTCGTGCTTGATGCGGTCGTGGTAACGGGTATACACCGCCACAACCCCCTGTTCTTTGTACGGCTCTAAATAATGCCGCAGCGGTTTGTGCGCCTGGGTAGCAATGTTGACAGAATCGCCCGCTTGCATTTCGGGCAAGTTTTCCACTGCCCAATTGGCCGCCTCTTTTACAGAATTCATCCAGTAGTCCGTTTCATTAATATTGTAAGCGTTCTTGATGCCTCCAAAAAATTCATTGAAATACATATACTGATTCGGGTGGCTAACCACCATCCAACGAATAGGCGAATACAAGCCCAGCAGCAACAACAACGACACGCCTAGGGGCAACCATTTTTTACTGCTTTGCCCCTGCGCTACAGCGTACTGAATGCCATAAGCCGCCATGATGACCAAAATAGGATACACAAACAAAAAGTGGCGCATTCCATCGTACAAGGCAGAGTCTTTAAAAATAGCATAAGCCACAGGAAAAACACCTGTAAAAATAACCATCAGCAGCAGCCAACGATTTTTTTCGTCTTTTAAAATAGGAAAAACCACCGCCAAACTTCCCAACAAAATCAGAGCAGGTGTAGCAATACTAAACCATTTGATGATGTAGTTCCAGGGCAAAAAATCCGACCAATAATGCTGCCCGTTCCAAACCATGCGAATGCCCGTTGT
>CAYUZF010000199.1:2635-6058 GCA_964449615.1 uncultured Aureispira sp.
GACATTTCGGCCAATGCCAAACGCGGTCCACCAATCGGGTCTTCTTGGGCAAATGGCCAATACAGCGATCCCGCCAAGTAGCCCATTCCACTAATAAAAACCAATAAAAGACCTAACTTAAGGAGCAAACCCACGTTTTTTAGCTGTGGACGCAACCGCGGTTCTACTACAAAAGCACCGCCTGTAAACAAAAACAAATAAGGAATCAATAAGACCCCACCAACCCGTATATTAATACTAATGCCAATCCCCACAATCAACCCTAATATTGCCTGAATAGAAGGCCGGGGCAATTGGCGCACAAAATTCATCATAAAATACAGCGTAAAGACGTAGCTAAACGCAAAGGGAATATCTTTGGGGTTGTTCATAGCGTGTCCAAAAATACGCGGCGACAACGCAATAAACACCAACGCCCAGAAAGCCACTTGCCAGCGCTGCGACACAGATTTGGCCAGCAGCCCCGTAGAAATCAACAGTACGGCTCCCAGCAACGCATTAAAAAAGTGCCGCATTTCGTATACATCCCATTCGGGAAACCAATATTTATGCAAATAAGCCATCCAATAATCAAACATCCCCCCGTAGAGATACAAGTTTTGGAACGTCAAAGCCGTGCCATCTACCCCATCCGATTCAAAATAGCTCAACACATGTTCGCCGTACAAACGTTGCACTTCCTCGTCTGCTGTAATTCCATAATCAAAGCTCAAATAAGGCATTAAAAACAGCAACACAACAGACAGCAACCCAAACAACAAACGGTAGATCGGCGGGTCGCCGTTGGGGTTGAGTTTTAGCCCGCGCGCCTGCTCTTTTAGCGGCTGTGTAAATATAAAGCGAAAAGTATTGCTCAACACCAAGAAAAAAGCACTGATCCCCATTTTGATACCATCCGACCAAACCGATACTTTGGAATCCGCCACTTCTTCCCAAACCACGGGCATTTCTTCCACAGCAATGGTATGCAAATGCGCCAAATGCAGCAATTCTACATCGTGCGCCCAGCCTTTCACCGCCATTTGTTCAAACAACCACTGGCCAATTGCTCTAGGATACAGTTTGAACCCGCACTGCGTATCGCGGCTGTTGCTACCTGTGAGCAGTTGCACCCAGCCGTTAAACAGCCGCCCTAGGGTGCGGCGCTGCCCCTCAGCGGCAATTTTAGAATCGGGATGCTCTCGCGAGCCGATGTAGACAGTGTGGTCGTTAAAGGATTGGTTGGGCAGTTGTTGTAGCCACGTAAACAGCACGGTTGGGCTGCACGCCATATCGGCGTCTAGGGTCAACAGGTGGTCGCCTTCGGCCTCGGCGACGCCGCGTTTGAGCGCATGCCCTTTACCCGCGTTTTGTTCTTGGTTCAAAATGCGGTATTGCACGCCCTGTCCATCAGAAGTAACCGTTCCAAATTCCTTCTCTAAGCGCGCCAAAGTATCATCTGTACTGCCATCGTTGACCAGCAACACCTCGTAAGGTTGGCTCCACTCAGCTTCAAATCTTCTCAACGTTTTTGTCATGCGCTCCAAACGCTTGGCCTCATTGTACAAAGGAATAATCAGCGATAATTTGCCTTGATACTGGTGGGGTTTTGGAGTGGGCTTCTTAGGAGCAGCAGCAGAGCCAGTGCGCCCTTTTTTTCTTTTGTTGGACATGCGGTATTATTGGTAGAGGCGCTGTTTTTTTTTATAAAAATAGCCAACAGCCTTGCCCTACGGTAAGTGGATTAAGCAAAATGAACCCTTAAAATTATTGTTTTTTTATGAGAAGTTGACAAAAAAAGTGCGGCATGTTGTACAAACCCCTATTTAGTGGCGTACAAGCTTCTTTTGGCGCCGTTTAAAGCGCCAAAAAGCGCGGATTAAAACGGGAATGTCGACTAGGGCTTGGCGCACAATTGCCCAGGAAGCCCCCTTGCTCTCCCCCGTCTGGCGCGGCCAATACTTAGATTCTATTTCCAAGGCGTGGTGTTTTTGATACAGCAGTTTGCTGCAAATTTCCGACTCCACCAAAGAACTTTGCACCTCCAACGAAAGCGCCTGCACCGCAGCCGTTTTGTAAGCTTTCACCCAGTTCACGTCCCGCAAGGTCAAGCCCAAAAAAAAGCGGTTGAGCCAACTGTTGAACAAAGACAACACGTTCCGCGTCAAGGTATAGGTCATGTTCTCCACCCGATAAAAGGCCAAAATGGTATCCGCAGCCAAATTTTTATGCGGCAACAATTCCTCTAAATTAAATTGTCCATCGCCAGGCACCATCACGACATTTTCGGCGCGGGCGCGGGCGTACCCAGCATGCAGTGCGGGGCCAATCCCCAAATTTTCTGTATGTCGAATGTACTGCACCCGTGCAGTAGGCTGCGCTTTTCGAAACGCTTCTATCGCGGCGTGCGTTCCGTCGCTGCTGCCGTCGTTCACGACAATCAACTCCCCGCCTTCGGTCGAGAGTTGGGGCAACAGCGCCTGCGCTTCGCGCAACACCCGTCCGATGTTGCCTGCTTCGTTGTAACAGAGGATGATAATGGACCAGCTTTGTTGTGGTGTGGACACGTGCAGTGGTTTGATGTTGGAAGGGGATGGTTAAAATGAAGAGTGAAGATAAGTTTTTTTGGGGGGAGTGGGGAATTTGTTGCAAAAGCTGATTTATTGTGATGTACGAACCCTACTTATTAAATTGAATCCCTACACCACCACTTCCTTCCCCCCGTTCTTAATCGACAGCTGCGAAGCCTCCAACAACTGCACTACTTGTCGCCCCGACCAAGCACTCGACAGCGGCGTCCGTCTTTGTAGAATCGACTCAATAAAATCGGCTGCTACACCTGCTAAGGCTTCTTTTAGAGGTACTTTGGGAATGTGGATATCGCCCACGCGGTAATCCACCAATACGCGGCGTTTGTCCTCGTCGCTGCGCCGTTCGGTGTAGTGGTAGCGCGTATCGTACACGCGGATTTTTTCGGTGGGCTCCGTGTCGTCAAAAACAATCATTTTCTCGTCGCCACCGATGAGAAACTTACGGATTTTTACGGGCGACGTCCACGAGCAATTGAAATGGGCAATGCGGTTGCTCTGGTAATTGACAGTGAGGTAGGCGATGTTTTCAATGCCGTTGTTGGTGTGAGAAATGCCTGTCGCCTGCACGCTGTAAGGCGCTTCTTGGATGAGGTGGTTGAGAATAGAAATGTCGTGCGGTGCCAAATCCCACAGTACGTTTACATCGGGCTGGAACAAGCCCAAATTGATGCGCGTAGAATCAATGTATTGCAGGTTGCCAATTTTACCCTGATCCACATACTCTTTGATGATCTCGACCGCCCCCGTGTATAGATAGGTGTGGTCGACCATCAACGTCAAGCCTTTTCGAGTCGCAAGTGCTATCAGTACATCTGCCTCGCGCACGGTGGTGACCATTGGTTTTTCCAACAGC
>CAYUZF010000199.1:6074-9233 GCA_964449615.1 uncultured Aureispira sp.
ATGTTTGCCCGCTTCTAAGGCGGCTTTTGCCAATTCAAAATGTGTAAAAACAGGCGTAGCAATAACAACGGCGTCTATGGCGGTGTTTGTGATGGCGGCCAACGCATCGGTACTAGCGCCAATATGCGGATAGCGCTGTTGCAATTGTTGCAAACGCTCGGGGCGGTTGTCCACTACTTGGGTGACACGGGCGTGGGGATGCGCCTCAAAATTGCGTACCAAATTGGGCCCCCAATAACCAAATCCAATGACGGTGATCTGCAAAGGCTGCTGCATGCTTGTTTGTTAGTGAAGTTGTTTAAAAATGAGTAATGGCTTAGTTCGCGTTGCTCATGAGCGCTGCGCTTGTAGTTCGCCTAGCCTTTGTTGTTTACGCGAGCCAGCTGGGTTCGGGGTTCCCGCGAAGACCTACTTTTATACAACTTCAGTATGATAAAGAAAAAGCAAGCACAAAATAACAGCTTATTTCGGCTCTGCCTGCAATCTTGGGTATTATTCTTTCTACCAAATGTTTTAATCTAAATTTTGAGCAAAAATTTCAGGGGAAAGGAACCTAACAGTACTTAATTTTGTACTCTTTAACAAGCCGTTAACAGCCGAAAGGTACAAAAAACGGCAAAAAGTTGACGCAAGTCGAAAAAAAACAACGGTCGTTGTTCACAAAATGCGAATTTAAACCATTAACTAATAGAACCAACTTCCTAAATCCTCCTTCTAATTATCAACATTCTTAGAGTTTTTATAGCAACTCTCAATAAACAACACAACTAATGATTAAAAATTTTGCACTCGCATTAATAACCTTGTTATGGACTTCGATGGCTTTCGCCCAACAGTCTACCATGCAGCGTTTTATTGACAAAGACCAAGTGGTTTTTCTCATTAATTTACATCCTGGTATGACTTATAACAAGATCAACAAGGAAACCAAAGATAAATACAAAATCAACGAAGTAATCGCCCCTATGTTGATTCAGTTTGCAGGAGGCGAAGCAACAGAGGAACGCGTCAAAAAAGTAGCTGGACAACTCGCCGAACCGAGCAAAGCAGGCGTAAATGTGCGCGAAGACGTCTATATTTGGGGACAACGCCCTACGTCCAAAAACGAAGACTTGTACACAGAAAGAGACATGGACGCGATGATGATTAACTTGGTGATTCCCATCACCGATAGCCGAAAATTCAAAAACTTTTTGGAAGGCATTATGTCTGACCAGCGCCAAAAAGAGGTTATCGTCGCGGGCGCTAATTCTACGGTATTGAGCAACGATATGGTAATTACTTGGAACAGCGAACGCGTTATTGTTTCGGGTACGACGATGGAATACAGCTTTTTTGAAGACCGCGACGAGTTTGATGCGCGCCGCAACAAAGCGCTGTTGCAACACGCTTTAGATTTGAACAAAGTAAGTCCCAAGCAATCGTTGGAAGGCAACAAATACCTCCAAGAGTCCATCGCCAAAGATGCGGACATGAGCTTCTGGGCGGATTATGGCAATTTGATGCCCGACCAAGCGCTGGTGCCCATGGAAATTCGCGGCGTATTGGGTGCCTTGTCCAGCTTAACCGAAAATACACTGTTCTCTGGTCAAGGCTATTTTAGAGCAGGAGAAGCGGAAATTAAAACCAACATGCGCCTCAACCCTAGTATGAAGCGCGTGACCGATGCGGCTTACGCCAAAGGTGGCATCAATAAAAAATTCTTTAAGTACGTTGACAAAACCAACTTGATGGGCTTGTACAGCTTTTCTATGGATTTGAAAGGGTTTATGATGACCTACGGCCAAGAAATCCACCGTGTTCTTAAAGAGCAGGATACCAAAGAAACGCGTCTAGCAATGAATATGATGGATATTGTAGATATTTTCTTAGACGAAGAGGAAACCTACGAAATGCTTACTGGCGACATGATGCTCGCTTTGACCGACATGCGCGTAACCAAGCGCGAAGTTGCCGATTTTAAGTACAACGAAGAAAGCGACAGCTGGGAAGAGCAAACGGAAATGGTAGAGGAAGTGATGCCTGTTATGAACTTGATGATGGGGTATGGCAACGAGGCCAGCATTCGCCACTTTATTGACTTGGGTGTAAACATGGGCGGCTTGATAGAACAACAAGCAGGCGTTTGGACGGTGCCACAAATTAAAGAGGAAGCAGGCATTGATTTTTATATTATTATGAAAGATGGCCTTTTGATGTTTACCAACGACGACCAGATTGCCAAAAACCTCAACGGCTTTCCCTCTACCAAGCAACTGCCCTTAGCCAGCGTTACAGAGATGTCGGGCTATGTCATGTACGGCATGTTGGATGCCCGCCAAATTAGCCGCGTTGCTCAAAAGGCCTACGCCAATCAAGAAGATGCTATGCCCAACGAAGTGATGGAACTAGAAAAGGTGTTCAGTAGAATAGAGTTTAAAAGCATGAACCCTACGGGCAACGATTTCAAAACCAACTTGTATTTCCGCATGCGCGATCAGGATACCAATGCGTTGCAATTTTTATTGGACAACGTAGAAAAAGTAATGGGTGGTGGTCGCTCTCGAAGAGATACTAACATAGAAGAAGTACCTGAGAATTACGAAGATGTAGAAGAAGAGGAAGAAGGTGTAAAACGTTTGTAATAGAACCTACCGCCTATTTTTTAAATCAGGAGCAACATCGAACACTGCGCAGATGTTGCTCCTGCTATTTTTGTGTTTTAACAAAAGCACAACTAAAGGAGTCCGCAAATCGTTGTATATTGATTCTTTAAGTAGGGTGTAAACGGAGGAGACCTTCTTAATTTTTCCAAATTTTAGGCATCTTAGCCCCTACTCTAGTCGTTATTACAAGAAAGCAACAGGCACTATGAATATTTTGAAGGAGTACGATGTACGCGAGACGGGAAATTTAGAATTACTAGTGGAGGGTTTTATCATTGGTTTGCACAAAAGCCCTTTTCACGGTTTTTCGGTAGAATTTGCCGAGCATCGCATTTACAACCCAGGCGATTCTATTAAAAACATCGACTGGAAAGTTTTTGCCCGCACCGACCGTTTGTACATCAAACAGTACGAAGAAGAAACCAATTTGCGCTGTCAGATTGTAATGGATACGTCCTCTTCCATGTATTTTCCAGAAGCGCCGACTACGCGCAACACGCCACACATCAATAAG
>CAYUZF010000199.1:9243-9767 GCA_964449615.1 uncultured Aureispira sp.
CTTGCCGCCGCTACCTTGATGAATCTGCTTAAAAAACAACGCGATGCCTTTGGGCTGAGTACGTTCGCCGCCGATTTGGACAAACACACCGCCGCCAAATCCAGCACCCGCCACTACAACCTAATTATGGCGCATTTGGAGCAATTGCTCAACAACCCTGTACGCGACAGAACTACGTCCATCGCCCCTTCACTCCATAAAATTGCGGAAGCCACACACAAACGTTCGCTGGTGGTTATTTTTAGCGACATGTTTGAGAATGGGCAAGAAAGCGAACAACTTTTTTCAGCTTTACAACATTTAAAGTACAACAAACACGAGGTTATCCTATTTCATGTAGTAGACAAACGCTACGAGCTGGATTTTGAGTTTGAGAACCGCCCTTATGTTTTTGTAGATATTGAATCAGGGGAAAAAGTACGGGTGCAATCCAACCAAGTGAAAGAATTCTATGTGGAGCAGGTGCAGAAGTACAAGCAACAGTTGCAGATGAAATGTTTGCAGTATAAAATTGATTTTGTAGA
>CAYUZF010000200.1:0-6619 GCA_964449615.1 uncultured Aureispira sp.
TCGGGAAAAAAGGCTCGCTTAAAAATGGTTGATTATTTTTGTTACACTGTAGTTACTGTTTTAGAACTTACCAAACTGTTGTAGAACCTTACGCTCGTAACTGCGCCAGAACTGTTGCGCTTGGTTTGTTTCCCGTTTTATTTTTTCTTGAATATCGGTACGAAAAGCGGTGTACAACAAACTGTCTTTCCCCAAACTTTCCAACGCCTCTATTTTTTGAGGGCTTATTTGCTGCTGTATTTCTAGCCAGTTGGGCAAATATCGGTTTTGTTGTGCGTTCCAATAATACGTAAGCGTCCCTTCCCGTGCAAGGCTCGTTAAAGGAATGCGGTCGCTGTCGAATGCTAGGGAGTTGGGTGCGAGTTCATAGTTGTAGGCTACGTGTATGGCGTCTTCTCTTGCCCAGTCTTCAACTAAGAAAGTATTGTAGTATGATTGGTCTAAAATAGTCCCCGCTTCGCTGGCACGCACTTCCTTAGCCAAACGCAATACTTCTACTACCTCTCCCTTGATCAATTTATAAAAATAAACGTATTCAGAATAAACACCTGTGCCAGATGCGCCCATTTCCAAACCATAAAATAGCTTCTGATTACTGCTGTTATTGACCAATACCAACGGTTTAGATTCGTATTTTTGCCAAAAAATCTTTCTAAAAATGCAGTACCAATGTTGATCGCGCTGTTGTAATACCCAAACCGATTTATCTTCCAAAACCCCCGCTTCCAAAACAATTTCTAACTTAAAATCTCCATCCAAGTCTACAAACAACACCTTAAGACCATCGTGGTCGATGCCTTCTGTCGCGCCTGCTCGCGCTGCAACAGCTTCCAACGGTTTTGTAATGGCGTAGGCACTAGAATCATCCCCTCCTGTGTAGTTTTTTATTCTATTAATAACGGCAGTGGGAATTTGATAGGGCAACGTATCTTCATTCCCAAATACAGTTGTTTCGATGGGTCGTTGTGTACAGTTAAAAACACCCAGCAGAATACTACACAACAACAGTTTGTACCTTCTCATACGTTACAAGTTCATAAATCTGCGCAGCTTGATTTCCAACTCACTGTATTCAAAGCTATGCGGATAGAATACCTGTTTCCCCCCTTTGTAAATCAATGTAGCAGGCAGAGAGCCTTCCCAATCGCGGTTGATTTCACCAATCCAATCGTTCATTCCTTTTTGACTGAGCAGAAGCACTTCCCCTTCCAACTGGTGTTTGTCCAAAAAAGGATACAATTTGCGTTCAAGTTGCTTTTCAAAATCCAAGCTAACCAACATTAAGTGTACTTTTTTGTCCTTGTACTTTTTATACAATTTTTGGAAATGGGGTAACTCTTTGACACAAGGCGCGCACCAAGTAGCCCAGAAATTTACAATGTACGTCGTATCGTTATTGCCCTGTAACAATTTCTCAAATTGCTCATAGCTGTAATAGCCTATAGATTGGCCATTGGCAGAAAGCCATTGTTCGGGTTGGCGTTCTAGCGCTTGGTTGGGTGGGTTGTCTGTAGAATTCGAAGGGCGCTCTACAGGGCCTTTTGGTTGGCAAGCCATCAAGGTTAGCATAAATAACCCAGTAACTAGTAAGGCATATTTTATGTTGAATTGCATGCTGTAATTTTTTATGAAGTAAAAATCAATGCCAAACGCGGCAGCCCTCTGTACAATTGGTACAAATGTCAATTTGGTCACGCCCTTGCAACAATTGTTGCCGAAAATTGCGGTAAGCGTCGTTGTGCCAGAGGCTGGCAAAGCTTTCGTGTTGTAAGCTTCCTAAACGATAGTGCGCATCCTTGTCAAAACAACAAGGCACGACCCACCCGTCCCAAGTAATCACACAAGAATGCCACAACTTCCAGCAGTGGTTGAGCAGTTCGTTTTTGATGCGATAACTGCCATCGGATTGCTGAGCATAGCGGGCGTATTTGTCTAGGGTTGGAATCAATGGGTTGCCTTGTTTGTAGTCGTATATTTGAGCCGTCTTAAGTTTTACTTCGTCTACGCCGATCTCTTTCGCCAATGCTTTTACGGCTTCGATTTGGTGTTCGTTGGGCCGCACGACTAAAAACTGAAAAATAATGTGCGGAGTGTTGGACTTTAATTGCTTTTTCCAACGCACGACATTGCGCGCACCTGCCAAGACCTTTTCTAAACTACCCTCCTTGCGGTAGGCTTCGTATACTTCTTGGGTGGTACCGTCTACGGAAATAATTAGGCGATCGAGTCCTGATTCAATAGTTGCTCTAGCATTCTTATCGTTCAGAAAATGCGCGTTGGTTGAAGTCGCGGTATAAATTCCTCGTTCGTGCGCTAGGCGTACCATGTCTAAAAAAGCGGGATTAATATAAGGTTCACCCTGAAAATAAAAGGTCAAGTAGAACAACTGCTCGCCCAACTCATCCATGATTTTTCTAAAAAAGTCGGTCTTTAAATTACCTGTATTTCTAGTAAAAGCCCTCAAACCACTGGGACATTCTGGACAGCGTAAATTGCAAGCGGTGGTTGGTTCTACCGAAATAGAAAAGGGCAGCCCCCATTGAATGGGACGTTTCAGCCATTTGGTCAGATAAAAAGAACTGTAGACCTTAGCAGCGTTCCACAAGCGGCGCAGCGTCATTTTAGACCACAGGTTGCGCACGTCTTTCCAGTAGATGCCCATTAGCTTTGCTGTGCTAAAAAAGCATCCAACAACACAGGCGTATCTTCCAAATAACGGCGTTGCAAAACGTATAAATGGTGCAACTGGTGCCCCGAAATAATACTAGCAATTGCCCGCACTGAATTTGGAAAAACAGTACTTCCACCGCGTGCTTCTTGTTCTGCATCGTACATAGAAAATTGCTGTATGGTCGTATCGCGCAGCAAATCGTAGTGTTTACGCAACTGTGCCCAAGTTATGTTCTCGGCACGAGACTGCAAGGCATAATCATCTTGGTCGTAGGGCAAAGCGTTTTCAAAATCGTTGCGGGCAAACCGCAAGGCTCTATAAGCCATAATTTGCTCGGTATCAATTAGGTGCAACAACAAGCCTTTAACGGTCCATTTTCCTGCGGCGTAGGCATAGTCGTATTTGTTGGCTGGAATTTGAGCTAAAATGTGTGCGCCATAGGCCTTAGTTTCTTGCAACAATTGTACAGGGTCGCGCTTAGGCAAATGCTCGATGTAGGTATCGAAACAGGAATGACATTCTGTTTTGGTTGGAAACTTCATAGTTAAAGTGGGTATTGGTGATGAAGGTAACAATTAATACACTTTTTGGCCGCGCTCTAGCCAGCGTCCCCAGTTCTTATTGTAGGCATGTACCGATTGAGTAGGTTGTTCTTGCTCGTTCAGCAAAAGATAAGCGCGGTTGGCCCATTCAAAAACACCTCCGTAAAGGTTGTATACGCGGTTGTATCCTAGTGCTTTGAGTTGTTCGCCAATTTTTTCACTTCTATAACCAACGGAACAATAGACCACCACAATGGCGTCTTTGGGTACAGCAGCTACTTGTTTCTTATCAAACGTCTTATAACCCACCCACACAGCATTTTTTAAATGAGAGGTCTGGAACTCTTTCTTTTCTCTAGCATCTAACAAGACCAAATTAGGTATACTCATTTTTTCATTCAAGCGTTCACAAGTTATCGTCGGCACACTGTGTTGAATTAGATTTTCTATTTTTTGCTCAAATTTTGGATTGAGGGTAGGCTGTGCCCAAGTAATAGAGACCAGACTACAGCCGAGCAGCATCAGAACTAATTTTGACATAATCGTTGGCATTTGCAAAGTACAATCACATACTTCAGTTATACAATAGTTGGGGGTACTACTTAGGTTGTCTTTAGACAGTACCCGTTTTGTTGTACACGCGCCAATAAGATTTTAGCAATCTAAACGGCGTGATAATCACAGTAATGATAGCCGCAATGGCAAAGAAGGTATACACTTTGGATAAATAGGCCAAGGTATCTTCCCGATCTTGAAACCCCATATCATCTTTGAAGTAGATTTCGGCTTCTTGCAACCCACTATTCTGGCGCTCTAAAAAATCCTGAACTTCATTTTCTGAAAATACGCCAAAAAAGTGTATTTCAGAAAGAAAACGTAACGCGCAAAAGTAATAAAAACGATGACGTAAAGAATGAGTTCATAAATGAAGTCGTAGCGCTTAAAATCTACCCATAATGGCTGCACCACTAAAAAGGCAACTATTGCTGTAAGCAGCCACCAAATGCCTTCCATTGCTACTTTGCTCCACCGTTGTTTCTGTAAGTTCTCCATAATTTCCCGAACACACCTCTTTATTTTTTGGCCTTAGGGTGTGCTTTTTCGTAGACCTGTTTCAAATGTTCAATTGAATTGTGGGTATAAATTTGAGTAGCGGCTAAACTGCTGTGTCCCAACAATTCTTTGATCGCGTTCAAATCCGCTCCGTTGTTTGCCAAATGTGTTGCAAACGAATGCCGCAACACGTGTGGACTGCGCTTCTCTATCGTCGTCACCAACGACAAGTAACGCTTGACTGTATTATATACAAATTTAGCGTAAAGCGGTTTGCCCTTATTGGTCAATAATATTTGTTCAGGAATCTTTTCAAAATGCGCGGCCACCGATGCTTTGTACTGCTCTAAGGTAAGGATCAATTCTTTATTGAGCGGCAATAATCGCGCCTTTCCTCCTTTACCAAGTACCGAAATTTGTCGGCGGTTCCAGTTTATAGCGCTCCAAGTCAACGCCATCAATTCACTGCGCCGCATGCCTGTCCCATATAGAATTTCTAACATCAAATAGTCGCGCAGGCCAACAAACCCTTCTGGAAACTGAATTTTTTCCGTTAGTTGTTCTAAGGCACTCGCTTCTACAAAGGTAGGAAGTCTTTCTTTTCTTTTAGGTAGAGTCAGTGTTGGAAAAGGATATTCCTCTATCCGCTTGGTTTGGCAGAGAAAACGGTGGTAGGTTTTTAGTACAGATATTTTTCGATGGATAGAGGTAGGAGCAATGGTATTTTGCATGAGCTGCACTACCCAAGAACGCAAATGCAGAGAGGAAACCTCTTTCCACTCCTTTAAGTTATATACATTCCAACAATAAGTTGCAAATTGTTCTAAATCATGCTTATACGCCTCTATTGTATGTATAGAGCAGCGCTTTTCATGCGTCAAATAACTAATAAAAGAAGTAGTGTCCATAGGTCGTTTGCTATAGAGCAGCGTTTGTAAAACCTACTTAGGAAGCTTATGCTTGTTGGTCGAAAAATTCTAACAATTCAGTTAAATCTTCCAGTACAATAACATTGTCGGGATTGTCCTCTTTTTTGGTAGGACTGTGCTTAAAACCTGATACGAGTAACTTAGGATCTTGAACTTGGTTGCTTACCTCTTGTACATATTGCTCAGATACATAGCGTTTGTGGCGCTCGGAAATAATCGTATACACATAATCAGGCTCATGTACAGAGATGGCCAGCTTTAAATCTTCCAATTCTATCTTCGTTCCTAAGTAGATGACGTTGATGTTGCGTTTTTTGAGCATGTACTCAACAAATAACAAGTAGAGTTCTTGTTGGTCGCCTTCTGGAAGATACAGCAAAACTTTTTGCTGTTTGCCTTTACTTTTAACTTTTAATTGGCTAGTGACACTGAGAATTTCTCGGCGAATAACGCAGCTGGCGAATTGTTCATGCATGGCGCTGATAGAGCCAGTGAGCCACAATAAACTTGCTTTTTCCAAAAACGGTACTAAGACACTGAGAATTGCATCTTCTACTCCATTTTTATCGAAACATCGAGCGACTAGTTCTGCGATGCGCGGATCGTCCAAATCCATCATAGCCATAGCTAACGCTTGAAAATTATCGGTGTGTTCAGCTTCTGTTTTAGAAAGCTTTCCCACTTCGCTCTTAATATCGCTTTCACTCATTTTAGCGATTTTAGAGATGCGAATGCCCTTGCGATTCAGAAATGCGATGTTCATTAAGAACTTCAAATCAGAATCGGTGTAATAGCGAATGTTTGAAGCCGTTCGTTTCGGCTCTATGATGCTGTAGCGCTGTTCCCAAATACGGATTGTATGCGCTTTGATACCCGACAGTTTTGCAAGGTCACGAATTGAATAATTTGCCAAGAGATCTTATTTTAAACCACTTCGTATAATTAAGTTGGTATCCATAACCAGTTAATAGATCCCATATCTATACATGTGTTTTATTGTTTAGGACATACTCTCTGTTGTTTCATTCGGCTGCTGTTGGGTATTTATCAGTTGTAATGACCAACAATGAACTATATAGAAACAAACTAGAGGGGGGGAAACCACGAAGTATTTTGTCTGTAATAAATTGGTACTTGCCTTATTAACAAAAGTAGGCCTAATAAGTTTAGAAACTAAAGGATTTGCAAGTTGATTTCTTAATGATAAAACTGGCTCTGTACAAGAGATACAAAACCAATTATCTAATTCTTATCTGATTACCTAAACAAACAGTTTTACAAATTTCTTTTTTAATCGTCGTCTTATAACACCTTTTGTTGCTTTGTCGTTTTCTAGTGGGTACCAGACACAAAAAACAGCTTTCGTCCAAAAATACTAAATTAAATATTTTGAGACAAAAAACAACAAAAAAACCTATAGACAT
>CAYUZF010000200.1:6629-9685 GCA_964449615.1 uncultured Aureispira sp.
TTATAATCATCTATTCCACGGTTTTTACTTTCTCTTAAAAATCAGTTCTCCCTCTTCATCCGCATCTACCATAATCGTATCTCCTGCATTAAATTCCCCTGCCAATAAATGCTTAGACAATTCATTGTCTACACGGCGTTGAAGAACGCGTTTCATTGGTCGCGCTCCGTATTGCGGGTCGTATCCCTCTTCTGCCAATACATCTATTGCTTTCTCCGATAATTCAATGTCATAGCCCTGCCGCTGTACGCGTTTGCGGGTCGCTTTGAACATCAACAACATAATGCGCTTGATTTCTTCGCGGTTGAGCGGCGTAAACATTACCTGCTCGTCGATTCGATTCAAAAACTCTGGACGCATGTGGTCTTTAAGTGCTTCTACTACTTTCTCCTGCGTACTCTCAATAATTTGCTTTCGCTCTTCTTGCGATAGTTCGTCAATGTTTGCAAAGTTATCATAGATAATGTTAGACCCCATGTTGGTCGTCATGATAATAATGGTATTTTTAAAGTCTGCTACACGCCCTTTGTTGTCCGTCAATCGCCCATCGTCCAACACCTGCAAAAGTATGTTAAAGGTATCGGGGTGTGCCTTTTCGATCTCATCCAATAAAACAATAGAATACGGTTTTTCACGTACAGCATTCGTCAACTGCCCGCCTTCTTCGTACCCCACATAGCCTGGAGGGGGGCCTACCAACCGCGCCACGGCATGCTTCTCCATGTATTCGCTCATGTCTATGCGTGTAATGGCGTTTTCATCGTTGAACAGATATTCGGCTAATGCTTTGGCCAGCTCGGTCTTACCGACCCCTGTTGTTCCCATAAATATAAAAGAACCAATTGGGCGCTTGGCATCTTGTAGACCCGAACGGCTACGGCGTACCGCATCGGAAACGGCTTCTACTGCTGCTTTTTGCCCAATTAAACGCTCACCAATTTTTTGTTCCATCTTAAGCAATTTTTCGCGCTCGCTCTCCATCATCTTGCTCACAGGAATACCCGTCCAACGCGAAACCACATCAGCAACATCGTTCTCATCTACTTCGCCGTCGGTCATTCGCTTTTCTGGTGACAACTTGTTGAGGTCTGCCTCTGCTCCTTGTAACAAGGCTTCTTGTTCTTTAATTTTACCATATTCTAATTCCGCTACTTTGGCATAATCGCCATTTCTACGCGCTTCCTCCGCTTCCACTTTGTACTCTTCCATCTTAGCTTTGCAGCTCTGTATAATGTTGATGAGTTCTTTTTCTGATTGCCAAGCTGTTTGCATCGTGATCAGTTCCTCGCTCAGTTCAGCTAGTTCTTTTTTGATAACACTCAGCTTACTCTCGTTCCCATCGCGTTTCACTACCTCTTTTTCAATTTCTAATTGGCGCTTTCTTCTTTCTAAAGCATCCAAATTTTCGGGTACCGAATCCAATTCCAAGCGCAACTTAGCAGCAGCTTCGTCTATCAAATCAATGGCCTTATCAGGTAACGCTCTGTCGCTTACATAACGATTAGACATTTCTGCCGCAGCTATTAAAGCGCTGTCCAAAATGCGCACTTTATGGTGCATTTCATAGCGGTCGCGCAACCCTCTCAAAATAGCAACAGTTTCAGAAACACTAGGCTCGTCAACGCGCACCTTCTGAAAACGGCGCTCCAATGCTTTGTCTTTCTCGATATACTTGCGATATTCATCCAGCGTAGTTGCTCCAATCGTTCTTAACTCTCCTCTTGCCAAAGCTGGCTTTAGAATATTAGCCGCATCCATACCGCCACCGCCGCCACCAGCACCTACCAGCGTATGAATTTCGTCAATAAATAGAATGACATCGTTGGAAGTCGTTACTTCTTTTACCACTCCTTTTAGGCGCTCTTCAAATTCCCCTTTGTATTTGGCACCTGCTACCAAAGAAGCCATATCTAAAGAGAATATTTTTTTGTTGTGTAGCATTTCAGGCACATCGTTGTCCACAATACGCCATGCCAATCCCTCTACAATAGCCGTTTTACCGACCCCTGCTTCTCCGATAATAATCGGGTTATTCTTTTTACGTCTCGATAAAATGTGCAGAATGCGGCGGATCTCTTCGTCGCGGCCAATAATACGATCCAATTTGCCGCTACGAGCGCGTTCATTGAGATTGACTGCGTATTTATTGAGCGCATCAAACTCATCTTCTCCAGTAGGACTACTGATCGTCTGTCCCTTGCGCATTGCTTTAATAGAAGAACCTACTTTTTTCTCATCGGCTCCCATAGATTTAAGTAACTTCGCTGTTTTGTCAGTAGATACCGTTAACATTCCAGCTAAGATCATATCCATAGCTACGTATTCATCCCCTAAATCCTGCGCGAGATTTTGTGCAGCTTGTATGGCTTTGCTGGCATTTTTAGATAGGTGGCTTCCGTGGCTGTTGCCCCCATATACCTTAGGATAAGTATCCATAATGAGAGACAACCGATTGCTTAATTCTGCGACATCAACAGAAGCTTTTTTGAGCAACGTAATAATAACGCTGTCCTCTATGTCCATCATCCCTTTTAACAAATGGGCAATTTGAACATCTTGTTGTTCTTTGTCACGAACGTATTCTTGTGCTTTTAATATAGATTGTCGAGCTTTCTCGGTTAATTTTTCAAACATTGTATAGCTGTTATTTTATAGAGTGTACCAGTGCTTTTTTGTTTTGTGAACTCAGAAGCTCGGTTTTTATAGGACGGTTGAATTTACCAATTATTCCAATGCAAAAGCTACTTGAAAAGTTCACCGCTGGAAAATAGCAAAAAAGCCTTGATTTTTTAACTAATACTCCTAGCACTTAGGTAAATAATACTAAGGTTTACTTTCATGTATTCCCCTATGGTGTATTCGTTGTGGGGCATCTATCGCCTTATATGCTATTATTATACCAGTGGTGCTTTTGCGACATAGTGTCATGTTTATCAAAAGATTAACTGAAGTTTTGACACTCCTATTTTGGCATCAATGCCCAGATATTTTGCTCGTCATATTCAACAAAAAAAAGCGCGTTACTATCCGATTGGATAATAACGCGCTTTTAGTTA
>CAYUZF010000201.1:0-5296 GCA_964449615.1 uncultured Aureispira sp.
CAATGTGCGCCGCCAGACGGATATAGACCGTTTGCAGGCTATGGACGGCGTCATCTGCCCCAACCCTAAAGGCGCGTTTTATGCCTTTGCACAATTTCCAGTAGACGACTGCGACAAATTTTGCCAATGGCTGTTGGAAGAATTTGAATACAAAGGCAAAACCTTAATGATGGCACCTGGTGCAGGTTTCTACAATTCCGAAGGGCTGGGCAAGCAGGAAGCGCGCATCGCTTATGTCTTGCACAAAGACGACTTAAACGATGCCATGGATTGTTTGGAAAAAGCCTTGTTGGTCTATCCTGGACGCACAGCGGCTGTCAACGCCAGTTCTACTACCATTTGATACAAATAAACTACAGCAGTTGTCCTGAACAATCAGAATAACTGCTTTTTTTATGGGCTGCCAGTAGTTGGTTGAAGGGTTTAAAAAGCTGACTACCACTACAAAAGAGCCTTTTACTTTGGTACAACCTTTGTTGATTTTTGTTGTTGGCTACTAACAAAGTTCGAGAAATGAGGTTATTCTATAGAACTATTCATTTTCTAATTTTCTTACAAGAAAAAGAAACAAGGCTCGTTTGGGAGTAATTACGACCTACTCCCCATTATAATAAAAAAGAAACTCTATTATTAAATTTAGATAACGCTAATTACAGGAAGGAATTAGGCTATTTTGAATCCTCACCTAGAGTTACCGCACGAGCGTTCGTTTAACTAGCAGTACAATCGTCTTACTAGTTAATGGTTTTGCTCTAGGTCAAGTAGTTTCTGTAGCAGTGTTTAACAAAAAAAAATACGACTAATGAAGAACGTAGGCTTAAAAAATCCCAATGCAGATTTAGCTACGCTTGGTCTTAAAAATGTAACCGCTTATTGGAATTTGCCTGTACCCAAATTGGTAGAGCGCACCATTGCGATGGAGGAAGGGGTCTTGGCAGATTCTGGAGCCTTGGTTATCAAAACTGGAGAATTTACAGGGCGCTCCCCCAAGGATCGCTTTATTGTTAAAGATAAGCTGACGGCAGACACGGTAGATTGGAATGCCATCAACGTGCCTTTTGACAGCGATAAATTTGACCGCTTGTACGACAAAGTGGTTGCTTATTTGGAAGGCAAAGAAGTGTATGTGCGCGATGCGTACGCTTGTGCCGATGACAATTACCGCTTGACGCTGCGTTTGGTTGCTCAAAAACCTTGGTCGGCTCAATTTGCCAACAACATGTTTTTGCGCCCCACTGACGACGAAATTCTAAAGGCAGAGCCGCAATGGACTATTTTGTGCGCGCCCGAATTTATGGCAGTAGCCGACGAAGATGGTACGCGCCAGCACAATTTTGCTGTCATAAACTTTAGCCGCAAAACTATCTTGATTGGTGGTACTGGCTACACGGGTGAGATTAAGAAAGGGATTTTCTCTGTTTTGAATTACGTTTTGCCACAGGAGCGCGATGTGCTGTCGATGCACTGTTCGGCCAATGTGGGCAAAGCGGGCGACACGGCTGTTTTCTTCGGTCTTTCTGGCACGGGAAAAACCACGCTTTCGGCGGATCCTGACCGCAATTTGATCGGCGACGACGAACACGGTTGGTCGGATGAGGGTGTCTTTAATTTTGAAGGCGGCTGTTATGCCAAGACCATTGATTTGTCTGCGGAGAAAGAGCCAGAGATTTACAACGCCATCAAGTTCGGAGCCATTTTGGAGAACATCAAGTTCCAAGAAGGTACCCGCACTCCTGATTTTGAAAATACAGACATTACTCAAAACACACGAGTATCTTATCCTATCTATCACATTGACAATGCGTTGCAACCGTCTAAGGGGGGTATTCCCAAGAATATTTTCTTTCTAACTTGCGATGCCTTTGGCGTGTTGCCTCCCATCTCTAAGTTGACGCCTGGACAAGCGATGTACCATTTTATTTCTGGTTACACAGCTAAAGTAGCGGGTACAGAGGCAGGTATTACAGAGCCTGTAACCGTATTTTCGACCTGCTTCGGCGCACCGTTTTTACCGCTGCATCCTACTAAGTATGCGGAAATGTTGGGCGAGCGCATGAAAGCCAACAACGTAAATGTTTGGTTGGTCAACACGGGTTGGTCTGGCGGTGCTTATGGCACAGGCGAACGCATGAGCCTGAAATACACTAGAGCAATGATTACCGCCGCGTTGAATGGCGAATTTAACCACGCTAATTTTGCGGAATTGCCTATCTTTGGTTTGCAAATGCCAACGTCTTGTCCCAATGTACCAGATGAGGTGTTGAATCCACGCAATACTTGGGAGGATAAAGAAGCCTACGACGCCAAAGCACAAAGCCTGGCCAATTCATTCGTAGAAAATTTTGAACAATACAAAGACAAAGCAAACGAGGAAATTTTGGCAGCCGCGCCAGAAGCTACGGTGAGCATGTAACGCTTTTGTTGTCTTGATACAGCATCATCCCTTGATTGGAATTCATTTTCTGGTCAAGGGATTTTTTTGCCACTCGACAAATCAACTGGTGGCTTGCGCGTTGTGCGATAGCCGAAATGTGCATCTTCCATCTAAAAAAACATCTATCCTACACATGCATCTCCACTTACAAGAATTAGAAGGCCGTTGGTACATCAATCAAAGCAATTTTCCCATGTGGCTGAAGGGGGACAAAACCCAACCAACATTTAACTACACCGTAGCGACTCGAAAAGGGAAACGTGGTTTAGAAGATGTGGTACAGTACCAAAAAAATGGCCGCAGCAAACGTATTCGGGGCTTTGATCAGGTCTTAAATGCGGCCAACACAGATTTTTTGTGGCGCGGCAAAGGTTTATTGAGTTTGCTCAGTAGTGCTTGGGTCATCTTGTATGTATCGCCGCAGCGCGATTGGGCTGTTATTGCCTTTAAAAAACCTTATTTACACCGCAGGGGTACGATGTAATTTCTAAATATTCACAACTTAACATTACGCAACAACAAGCGGTGGCGACTCAATTGCAACAATTGAACATTCAGGAGGGTCTCACAACTATTCCGCATCCCTAACCTACCTACTGCGTTAACAAGGGCTTAAACTACTTCCATTGACAACAAAGCACCTGTTGTATTGTCTTATTGTTGATTCAACTATCCTCAATAACTAAATAACACACCATAGAACATGTCTAAATTAGCATTGATTACAGGTGCCAGCAGTGGTATCGGAAAAGAACTAGCCAAAATACACGCTCAAAAAAAAGGCGACCTGATTATCGTTGCCCGCAGCGAAGATAAATTGCACGAATTAAAAACACAACTGGAACAGCAACACGGCATTACGGTCACCGTGATCAGCAAAGATTTGAGCAAGGAGCAAGCCCCCAAAGAACTGTACGAAGCAGTAAAAGCCAAAGGTCTGGAGGTCGATTATTTGATCAACAACGCTGGTTTTGGCGGCGTGGGTAAATTCCACGAACGCGATTGGGACAAAGATCGTTCTATGATCCAGCTCAACGTGGTGGCTTTGGCGGCCTTGACGCATTTCTTCCTGCCCGACTTTGTAAAACGCAACAGCGGTAAAATTCTAAATGTTTCCTCTACAGCGAGCTTAATGGCGGGACCTATGCAGGCGGTCTATTTTGCTACAAAGGCATTTGTAACTTCTTTCAGCAATGCTGTAGCAGAGGAATTACACGATACCAATGTAACTGTTACCGCCTTGATGCCTGGCGCTACCGCTACCGATTTTGGAGAAGTATCGGGTATGGAAAGCACCGAGCTGTTCAAAAATCCGTTTCCGCCAAGCGAAGTGGCGCAAGACGGCTACGATGCCATGATTGAGGGCAAATTGGAAATTATGTCGGGTCTATCGGTTGCCCAAAAGGCCATGATGGCGATGATTCCTGTCACGCCCAAAAAAGTCTTGCTGCCGCAGATTCGCAAAATGCAGGAGCCGAAGTAATTTATTCCATTCCTTTTACACACTTTAATAAAGAAAGCCCTAGACAGATAAATAGTGTATCTCTCTAGGGCTTCGCTTTTCCTGCTTATTTTATTACCGTTACTAATTTTAAGGCAGCGGTAACGCTCTACTGCTTGATAATTTTATGATATTGGAGTCGGTTGTCTACTTCTATTTTTAAGAAATAAATACCTGCCGCTCCTTCTAAATGCATTTCATGAACGCCTTGTCCTTGCAGTACCCGTTGTTGCACCACTTGTCCACTTGCTGTATAAACAGTAATGGTAGCGGCTTCTAACGTTCCCAAGTCCAATGAAAGTGCGCCATGAGTAGGATTGGGATAGGTGTTCACCATTAAAGCGGCTGTAGACAGCTGTTGCACCGCTATTGTGGTATACAATACGCAAGTAGAAGTATTGGTACAGCCGTTTTGAGTAACTTCCACCGCATAAGTGCCACTGGTAGGAGGCATAAAGACAGCGTTGGTAGCTCCTGCGATAGGCGTCCCGCCATTGCCACAATCCAACCACTGGTAAGTAGCGCCTGTAGCGGTAGCGGTCATGGTATTACCGCTAATTTGAATGGTCGTGCTAGGGCCTGCACAATTAACACTAAGATTGGGATACCACGAGATTCTACCATTGGTAAAACCACCTGTCCCTGATAGAACATCCAAATCGCCATCACCGTCTATATCACTGGTATACACCACTGCTGCATCATCAAACCAAGATTCAATAACCTGCTGACTTCCAAAAAAGCCACTGCCATTATTGGCATACCAAGCAACTTTGTTGTCATTGTCAGAAGCGGACAATACATCCATATCGCCATCTCCATCCACATCCGCTGCATGAACATCTAACGCTCCATTGGCGGATAAAGAAATAATTTGTTGCGCACTAAAATTTCCACTTCCAAGATTGGAATACCACGCAATTTTGTTGTCGTTATTAGAAGCGGACAGCACATCTAAGTCGCCATCGCCATCTATATCAGCCGTATAAACGGCTCTTACACTACGAACATTAGTAGCAATGACCTGTTCTGGGCTGAACCCTCCACTGCCATCGTTGGCATACCACGCGATTTTGTTATCAAATTTATAGGCGGACAACACATCCATATCACCGTCTCCATCTACATCCGCCAGATGGATGTCCTCCAATCCACGCACATTGGTACCAGAAGTATTGTTAATAATTATTTGTTGGTTGCCAAAAGCACCGTTGCCATCGTTAGCGTACCAGGCAATTTTATCGTCGTAATAAGAAGCGGAAACTACATCTAAATCTCCATCACCATCTATGTCGGCTACCTGTACATCTTTTCCACGATCTACGTTGGTAGATATAATTTGCTGCGCTCCAAAAACACCG
>CAYUZF010000201.1:5320-9669 GCA_964449615.1 uncultured Aureispira sp.
TGGGGTACCACGCAATTTTATCATCAAATTCAGAAGCTGAAAGTACATCCACATCCCCATCTCCGTCTATATCGGCTGCGTAAACGGCTTGAGGTGAATTGACGTCTTCAGAAATAATATACTGGTCAGTAAAAACACCTGTGCCATCATTGGGGTACCAAGCAATTTTATTATTAGATTCGGAAGACGATAGCACATCTAAATCCCCGTCACCATCCAAATCGGCAGAATAAATACCCGTTACTTGGCTTACAGCTCTGAACAAATGACGCTGATAATTAAACGTTCCTGTGCCGTTACCTGTGTACAAGGCTACACTACCAGAAGCCGCAGCTACATCTAAAGCGCCATCGCCATCTAAATCAGCGATGCCAACGCCCATCACATCAGATACATTAGTAGCTATTAGTTGTCGGATCCCAAAAGCCCCCGCTCCATTGTTGGCATACCATGCTATCTCCTCACCTTGTGAAACAGCTCCTGTTCCAGAAACGGAAATAGCATCTAAATCCCCGTCACTGTCTATATCTGCTGCGTACACCCCCACAGGATCATTAGCAAACCCATAAATAATTTGTTGACTACCAAAAGTACCTGTACCACCATTAATATAGTAGGCAACTTTGTGATCAAAGGAAGAAACCGATAACAAGTCTGAATCCCCATCGTTGTCCAGATCGGCTACAGAGATAGCCTTTAACTGCAGCACATCCGTAGTAATAACCTGCTCTGAACCAAATAGTCCTACAGTAATATTAATATACCAAACAATTTTATCGAAGCTACCTGCCAGTACATCCATATCGCCGTCTCCATCTACGTCTGCTGCAGAAAGCACTCTGTTGCTACTAGTATTAGGAGTAGTAGCAATAATTCTTTCCGCTCCAAAACTGCCATTCCCAGTGTTTATATACCAAGCAATCTTACTATCCCTTCTAGAAGCAGTTATGATGTCCATGAGACCATCACCATTCAAATCAGCTGGATACACATTATTAGCACCACCTGCATTATTAAAGATCACTTGCTCCGTTCCAAAATTACCCGTTCCATCGTTGGCATACCAAGCCACTTTATCATCGGCGCTAGAAGAAAAACTGCTAGCAGCAAATACCAGATCCAAAGCCCCATCGCCATTTAAATCAGCGACGCGAACGGCCTCTAGATTTTGTATGCTGCCCGTAATTACTCGAAAAAACTCAAAACCGCCATTTCCATCGTTGGGGTACCAACCGATTCTATCGGTATAATTGGCGCCTCCTACCACTATATCGTTGTGCCCATCCCCATTTAAATCGGCAACGTGTACGAACTCGGCTCGAACACTCTGCGTTATTAGAGATATAACACTATTTTCCAACCCAAAAGATTGGGAATTACTAGGAATGACAAAGAAATAAGAAAGTGCTAAATAAACACTAACACAACATAAAAAAGATTTCATGAATTTTATTTTATAAAATGTTTACATAATACAATATCTCAAAATAGCAGAGTATTGTTTTTTTAAAAGATTTCAATTTGCATAATAACTAAAAACAGCGCATAAAGTTTCATTTTGCTGTGTGTTTTTTTGACAAAGTCGCAAAATAAGAATTCTATAAGTAACCTACCCAGTAAAATTGCCTCATTAAAAAAATTAAAGCAGTCCGCCTCGAAATATTCCCTATATTTTATATCTTGTAGAGTACTTTAGAAATGCCTAGATTTGGACTTTTTTAACGTATTTTGTTCGATAACACTAAATGAATAAGCTATGCCAAAAGTAGGAGAAGTTGTCCGCCTCAAATCTGGGGGACCAGACATGATTATTACTTACGTGTACAAAGACAACGAAGGAACACGCGAGAAAATGGCGCTGCTCAAAGGCTTCAACCCTGGCGATGTTATGTGCGAATGGCAACAAGTCATCAACGAGGATAATGTGCGTATCAAAAAAGAATCTTTCAAAGCCGCTACGCTAATCTACGCGGATGGAAGCTTGGTTCCTGTCGGAGAAGAAGATTAAGTACCTACTAACTGTATTCACTACTTTACTCATCATTACAACAACGTTTTTATAAAATGGAAATTGGAGATTTGGTACGCCATAAGGGGTCGAATAAACAAATGACGGTCATGCGCCTCTTGGGAGACGAGGAAAATAATTCCTTTATGATCAACGACCGCAGAATGGGCTCTAAAGGGTTTTCTATCGGAGACCCTACTTGCATGTGGTTTGATGGACACCAACTCAGATACAGTTTGTACAAGGCCAGCGAACTAGATGTACTGATCTATACACCGCCCAATGCTGGTGGTGGCGGTGGCGGTGAGGAAGATGCCGACGACCTCGACGACTTGGACTTGGATTTTGATATGGACGACGTCGATTTAGGACTAGATGACCTCGACTTGGATTTGGGTGATGATTTGGACCTTGATCTGGATTTAGATTTTGATGACGACGATTTAGACTTGGATCTGGATTTAGACGACGATTTAGATCTGGATGATTTGGATTTGGGCGACTTGGATTTGGACGATGACGACGATTTAGACCTGGATCTGGATTTAGACGACGATTTGGATTTGGGCGACTTAGATTTGGACGACGACAGCGATTTTGACGATTTAGATTTAGACTTTGGCGACTTAGATTTGGATGACGACGACGATGACGATCTGGACTTGGACGACGATGATGATCTGGACTTGGACGACGATGATTTGAGTTTGGAGGAGGAAGAAAAGCCTGCCCAGCCTGCGGTGGCCTTCACTGGAGATGCGGACTTGGGCTTGGACGATGATGATTTGGACTTAGGCTTGGAGGACGACGATGAATTGGATTTGGGCTTGGACGACGACGACGATGATTTGGATTTGGAGGACGACGATGATCTGGATTTAGACCTAGATTTCTAAAGGCATGTCGACTTTTCGTTTTAAACAATTTGAATTGCAACAAGATAAATGTGCCATGAAAATTGGTACAGATGGTGTATTATTAGGAGCTTGGGCGAATATCGTCCAAGCTTCTTCTATTTTGGACATAGGCACTGGCACCGGCGTGCTGGCCTTGATGGCTGCACAACGCAATGCCGAGGCTCTTATTGACGCCGTAGAGATTAACCCAGCCGCCCAGCTGCAAGCACAGGCTAACTTTGCCAAAAGTCCGTGGAGTACACGACTGCGCCTGCATCCTTGTTCCTTACAGGACTATAGTCTACAACATCCGCTTCCCATCTACGACAGTATAATTTGTAACCCGCCCTACTACCCCAGCGGACGCCATTCCTCTATTGCTCAAAAAGCGAGACGCCAAGCGCGCAGCACGGTTGACTTGGAATTTGATGCGCTCTTGAAAGCGACGGTATTGTTATTGGCTCCTATGGGCAATTTATCGTTGATTCTTCCCACATCCGAAGCGCAGGAGTTTTGGAAATTGGCACAAAAACAGAGTTGGTATTTGGCGCAGCAAGTTGCTGTAGTTCCGAGAGTAGGCAAGGCTAGCAACCGAACTTTATTGGAATTGAAGCGGCAGCCCTGCCAAACCGTACAGCAAACACTAATTTTGCGCCCAAAACAACAGAAAAGTGGCCGCTATACCGCAGCCTTTGAAGCACTACACCGAGATTTTTTATTATTTTTATGATAAAAAACAACCTATTTTTTAAGCTCGACTAATAGATATACCAACTTCTCCTACCTCTAAGCTGACCCAGCGCGTTCCTGCTCCTTCCATAAAATAAATGAAGTTTTGTAGCAATTATTACTAGCCGTTTTGCCGCCCTTTTTCGCTGGCATAAAAAAAGCCGTCCTTTTGAAAGGACGGCTTAATAGCTTAATAGCAGGAAGTACAATTTGAATTTTGTGGGGTACTATCTTTGATAAATTAGTTGCCCAAATGTGTGTTTTTTTTTTACATAGTAGGTGTCCATGCGAACGACCTACTTAGTATCTCATAACCATTTTAAAAAAATACTAGCAGTCGCAATTTAGTATAAATTGCTAGACTGCTAGCTCAACAAGATTAGTGCTATCCGAACTTCGTCCCTTAAGTTCACAATGGACAGGCTTTATTGATCTCATTACAACTTTTAGCAAATCCCCTTAATTTGTTTTAGTTGTTAATACAAATATAGGCTACCTCCCTTCGCTAGACAAGGACAAAACTCAACCCATTTCCCCTTTTTTTGCGCTTTATTTTACGGGTTTATTTACATAATAAATTGAAAATCAAATCTTTAGACAAGCAATAATATCCAAACCAAAGCACTAAAAATAACCTCATCTTTTCTTATACGCTGTACCTTTAGTACATTGTAACAAAAGAAAGCGGGTATTTTTACAGAGGATTTTTAGTGCGG
>CAYUZF010000202.1:0-9536 GCA_964449615.1 uncultured Aureispira sp.
TTCTTTTTTGTGCGATACATCGCGCCATAAAATCGTGGAGCAGGATTCTGGTGAAATAACCGTGTACCAAGTATTCTCCAACATAAAGTTGCGGTTTCCGACACCGATTCCCAAAGCGCCGCCAGAGGCACCTTCTCCAATTACGACACAAATAATAGGCACGCGCAATTTGGCCATTTCAAACAGGTTGCGGGCAATAGCCTCGGCCTGTCCACGGGCTTCGGCCTCGATACCAGGAAAAGCGCCAGGCGTATCAATCAAACACACCTGGGTTGGGCATTCCGAAATTGCGGTATTGGCGCATTTTGGTGTCCGCCCCTTTTTGTTGGCCGATGAACATTACACTGTATTTGTCCAGTTTTCCGATGCCGCCTACAATGGCTTTGTCATCGCCGTAGCAGCGATCGCCGTGCATTTCTACAAAGTGGCTACACATTTGCTCTATATAAAATAAGGTATAAGGTCGATTGGGGTGTCTGGACAATTGAACTTTCTGCCACCCTGTGAGGTTGCTGTAAATTTTCTTTCTGGTGCTAACGATTTTTTTCTCCAAGGCACCCACTGCGGCATTCAGGGCTTTGACATCGTCGTTCAAATCCGCTGTTTTTTTCAACTCTGCTAACTGCTCATACAACTCCTCTACTGGTCTTTCAAAATCTAGAAATAGCATATAATGAAGGTCTTTTTTGCTGCGTTTTTCTCCCTGTTCTGTCCAAGAGATTCCACGACAGTATTAGTTAATGGCGAAGGGGGTCGTTGCTTAGGGTTGTCAAATCTACCACTATTTTTAGAAATCCCAAATAGAAGACGGCGCTAGGATTAATTTTTTGACTGCTGCCTTGCCATCGAGTAGGACTTCTATGGTTTGGCTGTTGGGGTGGTGTATTTGTTGCCAATAGTGCCGAGCGCAAGCCGCTATCCGTTCGTAGGCCATTCCTTCACAGTGCAATAGGTCCATTTCTGCCCGAAACACCTCCCCTTCCAATACTTCTACAGCGTACAAATAATGTTGGTAACGCCCCTGGTTGGCATAAAAAGCCTGTGCGGTTGCTAAATCTTGCCACAAAAACGCACTGGTGGTACGCGAGGGGCGATTTGGGTACTCCGACTTGCGTATAGCTTCAAAAATTTCTTCCTTTAGGTGGGTGGCATAATGGTTTTCTACAAAATCGGGGCGGCGGATGCGCTCTCCATAAACGCCTGTAGTTAAAATAGTATTTAGGCGAAGTTCGCGGCGGGAAACGTGGTAATACAGCATGTAGGTAGTGTTGATAAGAGCAAAAAGGCAACCTGTGAGTCGAATGCGGATGGTTCTCTTTGTAATAAAGCAAAGATAGCTTATTTATTGGCTTCTACCGCTTGGATACAACGGGTAGGTTTTCAAGAAGTTTTTTACCCTGCCTGTGGGATAAACTGCCCGTTCTCAAAACGCCAAGCAATGGTTTGTTGGCCTTGCTGGGCTTTTAGTTCAAAGGGCGATGCAGGCGCGGGGTCGCTGTTGGGCATCCACTTTTGTTGCTCGGTATTAATAATAATAAACAAGCCCTCCTCGTCGCCTATAGCGGCAAACTTTTTCAAGTCGCCGCTGTAGCGTGGGATTCCGCCTTCTCGCAAGAGCCACTGGCAAAGTTGAGAGACATTGCTGGTAGGCGCGCCAATTTCGCTAATACCGAGCAGTTGCCCGCTGCTAAAGGGTGCCACCTCTTGGGGTTGGGTGTTCTTTCGGGCTATTAATTCAACAATATTTTGATCGGCATCGTAAAAGTAAAGCGCTTGAGCGTTCCAAGCTTCAAAGTTTACAATGGTTTGCGCTTGGTAGGGCTGCACGGTTACGCGCTGTTGTACCCAAGTTAGTGCTTCTTGTATTTTGTTGGCGGGAATGTTGAACGCAAAATGGTAAGGAGTGGCGCTTGGCTGTTCTTGAAAATGCAGTTGGCTGTGGCCAATGGTGGTGTAAAAACTGCCGTTTTGGATGGGGCTGGTGGGTAAGTCGAGCGTCTGGCGGTAAAAGTTGTGTTGGGCTTGCAGGCGAGTGGTGTAGAGGTGTAGGTATTGAATGCGCATGGGTGATTTTACTTTTTGGGTATAATTAAGTGTTCTAAAGAGCATTTTAATACTGTTTCTAATGCGGTAAGGTGACTCAAATATACAGGGTCTTCTTGTAATAATTCAAAAAAGCCCTGTTGGTCATTTGCGTACAATTCTTGAAGTTTCTTTATTCGTTTGACCTGTTTTTTACGCTCTTCTACCAACTCAAACTTAGTTAGATTCAAATACTTAATTAGATTATCTGCTTCCCGATCGCTTTCATCAGCAGGGACATATTGATTCGCATCATAACTTATACTAATAAGTCGTTGGGGTCATCGCCTTCGGGCGCAATGCCTTTTCTGGCAGTTACAAAACCTGTATCTTCAAATTCTAAAATAAAACGTTCACAAGCTTCAAACTGGGCGGCAATGATAGGGCTGCGGGTGGCTATAAAAAACTGGGTTTGTTGGATAATGCGCTCATAAATACCAATTAAATCGTATAAAAAATCGGGCTGTAAACTGTTCTCTGGCTCGTCCACCAATAGAAAACCATTTTGAATGGTACGACCAAAATAAAGACTGTAAATGTGACCTATTTTAAAAATAAAATTTCTGATGCCTGTACTCAACGCTTGGTAAGGTACAATTTGTCGCGTACTTTTTAATCGAATATATGCATTCAAGTTGTCGGTTAATTGAATAGGGTTACTAGCTCCTTCCACATCAAACTCCAAACCTGCTTTTGCTAGAATTTTATTCCACAGCGCTGCCATTTCTGTTAAAATTTCAGGTTGTAATGCGGCAAACTCTTCTTGGACTTTTCGGACTGTTTTGTCCAAATTTTCAGGCTGGGATTCAAACGTTCGATAGGCATCTTCCCGCTTTTTTATCCAGTGGATTAGTACCTTCCAAAATGCTTTGAGATCGTCGTTGCAACTCGGTGGTAAATAGGAAAATTCTTTTTACCTAGTGTTAGTGCATCATCTACGGTTACTTTAGGAATACCATTGATGTATTCGTTGCTTTTAGCTTCTGCGGGAGCATGTATAATTAAGTCTGCACCACTGTTCACTAAAATGTCCATGTTAACACATGGCTCGCTTATGATAACAGGACGCTGTACCTCATCATTCTTACTAATAACTACTTGTATTGCTGAATTTGCAGAGTGCCCTCCATATTCTTGCCCTATGATGTTCTTACTTTTAATAGTACTGCTTTCATGCCCTTCTCCAACTATTAAAAGCCTTTGTAAGATATCTAACAAAGTACTTTTTCCTGTACCATTCGTTCCAATAAAACAGACTTTTTCCAGAGGCTGTCCCGCTTTAACATGTCCTTTAGGATAAGTAAAATCCAATTTTAAGTCTTCAAATTGCCGAATGTGCTGCAAATGCAGTGCGCAGATTTTCATATAGTGCTCGTTTGTCTACTCAATATTTCTCTAAAAACTTGGAAAGAGCAAGATACTATTACAAAGTCAATCGGTGTATTATTTGTTGCGCTATTTTAATGTCAATAGGTTGCTTTTCTAATTTTTTATGTACTTTCCATTCTATATAAAAAGCGGTTTCCCTCAATCCAGACAACCTACTTCTACTATGCGTTTATTCTTCTTGCTGCTCTATTGGTTTTGCTTTTCTTCCTCCCTACACAGCCAATCCCTTGAAAAAATCCCCAGCCAAGCCATTGATTTCAGTCGCTACCTGAGTCACAAAATGAAGAACGCGCCTATCGAAACGATTCCCGCTTTTGACATCAGCGGTTTTGTAACTTATGGAGAATACAAGGTGTACTTGCAGGCCATTGCGCAAGATTCTTCAAAGGCATTTGTTCTGCGCCAGCAGCCCGATAGTAGCATTGCGCCGCAAGCAGAAATCTATGCAGCTTATGTGCATTCGGATTTGTACGATGCAGAGCCTGTGGTGGGTATTCGTTGGGAAAGCGCGATGGCCTACTGCAAATGGAAGACGTTGCAGGACAATCCTGCGGGCAGCTTGTCGTTTGTTTATCGACTCCCTACGCTAAAAGAATGGTTGTCAGCTTATACCTACTACGAGCAATACCACCTACCCACCGATATGAATGACCATTTTGCGGATTGGTTGTTGGACAGCTATTATTTTAATTGGTATGATTTTTTCGCAGGTGCTTCCTATTTTCCATTTGTTGCGATAGAAGATACCTACAGCGCTTGGAAACGCAGAATGACCATCGGTAATTCCTATGTTTATTCCGAGCCTTCTGTGCTTTACTACGGCTTTTGGCAATTCAGTGATACGGGCAAGCGCCACTTAGGTTTTCGCATTGTAAAAGAACCCATCGCTGCCAATCCGCAGTCGGTTAGCCGCAGCTTGGCCATTCATTGGAAGTTATTAAAAAAATAAGCATGAACTACTATTTAGGATTGCTGTTGGTTGCTATGACTTGGCCATTGTACGCTCAACAGACGGTTTTTATAAATTACCCTGATTCGTTCAAAATTGTTTGCGATACCAGCAAAGGGCTGCTGCACGGCAACTACGTCTCTTATTATAACAATGGTCAACGCCGCGCTCAAGGAAAATTTAAACACAACAGAAGAATCGGTAAGTGGTCGGTTTGGGACAAATCGGGTCAATTGGTCGCTAGGCGTTCCTACACGGCTCCTTTTGTTTATCAAACGCTTTACCCCAAGGCGCCTTCTACGCCTTTGATCGCGCTGCTCAATGTGCCACAATACCGTCCTGAGCGCCATGCCGACGGCTACATGGCGTATTACTATGTACACGAGCGTACCGTTTTTTGGGAAAGTCAGGTGTGGCGCTTTTTGCCCAATAAGGGACTAAATGCCACTTGGATGCCGAAATTGTACCAGCTTTTGCAGAGGCAGCGGACACAACAAACGGTAACAACTTACGAAGATGCTTATTTTGAAAAAGAAGCGCAAACGTCCGCCAAAATTACGTCTACAGCGGTTTTGCTGGGTTTTCAATTAAGAGAAGTTGACTTTTTTGATACAGAGCGTTTTTTAAAAGAGACTAGAATTTTGGGCTTTCGTCCTATTTTTGCGGAACGCAACACCAACGACACGATAAAAGGCCATTGGTACCATTACCCCAAACTGCGGGCATTGTTGGCGCAACAAGCGGTCGATTTGGGGTTGGACAACAACTGCCAAAATCTGGACGATCTTCTTTTCTACCGTTGTTTCAATAGCTTTGTATACCAACAAGGGCGTTCGCATGGCCAAAAGCCTGCTTTACCGCGTTTAGAGAAAATTATTTTGGCACCTGCCTCCAACCGTTACGAAATGCACCACATAGAGCAAGAACACGATTTTTGGAAAATCTTTGCCCGCAAAAATTGAGCGGATTTACCGCGTTTTTCACTTTTTATAAATAGCTATTTATATGCATCTCTACTGGAACTACTGGTTGCTTCCTACCCTATTTGTGATACTTTCTATGCTGATTTACTTTTTTGATTGGTGGGGTTTGTCGGCTTGGATTGCGCCACCGATGAACCGCGAGTGGGGCATTTTAGAGAATGGGCAGTTGCTCCTCATTTTGGCGACGCTGCTGGCAGCCGTACAAGAGTGGCGGGCGCGAACAGACCAACGTCTAGCGCGGTGGTTTTTCTGTATGGTGGCACTGGGCAGCGTGTTTATTTTTTTGGAGGAAATTGATTACGGCTTGCATCTTTACGATGATTTTGTGGCCGAAGAAACGGCGCAAATTGGAACGGGCGTACGCAATTTGCACAACCAAGGATCTTTTTTACAACTGATGAAACTAGCGGCTTATATGGGTTTGGGGGCGCTGGTTGTCCTGCTGCCTTTTGTTGTAAAGTATATTCCTGAGGAGCCGCCATTGGGTCGTTTTATTCATTGGTTGCAGCCTGTGCGGGCATTGGTGATTCCGTTGGTAGTTATGATTTTACTGAATCAATTGGCGTTGTATTTGGATCGCAATTGGGCACTGGAGCGCGTTACGGCTCTGAACAACAACATTTCTGAATTTGAGGAAGTGTTTATTTACTTTATTGTTTGGCGCTACATTCGAGATTTGAGCGAGCGCCCTTATCCCAACAATAAAGCTGTAGTTTCTTAAGCTTGTTTTTTTACTTACTAAATTAACTCTAAGCAGTTCTAAACCTGTTGGTACAAAGCGCTGTTCTTTCCTAAGGGACAAATTAGTAAGGGTTAGAGGCTCTATTTTTTTATAATTTTGCTATATTCGCCCTTTCCTAAGTGTACAACGCCGCTGTTGTTTGTCTTTTTTTTTATAATAAGAATAACAGCCCTTACACAACCTTATATTCTCACTACTAAAAATACAATCCGCATATGTTTGATAGTTTATCAGAACGTTTAGATGGTGCCTTTAAATCGCTGAGAGGAGACGGTAAATTGACGGAAATCAACGTCGCTACTTCTATCAAAGAAATTCGCCGTGCTTTGGTAGGCGCGGATGTGAATTATAAAATTGCCAAAGAATTTACCAACAACGTCAAGGAAGAAGCCATGGGGACGCGCAACGTACTCGCTGCGGTACGTCCTGGAGAGTTGATGACCAAAATCGTCCACGACCAATTGGTGGATTTGATGGGCGGCCAAGCTGCTGGTATCAACATCAAGGGCAAGCCTGGCATTGTTTTGATTGCGGGTTTGCAAGGTTCTGGTAAAACGACCTTTACGGGTAAATTGGCACAGTTCCTCAAAACCAAAAAAGGCAAGCGCGTTCTATTGGCAGCGGGCGATGTTTACCGTCCTGCGGCGATTACGCAGTTGGGCGTTTTGGGAGAGCAAGTTGGCGTGGATGTCTACAAAGAAGAAGACAACAAAAATCCTGTAGAAATTGCCCAGAATGCCGTTGCACACGGTTCCAAAATGGGTTACGATGTAGTCATTGTGGATACTGCGGGACGTTTGGCCGTCGATGAAGAAATGATGCAAGAAATTGCCGCCGTCAAAAATGCGGTTAATCCTACGGAGTCTTTGTTTGTAGTGGATGCCATGACTGGGCAAGATGCGGTTAACACGGCAAAGGCCTTTAACGAGCGCATCAACTACGACGGAGTAGTCTTGACCAAAATGGACGGTGATACCCGTGGTGGGGCGGCCTTGTCCATCAAGTATACCGTAGGCAAGCCCATCAAGTTTGTAAGCCGCGGTGAGAAAATGGGCGACTTGGACGTATTCCACCCCGACCGTATGGCTCAACGCATTTTGGGTATGGGGGATATTGTTTCTTTGGTAGAAAAAGCCCAAGAGCAATTCGATGAAAAAGAGGCCAAGCGCCTAGAAAATAAAATCAAGCGCAACCAGTTTGATTTTGATGATTTCAAAACGCAACTCAACCACATCCGCAAAATGGGGAATCTTAAAAACCTCATTAGTATGATTCCTGGAATGGGCAAAATGGCTAAAAATTTAGACATTGACGACAATGCTTTTAGTAAAATTGAAGCTATTATTAATTCTATGACGCCCTTAGAGCGCAAAAATCCTGGTGTGATCAATGGCAGTCGCAAGAAACGCATTGCAAAAGGTTCGGGCAATAAATTGGAGGAAGTCAACCAGTTTATGCGCCAGTTCGAGCAAATGCGTAAGATGATGCACCAAATGAGTAAAATGCAGGGCAAGGGCGGTATGAGCTTACCCAATATGCCTAAGCGCTAGTCTGTAAAATACGCCGCTCGACTCGGTTCGACGCGCACCTTATATAGAGTCCTTCTGATCGCATTCGGAAGGACTTTTTTTATTTTTTTATCAAAAAATTTCCTTATGTTGAAACCTCCGTCAGAAGGAGCCGTTTAAGTAGCTCGTGAATTTTCGAAAATTTCTACTAACGGTTATCACGAATAGAGTTGTATAGGGACTTAAATTGAGAGATTTTTTTGTTTAGCGATGAAAAGCGGAAATTCGTTCCGAACAAAGTTCGGGACGAGATTGAGCATTAGAAACTCGCGAGTAGACCCGTAGGGCAAATGTACGCCGTACATTTGACGGAGCGATCCGCTAGCGGGTTTTTAAAGGCGGAAAAAGATCCAATTTTACTCTGTGAGGGCTTCGCCGTTCACTACGAATTTATTCGTGATAACCGTTACTATTAAAAATATTAATTCACGACTCAATGGCATGCATATTAGGATGGATAGGGAGTTCGAGGCAATATTCCTACAAGAGGCAAGCGATTTTTTAGAATCTTTGGATTACAAAACGCAATAGAAGGTAATTTACAATATGCGATTGCAGTGCAGGGTAATGATTCTGAGCTGTTCAAAAAACTTAGAGATAGTATTTGGGAGTTTAGACCGTTTTATAACAAAAACAATTCGTTTTTTGGCGTTTTGGGATAAGATAGGGCAGCTGTCTCGCTGGTGTTTGACAAGCATACCCTCCCTGTTTTCAAGGCTACCTGCTGAGGGTTCTAGTTTTTTTCTGCAACTGTTTTCCAAAAATCGTAATTGTCCTCTAGCAAGCCAACAATTCTGCTAAGGCTGTTTCCTTCGCCCTCCGTCAAGTGGATGACCAACTCTATTTCGTCGTCTCCTAACTGTTTGAGCGATATATCTTCCAATAAATCATCGAAGATGCCAAATATTTTTTTGTCTTCCTTATTTTGTGATTTTCTCAGCTCTTTCTTTATAGCAGAAGGATAGCTGTCGTAATCTAAATTGAAAGTCGCGTACATGTTGCTTGCTAAGATGTTGCTTTTTAGAGGCGATTGTTGCAAATTATCCGAATTCCCACCTTTTACGAAGGCATTGACGTTCTTTTTATCGTTGGATATCAATACGTGTTTATTGGCTATGGCGATATAGGCAGAAGGTCGATCAACGCCTTCTATTTCATAGTATTTCTTCCTCTTTTTAAGAGTGCCATCCCCAACATGTTCCATAATATTATTGAATAAGACTTCATCTTTTATCTTCATCACAAAGTTGCACAAAGGTAGCACTTCTTTCTTCGTCTTTTCTACTTCTTCGTAACCGTACGGACCATATTCGTAGCTCTCGTAGGTATACTCTATTTCTTCAAAATCGCTAATGCTAAAAACAAAATCCCCCTCTACGTTATCAAACACCTCTTCTAACTCCACACCAAGTTTTCTTTTGAACTTACGTTCTATGCCCCCAAAGTTGTCTTCCTCCTCTGCTAATAATTCGTAATAGCCTTTGGGATTTATGGAAAGACTGGTCAAAAAGAAAGACTCTTTGGGGAGGTAGGCCAGTAAGTCTTCTTTTATAGTATTGTCCCATACGGCATACTCTTCAGAGAAATACGCCATCTCTTCGTTGAGTTTTAATTTTCCAGACAGTTTAACTTCACGTTCTGTGAATTCTAAATGGGCAAATACCATATTGTCTGTTAAATTCATGTCGTACAATTCTTCCATTCGCTCCAACTCGTAGTTTTCTTCAAACAAGTCTGTATTCATAAACAAACTTACATCTTTAGCTGCTGCATAAAATTCGTTGAATTGCTCATCGCTTTTAATGGCCTCCTTTTCCTTTAAA
>CAYUZF010000203.1:0-2314 GCA_964449615.1 uncultured Aureispira sp.
TTTAATGCGAGAACTTTTAGTTCCCTTCGTTCATGAGCGCTACGCTTTAGTTGAAGGACTACTTATAGAGTGCGTTAGATTGGGATGGGTTATTTGCACTTAGTAAGCAATAGCCAAAATCCAGACCAACTTTCAACTTTTGGTTAAAATTTATAGTTGGTCAACTACCTTGTATTTTTCTAGTGGCTACAGTTTATTACAGAGCTACTTTTATTGCAGCAGCTTGTTTTGTTTTAATGCTGGATAAGAGAAACCCCTTAAAAGTAATTCATTTTTCCACGTTTTCCGTATCTCAACGCTAGCAGCGCGCTTTGAGGTGAGTTTGCGCACAGTGTACCGCGATATTAATACCTTAAAAACCGCTGGGGTACCTATAATTGGTGATCCAGGCGTCGGGTATTCCATCTTAGAAGGCTATCGTCTCCCGCCCATTGCCTTTAGTCAAACCGAAGCAATGGCCCTGCTTACCGCAGAAAAAATGATTGGTTCGCTCACGGGGGCCGACACACAGGCATCCTACTCCGCAGCCATGCAGAAAATTCGAGCGGTACTGCGCGGAGCCGACAAACAAGCCGTAGAAGCCTTAGATTCTGGACTGAAGATTCAACTATCGCGCTTTCATTACGAACTGCCGCAGCTTCCACTACCCGAACTATTCGGCAGTATAGCTAAAAAACAAGTACTTTTTTTGGTCTATCAAGGGGCAGAAGAACAGCCTTCGGAGCGCCATGTAGAACCCGTAGGCTGCTACCACCAACATGGACGTTGGTATTTGTTGGCATTTTGTCGCTACAGGCAAGCGTACCGCACTTTTTTGGTCAATCGCATTCAGCAATTGCGCGTTTTAGCAGAGTGTTACGAGCAGGAGCATATTGATTTGAATACTTATTTAGAAGAGCAGGAGCTTCTACAGCAACAACGGCGCGGCGCCAAACAGGAAATAGAAGTGGCTTTTGTCAAAGAAATAGCTGAGTTTGCCCAGCGCCAGAAATACGCCTTCGGTTTTGTGCGCGAATTTTGGAAAGGCGCACAGCTGCACCTTGTCTTCGAGAACAGCTCCATAGAAATCATGGCTCGATGGTTGGTCGCTTATGGCAAAGATGTTTCTATTGTGAAACCGACAGCGCTGCAAGAACGTTTGTTTGCCCTAGCGCAAGAACTTTATGCCCACTACCAACCTGCTTCTGGCTCGCTTGCACAACCGCAATAACACAATTCGTACTTTTTTTAAAGTTCTGTTTTTCTACTGACATACCCTTGTCATCCTCCCTTCCTATCTTTGTAGTGTTCTTAATTTTAGTGGTTTCGACCACACTCACTTCCATTCTTATGGACAACCCATTTAATAGTATGATGACTACTCAAGAAATTGCTCAACGCCTCGTTGAATTGTGCCGTGCCAATAAACAACAACAGGCCGTCGATGAATTGTATGCCAAAGATTTTGTCAGTTTAGAGCCCGAAGGAGCGCCCAACCGCCGCTCCGTTGGCCACACCAAACACCTAGAAAAAGGCAAACGCTTTGATGCGATGGTAAAGAAGATGCACAGCGTCCATTGGACGGAGCCCATCGTAGCAGAAAACTTTTTCACCCTCGGTCTTTACATGAACGTGGACATGACCGACGGCCCAGAAAATGTTGACATGGACGAAATTTGCGTTTACCAAGTGCGCGACGGAAAAATCGTACAAGAACAATTCTTCTACACCGTACAACCACAATCGGTGTCCTAAGCCGTTGACCGCTTTTCTTGATCTATTCTTACAGCTGTTCTAATGCTTAGGGTATTGGAACATTTTTTTGGACTTGCCCGAATGACTAAAGGGCGCCAAACCCAACACCGCTAGTTTCAGCATTCAGCAAAGCGTTTCTTGGACTGGCGGCGCGCCAACCAAGTCCCCAACAACAGCCCCAGCACATTCATGGCCATATCGGCCCATTCGGCATCGCGCCCAGTGCTAAACCATTGTTGCCCCAATTCCAACAAAAACCCAACCCCACTTCCTAGCAGTACCACCGACCAAAACAAGCGTTTGAAAGACCAGTTGGTGCGTTGTTGCAGCGCCGTCCACAACAAAAAAGCCAAGCCCATGTAGACCAACAAATGGCCTATTTTGTCTTTGCGGAGCAGGGAATAACCAGGCTGCGCATGGCGGGCAGAGCGTTTGTATAGTGGAATGAGCTTATTGGCTTCGGGAGGTGGCATTTTCACACCCAGCGGGTACAACAACAGCGCTATCGAATCGCAGGTCAGAATTCCTCCTTTTTGGTAGGGCGTTCCAAAAGGGGGATTTTCTGGGCGTATCAGAAACG
>CAYUZF010000203.1:2354-4511 GCA_964449615.1 uncultured Aureispira sp.
CTTTGACAGCGGGAGCAGCAGGTGTTTGGATGCGTGGCCAAAGCGATACCACCGCCAAACCCAGTACATACAAGGCGCAGCACCAAGGTGCACAACGCAACAACAAAGCAGAAAATCGAGCCATACACTATTTTTTAGTCTTAAAATTTAGAAAAGAAACAGGGCGTTCCTCGCTTCTGTAAGAACGCTGTATTTTGTGGAGATACAAGAACTTTTGGCTAAGAAATTAAGAGGAAGCTATGAAAACGCTTATTATTTTGGGTACTTGTTTGGGGCTCTGTTTGCTATTGAGCAATGCTTGTGTGCCTCAAACCATTGTGTTGACTCCTGCCGACATCAAAGAAGTTGCCGTAGAACACTTTCGTGAAAAAGGATACAGCAGCATTAGCGACACCAGCCATATTGGCGTTAAGCTAATTCAAACCAACGTTGATGACCAATGGTATGTGGCGTACAATGCGGTAGTGGCACGCCCTGCTCTCTTTTTGTACCACATCAGCGATCCTAAAGAATTGCCGCATTTCATTCCGTTGAACAACAAATCGGAAAGCGTTATTGAACACGTAGATTTTGAAAATGTGACCAACGATGATTTGTATGAACTGGTTATTGATCTGCATTACGACTACGGCATGGCCTATCAAGGACGTGAAATTGTTATTTTAAGAAATCCTTTTGGCAATCCCGCTTACGAAATTTTTGCATTCCCTATTGAGCAAGTGTGGGAGCGCATCGACTCTTTTGACCAGCGTTACGGCCTGCCCGAACACAGCAAACGCGTAGAAAATCATTCGGTGTATGAGTTTTTTGAAGGCTATATTCTCATTCGGGGAACCATCAATTACCGCGACAACCATTTACTGGAATACCACTGGGAGCCGCGCAACGAAGAGTTTGTTTTAATTCTGGATGAAGAATTGCACGAAGCCAGCGAAGAAGAAAACAAAGGCATTACACACCGCGTCAAAGGTACCAAAATCTTGGTAGAGGTCAACGCGCACGAAGAAGGCTGCACAGCGCATCTATTAGAAGACGTAGCTGGGCAGGTAATCGACATTCCCAAACGCATCCACGATGAATTGCTTTGCTCGGCGGTAACGGCTCTGTCGCCCAATGGACGTTATTTAATTCATACCAGCCTACAGCGCAACGGATTGTTCTTATACGATATGGAACGGCAGTCGGATCGCCGAATCCTACAAGATTTTGACAGCTACGAAGGCATTTCAGAAATCGTTTGGGCGCCTAGTCAGCCACTGCGTTTTGCATTTGTATCTGTTAATCAAGAGGAATTGCTGGGCAACACCAATATCCACCTCTACACAAAATTGCCTGACGACACCTTTGCGGAACGGGTGTATGACCTCAAAGTACATTATGATTGTACATTAGAGGGATTTTGCGCGCCGCTCAAAGATTACCACTACAAGTTTAACAGCAATGACTTATTTGTATACAAACCCGATTCGTTGAGCAAATTCAAAGGTTTGCAACTGCCGAGCTAAACAATAAAAAAACCATAGGGAACAACTCGTTTGGTTCCCTATGGCACTTTATAAATGATCTTTTATACGATTCTATTCCCAGTCGCCAATAATCTGCACAACCTCATCAACATAAGGATCTTTTTTCAAAACTTTGTGCCAGTTGGCCATGCTTTCCGCACGCAACGTATCCGATTCCAATACGGCGGCGTCTGCTGCCAAAGTACGAATCGTTAAGTCGGGTTGCTCCTTGTTTACGTTTTCATACTGCTTAGACAACTTGTTGTACTCCTCTTGTTCTTGGCGATAGGCCTCCAAATTCAATGGTACATCCGTATCCTCCTGCAAGGTTTGGAACCACCTTGCTTGTTGATCAATCATGGTAAAGGCTTCGCTGCTGGCTACCCGCTTAGCACTTTTCTTTTTGATTTTATCCAATTTTTTAATTGAAGACTTTTTATAATACACATCGTCAATTTCTGACCAAGCCATCGGAAAGTTTTCTTCTTTCTCTCCAATACTGCGGTAACTGTATACACCTGGTAGAATGATGTCGGGCGTTACGCCTTTCAATTGGGTAGAACCGCCGTTGATGCGAAAGAACTTTTGAATGGTAATTTTCATAGAGCCTAATTCCCCCAAATCTTTGTAGCGCTGTGGCACCACGGGATCT
>CAYUZF010000203.1:4521-9449 GCA_964449615.1 uncultured Aureispira sp.
GTTCCTTTTCCGAAGGTAGCCGGCGAAGAACCTACGATAATCGCACGTCCGTAATCCTGCAACGCAGCGGCCATAATTTCAGAGGCAGAAGCCGAAAACGAATTCACCATAATCACCAGCGGCCCATCGTATAAAACACTAGGATCAATATCTTCCAAAGAGCGCGGGCGGCTGTTGCGGCCTTTCACTTGTACAATAGGCCCATTCTCAATGAACAAACCACTCATATCCACCACATCGCCCAAAGAGCCTCCGCCATTAAAACGCAAATCAATCACAATCCCGTCTACGCCTTCCGCTACCAACTTCTGCACCTCGCGCTTCACATCTCTAGAGCAACGGCGACCTCTAGGGTCTTTAAAATCAGCGTAAAAGCTTCTCAAATCAATCAAGCCAACGCGATCCTTTGTTTTTTTGTGTTCGATAATAGCAGACTTAGCGTAACTTTCTTCCAACACCACCACATCGCGAATAATTGGAATCGTCGCCAACGTACCATCTGTTTTCTTGACCGTCAGACGCACTTCGGTTCCTTTCTCCCCTCTAATCATAGGCAACACATCGTCCATTTTCATGTCTACTACCCCTACAGGCTCTTCGTCTCCTTGACCAACTTTAATGATCAAATCATTGACGGCCAATTCTCCTTGCCTCCAAGAAGCAGAACCAGGTACAATACGAACCACTTTGATGTAACCATCTTCTTGACGCAACTGCGCACCAATTCCCTCCAATTTTCCCGAAATACGAATGTCGAAGTTTTCTTTTTCTAGAGGTGGGAAATACCCCGTATGCGGTTCTAACACGTTAGCAATGGACATAAGCCGCAATTTTATCGTCGCGATCTTCTTGATCAATATTTTTAGACCAACGATCAAACTGCTCTTTTACTTTTTCACGAGAAGCCTTCTCCAACGCTGCTAAAGTCTTTATTTCAACACTCTCATCGTTGTCTTTCTGGGCTTTTTCTTGACGTTTCAATTTAACCTGCATGTCCAACAACACACGGTATTTGAGCATTTTGCGCCAGCGCTCGTACAATTGCGCTTCTGTTTCAGCAAACTCTAATTTGTCATCGTCCGTTTCTAGGGTCTCATCTTTCGTAAAATCAAAAGGCTTCGCTAAAATTTCGGTGTACATTTCTTTGGTTTGCTCAATGCGCTTATCGCGAATGGCATGAATTTCATCAAAAAAAGAAAAGTCCTTGTCCAACGCATAATCGTCCAACTTCTTACGGCTTTTCTTGAACTGCTCTACATCAGACTGTAGAAAAAAACGTTTGCCATTGTCAATACGCTTTAAATAAATATCGTAAATACGCTCCGATAAGGCATCGTCTATCTTAGTGGGTTTGTAGTGGTTGTACTGCAAACTTTGTAATACTACATCCATCAACAGCGCTTCTCTATTGGGGTAATCGGGATCTTCAGCTGGTTTATTGAATGCAAAAATAGTAGCGCATATGGCCACTAAACCCAAAATATATCTTCTATTCATTATCATACAGGGACATTTTTATCGGTCGGTTGGATAATCTGTGTTGTAAGTAGGAACAAATTTCCCACCAAAAGTTCTTTCGAATGGAAAGAGTAATTAAAAAGAAATCGTTTCCATCTACTATTATAGGTATTATTATACCACAAAGCACGCTGAACGGTAATTCTTCTAGTGCTTTAACGCGTATTTAACACTAGAGCCGTTTATTTGAAAGACCCGCGGTTGAGGTGTTAAAAATCCATCTGGTGAGAATAGTTCCTTTATAAAGTTACAGACAATTTAGGAAGAGATAAATTCCATTGCCTATTTTTTTTAACTTTGTTGGACAAATCATCCTATTTCTTAGGTAAAACTACCACGAATGATCATTTACAATGTTACCGTTAAAATAGATAATGCCGTACGCGAAGATTGGTTGAACTGGATGAAAACGGTTCACATTCCCGATGTGCTCAACACAGGCTATTTTCAGACCCACCAGTTGGCGCGGGTATTGGGACAGGACGAGAGCCAGGGCACGACTTATGCGATTCAATATACCTGTGCAGATATGAAAACGCTGCAAGAATACAGTGCCAAAGCTGCGCCAGCTCTACAACGCGAGACGTTGGAGCGCTATCCCGATGGTCAATTGGTGGCGTTTAGAACAATGTTGGAGGTAGTAGAATAGGTAATTTGTATACAGTAGGGGGCAACTGCATTTGCCCCCTGCTGTATACAAACATATTTGCCTCTACTACACGCCGTGCAGGGGATGGATCTACGCTTTGTTAGGGCGTTTTTGATAACTCTCCCAACCGATTTTTTTATAAATTTCTGCTTGTAGGGCGGGGTTATCCGCTTGGTAAATACCGCGTCCAACAATCATAATATCCACTCCGCGCTTGGCAAAGGCTTCATCAGGGTGGTTGTAGGTTTGTCCCAAACCATCTTTTTTGCGCTCGGTATTGATGCCTGGCGTTAGCATCATAATTCCAGGATTTTCGGAGCGGTAGTTCTGTGCGACAGCACCCAACACAATGTCGCTGTGTTGCTCGGCGATGGCCAGTGCTTTTTGGGTATACTTGGCATTTGTTAGGGTGTCTTTGGTCGACATTTCGGCCACCACAATTAAAGCCGTACTGTCCAGTTTGCCCGTTGCCCGTAAAGCATCAATACTCGATGAACCCGCGACTACATGCACTGTTACCGCGTCTGCCCAATCGGCAATACAAAGCGGTGCCGCCGTAAATTGTTGCATCACAATGTGCCCAATGTCGGCAAACTTCCGATCTTCAAAAATCAAAAATTGGTGCTGTTCCGCTAGTTCTTTTAAGGTAGCGATGGTGTTGGGCGAACAATCACTGAGGTTGTCCGTATGTGTTTTGAGCATGCAGATATGCGGGCCTACCTGCGCTGCCAAGTCCAACAGCTCTTGCGAAGTCGTTACATCTGCCGAGCAGCACAAGTTGGTCTTTTTCTTTAGAATAATTTCTGCCAACTGTTTGGCCTTTGGATGTTTGGCCGCTTTGCCAATTTTCTTGTAACTGTAAGCGGTTTTAATCTTGCGGCGCTGGCGCACTTGTTCAAAATCAATACGGTTCGTTTCAATAAAAACTAAGGTATCCGTGTATTGCTTTTGGTTGACTTTCCCGCCTTCTTTTAGAATTTCTAGAATTTCGCGGATGGTATACACCGTGTGTACCTTGTACCCGTAATCGCCGAGCATAACTGCCCCGCCCTGCATACGGTCTACAATAGACAACACATGTTTGATTTTTAACCCTTCGCCCTCTAAGGCTTCTAAGGTTTCAATCATTGAAATACCACTGCTAATTACATCGTCAATCACCACACAACTGTCGCCATCGCTGTAAATGCCCTCTACCATGCGCTTGGTACCGTGTTTTTTCTGTTCTTTCCGTTTCACAATCATAGACTTAGAATGCAAAACGGCCATTGTCGAGCTAAGAGACAAGGCCGCATAAGGTACCCCACACAAATGGTCAAATTCTAAATCAGCTACCAATTCCCACAACAACTCGCTGATGTTTTTTAGAATGTCTGGATAAGCTACAATTCGTCTAAAGTCGAGGTAGAACGGCGATTTTAGGCCGCTTTTTAGGGTGAATTCTCCAAATTGAAGAACCCCCAAATCAAACAATTTAAGTGCAAGCTCTTTTTTATTCATTGATCGTGAATTTCAGAAGTCATTTAAAAGAAGCACCTTTATACAGATAAAGGACACTGATGCAACATGATTGGGCTTTCTTAAGCAACTTCTCAGTTAGGATACGTATCTTTGTTGCCGCAAAGGTAATTGAATCTTACCGAATCTAAAAACACCTCCACAAATAGTTCTACTTCATGTCTATTAATCTAAGTACAAAAATCGGTTCCATTATACTAGACAGTTGCTTATACAATGCATCGGGACCTCGCTGTACCACTCAAAAGGATTTACACGCTTTGGGGCAGAGCCAGAGTGCTGCCATTCTCAGCAAAAGCGCTACACTAGAAGAGCGCGCAGGCAATCCCCTACCCCGCTATGTCGAGACAAGTTGGGGCAGCATCAATTCTATGGGCTTGCCCAACAAAGGCTACCAATTTTACCAAGAACTAGCCGTTTCTTTGCAACACTATCAAAAACCCTATTTATTGTCGGTTGCTGGGTTATCGTTAGAAAATAATTTAAAAATACTAAAGGCTCTACAAGGCAACAGCAATATTGCAGGCATAGAACTGAATTTATCTTGTCCTAATGTACCTGGAAAACCCCAAACGGGCTACGATTTTGAGCGAACACAGGAAGTACTAGACAAGGTTTGTCCCCTTGTAGAACACCCCTTGGGCATCAAGCTTCCCCCTTATTTTGACCTGATTCACTTTCAGCAAATGGCAGACATCATCAACCAATATCCCGTTCAATTTGTCACTTGTGTGAACAGTATCGGCAATGGTTTGGTGATTGATGTGGAAAAAGAACAGGTTGTAATTAAACCCAAACAGGGCTTTGGAGGCATCGGGGGCGATTACATCAAACCAACAGCTTTGGCCAATGTACGCCAATTTTATTTGTTGCTGCGCGAGGACATTTCGGTTATTGGCTGCGGAGGAGTCAAGTCGGGTCAGGATGTGTTTGAACATATTTTGTGTGGTGCCAGCGCGGTACAAGTCGGTACACAGCTGATGCGCGAAGGCACGGGCTGTTTTGAACGCCTAGAAACGGAGTTAAAGGCTCTGATGACGGAAAAAGGCTATACTACTCTGGCGGACTTTCGGGGGCAGTTACGAAGTGTGGAGTAACATTTTTTTCTAAAAAATTCTATCAATAGACATTGTTACGAATAGAGTTGTACAGGGATAAAAAGCAAGAACCCAAAGACTCGGCGAACTACAAGCGCAGCGCTCATGAGCAACACGAACTAAGCCATTTTTTCATCAATCGAGAC
>CAYUZF010000204.1:0-9425 GCA_964449615.1 uncultured Aureispira sp.
TTGTTGCCGACGAGTAGAACGCTCTAGGCGCTGTTGTATCTTTGCAACTCGGAGTTCCCATTTTCCAGAATGTGCTAGTGTTGACCAACTTTGATATTTTTGCTGGATGGCAGGAAGTGCTTGGGCAAAGAAAGTTTGTAAGACGGGCATCAAAGCGGCTAGTTCTTTTGTAGTAGTTAGGTCTTGTTCGTCGGTCAGAAGCGCGTCGGCATTGGGCAGTACCCGCGTCTTCCACTGGTCTAGCAGCGCGTTGTAGCTGTTGGTATAACCGAGTAAGGTTTTGGTTTGCTGTAAGTACTGCTGTAGGTACAGCCACCCGTTTTGGGGGTCATTTATTTTTTGTTGAATATAAACTTGATATTCCTTAAACCGCTGCTGCATGACTTGCCCTACTATAGCTTTGTGGTGTTCCTCATACCCTTCTAAATAACGCTTAGCCGCATCGAGAAGTAACATTAAGTATTCCAACGCCGCGTCTAATGCCGCTGAGTAAGCACTACCCTTTGCTTGCGCATACGCTGGGACAATGGTATTCTGCCAGTACGCTTCTTTCTCTAAATAAGCTTTCCAATAGGCATACAGCTCTTCGTCATCTATCTCTACCACCTCGTATAGCACTTGCAACAGCCGCTTCAATAACGTTGTTTGTCCACAGTAGTCAACTTGATCCAGCAGCAAATAATCCTGAATTTGATATTTAAAAACTTGTAAACGGCGGGTGAGTGCATCGGAAATGGACATAGGCACACTATTTTATAGAACCATCAAAAAACATGTTCTTAATATACCATTATCACAAAGATAAAACAATCTAAACCACCTACTTTTATCCTAAAAAAAAGACCAATCAAAGGCAGCACTTGCCTTTAATCAGCCTTTCATAATATTTATTTTTATAACAAAAACAACCTACAACATTTCCATTTGTACTTTGCGGTTGATTTTGCGCACCATCCCTAACAAAATACGACCTTTGCCGCCCACCTCCACGAAGTGGTCAAAACCGTCGTTTAGCATGTTTTGCACGCTTTGGCTCCAACGCACCGAACCTGTCAACTGGTTGATGAGATTTTGGCGGATGGTAGCTACATCGGTTGTGGGTTGGGCTGTTACATTCTGGTAGATCGGGCAAAAAGGCGTTTGGAAATCGGTGCCTTCAATGGCGGCTTGCAGTTGTGCTTTGGCAGAAGCCATAAGAGGGGAATGAAATGCGCCGCCTACTTTGAGTGGAATAACGCGCGCACCTTGCTCGGCCAAACTGGCAGAAGCTTGTTCAACCCCTGCTAGGCTCCCCGAAATCACCAATTGGCTAGGGGTATTGTAATTGGCAGGTACTACTACGGCTTGCGTTTCTGCACAAATGCGCTCCACCAATTCTATATCGGGCGTCATGACTGCGGCCATAGTTCCTTCGGTTTCTTCGCAGGACTGCTGCATGGCCAATGCACGTTGAGCAACCAAGCGCAGCGCCGATTCAAACGACAACGCACCACTGGCTACTAGGGCTGAAAATTCGCCCAAAGAATGCCCCGCGACGGCTGCTGGACGGTCTTCCTCCGTCATTTTGACTTGTGCCGTAATAACCGAATGCAAGAAAATAGCAGGCTGGGTAATTTTCGTCTGGCGCAACGCCTCTTCGCTGCCCTCAAACATAACCTTAGAAATATCAAACCCCAACACGTCGTTGGCCTGCTCAAAAAGGCTCTTGGCCTGTGGAGAGTTTTCGTATAAATCGCGCCCCATGCCCTCAAATTGAGCGCCTTGCCCTGGAAATAAATATGCTTTCATAAATTGTATTTTGTATAACTGCCAGCGAATGCTGTGCGTTCTATGCTTTATTTAGTAGTGGTAACACCACGCAAATGTATAAAATAACAGGCGCTTTTTGGTGTTCTGTTTCTAGTGTTTTATTAATAAGTCCTTCCAAAGAAGTTGCTGTTGTTCATCTTTTATCAGCACCGTATAACAGCCTTTCGGTAACTGTTCAACGTTGAATGAAGTACGCGTTGTGTTGAGCGCTTGTGTCAACAGCAGCTGCCCCAAATTGTTGTAAATCAATATATTTCCTGATAAAGCCTTTTCTAATTCTATCGTAACCTGAGCGCTGCTGGGATTGGGATACAACTTGGCGGTTGTACTCAATGTTTCTAAGTCGGACACCGCAATAATTTGTCCAGCCAAAACTTTAGTCAGCGTATCGGTTTCGCCGCAATAAGTACTAATCAACGTAGCCGTATAAGGCAAATTGCCTGTAAACGTATGCGTTGGACTAAAATCCGTGCTGCTGTTGCCATCGCTAAATTGCCATTGGTGCTGCGCTCCTACGCGGACATTGGACTGGTTGATGCACTGGTAGGTGGTCGTATTGATGGCAACGGGGTTGAAGTCACTTTTGAGTGCAGGGGTTGCCCATTCGGAAGCGCGTCCCCAAACTACGGTATCCGCCGACCAGCGCAATCGAAGGGCGGTCAAAGGCGGTATGTTTGCGTTGTAGTTGTTGGAATAGGTGCGTACACCAAAAAGCGTCCCCAGTACTGCACTGCCTGTTAAATAGCTGCCCGATATGATGGGATGGCTGTTGTCACTGGAAAACAGCGCGATGCCGTAGGTATTGATGCAATGCCGCCAGCCTTCGCCCGCAGGGATGACGTAGCCCTTGTTCTCTTTGGCAACCTGCTTATAAGCGACCGTCAAAGAATCTTGCATGTGCTCAAAAATTGGACTGCAATAATTGCCGCCGCATTGTTGCCCGCCGTAGCGCCGCCCCCATGTCAAATAAAAGCAGACTTTTGCACAAGGATTGTATTGGCGGATGCTATCGGTCAATAGGCGCGCAGCGGGATACATGTCGTTGTCTCTGTAATAAGGGATGGTTGGAATTTGGCTTTGCTCTTGCAAAACGACCGCATCCCAATTGCCTTGTCGAATTTTTTGCAAGGAAGTGGCGTCTTGGTGGTGCTGTCCAAAGGTTTGTCCTCCAGGCGTGTGGCTATCTACAATGACCGTTTTGCCCTGCCCAGCACCGAGTTGTTGCACCAAGTTGGGCAAATTGTTGTTGGCGGTATAACTATTGCCTAAAAACAGTACCCGCATGGTGTCGGGTTGTGCTTGTAGCGCTGTTGCAAACAAGCAACTCCAAAAAAGAAGTAAAAGGGTTTGGCTTTTCATGATTTTATTTTTTATAAAAAAATACTCCGATTATTAGACTAAAACCCCTGCAATAATAGCCGTCAAGAAACAAGCTATGGTTCCCCCGATTAGTGCTTTGACACCAAATTCTGCCAATGTAGTACGGCGCTCTGGTGCAATGGCGCCAATACCCCCCAATTGAATTCCGATAGAAGCAAAATTGGCAAAGCCGCACAAAGCATAAGTGGCAATAATTTTTCCTTTGTATGTCAAACTATCTTGTACCGAAGGAATATCGGCGTAGGCGACAAATTCGTTCAAAATGGTTTTTTTACCCAACAATTGTCCTACAATTAGAATATCCTCGGAAGGCGTTCCTAAAATCCAAGCAATGGGCGACATCATCACCCCCAACATGTATTCTAAGTTAAAGCCCTCGAAACGGCCTTCGGTTGTCTGGCTAATGTACATATTTAGTGTTGTGCGTTGTATTTCTTCGCTTCCATGCGCCAAATTGCCTACTACATTGCCACTTTCGTCGTACAAATCCCAGTGTTCGGGCGTCCAAACCATCGCCAATTCGTTGTAATCCATGGTATCGTAAACAGGTTCAAACTGCGCCATTTGCACACTCTGCTCTACGATGGTAAATACAATGCTGTCCTGCCCATTGGCACCCATTACAATATTTTCCTGTACTACTTTGGTTAATTGATCCAATGGAGGCAAGGAATTTTGAGAAGTGCGAACGAACTCGCTGCCTTCGGCAAAATTATTTTGGAACAACGCCCATTCATTGTCAGCAGTTGCCCAACCGATCCACTCGCCAAGTGTGCTTTCGCAAATAACGTTCAGCATTTCGACCAACGCCACAAAAACGATCAACATGGCTCCTACGTTCACAGCCAATTTAAGTCCATCGCTGGTTCCATTAGAAATCGCTTCTAAGAGATTGCTACCAATTTTGTCCCTCGGTACTTCCAAGTTGGTATCAATTTCTTCTGTTTCTGGGTAAAGCATTTTTGCGGCCAAGATGGCAGCAGGCGCAGACATGATCGAAGCCGTTAATAAATGGCGGGCAAATTCCTGTTGAGCAACGGGGTCTTCACCGCCCAAAAAGCCGATAAAAGCCGCCAGAACACCGCCTGCAATTGTAGCCATGCCCCCCACCATTAGGCACATCAATTCTGAGCGGGTCATTTTATCCAAGTAGGGCTTTACGATCAAAGGCGCTTCGGTTTGCCCAATGAATACGTTGGCTGCTGCGGCCAAACTTTCTGCCCCTGACAAGCGCAGGAAACGCGTTAATACGTAAGCAATGGCATAAATGATGCGCTGCAAGATTCCTAAATAATACAAAATAGAAGACAGCGCAGCAAAGAAAATAATAGTGGGCAGAATCTGAAACGCAAAAATATAGCCGATATTAGAAGGGTCCAATAGGCCTCCAAAAACAAACGTCGACCCTGCCTTAGTAAAGTCCAATACCTTCACAAAGCCGTAGCCTACGGCATCAAACCCCGCACGAATAAAAGGCACGCGCAACACCGCCAAGCCAAACACAATTTGTAAGCCCAAAGCCAAAAATACCAATTTCCAGTCGATGGCTTTTCGATTGGCGCTAAGCGCATAAAGCACCGCTAGCATGACCACAATTCCCAAACCTCCTCTTAAAATATCTTCCATAAGATGTGTTGTTTTCCTTGAATGCTTTTTTTTGTGAACCTACGAAGCGGAAACTATTAATTTTTTTTGTGGCAGTAGTATGTTACCTCTTCGCAAATCAACCCATTTATTAAATACTAAGCTCATTTGTTGAACACGGCCTGTTGAGCTTCATGCCAGTGCTTGTTATTTCTCTTTGATTCAAAAGCTTTTAAAAGCTGGTCGTTTGTCCATGCGCGTGGAAAAGTAGCGGTTTTTTAGCAAATTAAGGGTCTAAACTTCTAACTTTTTATTAACACAACAAGCACATAAGCCTAACTAAAAGCGCATTTGTTAAAAAAATACTAAGATAGTTCTTCGTTGTTTTGCCTATTTTTTTTATTATTTATAGTATTATTGCAGTCTAATGGGCTGTTTTGTACAGCTCCATACAAACCTTACTAGCCCTTCTCACTTTATTATTTATCTATTTTAATCCATTTTCCTTATGCGTACTCTCCTCCTCCTTTTTTGTACGCTGCCAGTGTTTTGTTTTGGACAGTCTACTTCTGACGCGGCTATACAACACCAGCAAGCGGTACAACAATTACAACAGCAGCAGCCTAAGGCCGTCGTTGTAGACGTAGCAGCTTTGACAGCAGCGCAACAGCAAGAGCAATCCAGTTGTAGCAGCTGTGCCCAAAAAACCTTGCAGCGTAGCAAGGCCGCTAACTCTAACGCCACCAACTTGGCTTCTGAAGCTGATTTGATGGCCAAATGTAAAGATTTGGTGGCTACTATTGAAAATTTGCGCCAAGCAAATCCCATTGACAAGGGATTGATCGCCAAATACAACCGTGCTTTAGAATTGGCAACAGCCGATTTAAAAACCGTAACAGCACAAAAAGAACGAGCGGCCAGAACCGCCGAAAAAATTCGTCAAGCAGGCCAATAACCTACTTGCTTCCACTTTTCTTTTCTTATTAAAAATCTATCGGTATAAGATTTTTATTTGAAGCGGTTTAGAAGAACACTCCAATGTTTTTTTTTCTCAGCGGCTTCTAAAATCCTCCTAATTATGAAATTATTTAGCTTAATGCTTACGCTCTTCCTCTGTGGAATGAGCAGCTGGATCTACGCACAAGCCGCCTCTTGTGGGGACGCTTTCTTAAGTCCTTTCTGCAACGGTATTGCACAATATCCCGCCAATTCTGATGGCACAGGCGCAGGCAATGGGCCACAAGCACCAGCAGGCCCCAACTACGATTGTCTGGGCACACAGGGCAATCCCAATTATTTTTCGTTGACCATTGACCAATCGGGTAGCATTGATTTTGACCTAGACAACAGTGCCAACGTAGACATTGACTTTATTTTGTGGGGTCCTTTTGCCGATCTCAATGCCGCTCAAATAGCCTGTGATTCTATGGGTCGAGGCGGTGTTTGGGGCGATGTAGCCGACTGTAGTTACAGTTTTTTGGGGCGAGAAAATGTTTCTATTCCTACTGCGGTTGGTGGCGAGGTCTATATTTTGATGGTTACTAACTTTAGCAACACCCCCACCAATATCTTTAGTACTAATAATAACGGAACAGGTTCTATTGCTTGTCCTTGTACCATTCCTTATACAGTAGACACGTTGGGTACTGCATTTGGCAATACGGGTTTCTTGACAGACACGAGTAATGGTGTAAACCAATTTGTAGTTTGCCCCAATAGCACGTTGGGCATTGGCGTAGATGCTGCGGCCAACCTCAATGATACCTTGAGCTTGTATGGGCCTTTCACGACTGTCAATAATGTTTTTGCCAACAACACGGTTTTGTCCTTAAGCCCTGGAGCGCCTACCCGCTTCGATTCTTTGCAAATTTTCACTCTTATCACTCCTACCAATCAAGAAATCGGCGTCAGCAATTTTACCATTGGCTTGCGCAACGATATTTTTACAGGAGGCTTTTCAGACAGCACTTGTTTTGACTTTTTGAGTGTAGAGGTGGTTGTTCCTGGTGTAAATGTTAGCGATCGCGCTATTTGCCCAGGCGAACAGTTCCAGATTGTAGTGGATTCCATTCCTAGCACCTCTGTGGGTAGCTCGTCTTATACTTGGCGACAAGTGAGCGGCCCTGCGGTTACCTTTTCTAGCACCACCGACCAGAATCCAACGGTTACGATTCCTACGGCAAGTAGCAGTAGTTCCAACGACTCTGTTGTTATCGTGGTAGATTATACGTATGGGGCTATTTGCCCAATGAGCGATACGATGATTTTGCGTTTTGATGATTTGACCTTATCGGCTTTCGCAACATTGGATACAATTTGTAGCGGGGATACTTCTGGCTTGGATTTGACTTTGTCGGCTCCTTTGGGTTTTTCGGATTGCAATCAATATGTGGTTACCAGTATCCCTTTTGCGCCTTTGGCGACTACGGGCGGCACCGCAGTGAATACCTTCAACGCACAGAGTGCGACCTTCTCTGCTACAGACGAGGGTTTATCAGCGGCTTTACCTATTGGCTTTAGCTTCGATTTTTATTGCAACACATACACGGATTTCTTTGTGCATACCAATGGTTTTGTCTCTTTTGGTTTGGTAACGGGTGGTTTCCTTTCGGGATCACTTATGCCTGATGCAGCAGAACCCAACAACATTGTTGCTTTGGGTTGGGATGATTTGGATGTAGCCAATGGAAATCCCGACATCAATTATTATACAATTGGAACGGCTCCTAACAGACAACTGGTGCTTAATTTTAATGCTGTTGAAAACTGGCTCTCATCGACGGATTTCACTACTACCCAAATGATTTTAAACGAGGCTGATAACAGCATAGAGCTGCACATTACAGAAATCAGTCATGGCAACGCCGCTGTTGGTACAGAGAATGCGACAGGTACTGCGGCGCACTTTCCTGCTAGTTTTGTAGCTGGACAAACGGGCGCCATCACCAGCACTGCTTATCGCTTTACGCCCTTTGTTACAGGGCCTTTCTTTGCTTGGGCGCCTGCTGCTACCTTAAGCAACGGTACGAGTCAAAACCCAACTGCAACCCCTAGCAGTACAACTAGTTATACGGTAGCGGTTACTGACGGTACTTGTACCTACGTAGATAGTGCAGAAATTTTTGTCAACAGCAGTTTCTTGGCACCTGTTATTTCTTGCGACAGCTCGACCCCCACCAGCATCAGCTTTAGCTGGACAGATGTTGGTTTGCCTGTAGCGACAGGCTTTTACGAATACAGCTTGGACGGCGGTGCCACTTGGATTTCTGTTGGCAGCAGCTTATCCACTACGGTTTCGGGCTTGACGCCTAATACTTCTTATAATGTTTTGGTGCGGGGTAATTCTGGTGCAGCGGGCGTTTGCCCCATCAGTCCAGCAGGTGCAAGTACTTGCTCTACGGTCAACCCTTCTTGTGCTGGCAACCCAGCCATCAGTATTGTACTGAATACCACTGATCCTATTTGCAACGGCGATACAACAGGTTGTGTGAATGCGGTGGTTACTGGAGGTAGTGGTAATAATAATTTTGGTTTCTTCTGGTCTACAGGTCAAATAGATACCAACTTGATTTGTGAATTGCCTGCAGGGACGTACAGTTTGACCGTTACAGATACCATTTTTACGGGTCCTATTGCTTCGATTTGTATAGATTCTACTACTTTTGTAATCAACGAACCTACCGTCGTAGTTTTGAGCATTGATAGTATTCGCAGTCCATCTTGTCCTAGTTCACCAGATGGCTACATTGCCGTTTCGGCTTCAGGTGGTATTCCAAATTATACCTATAACTGGAACAATTTGGCTACGACCGATACTATTTCAGGGTTAGTTGCAGGAACGTATGTGGTAACAGCTTCTGATATCAACGGCTGTGAGGCAATTGATTCGGTCGCGTTGGCCGTTCCCAACCCTATTATAGTGGCTTTGGACAGTACCTTCAATCCAACTTGTAACAGCGCTGCAGATGGCTCTATTTATATTTCTGTTTCTGGTGGCGCGCCTGCTTATACCTACAACTGGAGCAACGGCGGTACTAGCGATAGCATTGCCAACTTACTAGGCGGCACCTATGTCGTAACGGTATCGGATGTCAACAACTGTTTTGTGGTAGATTCTTTTTCTGTGACGGCTCCTAGTGCTGTAGTGGTCAGTTTAGTATCTACCAGCGATCCAAGCTGTAGTGGAGCCACAGACGGTTCTATTACCGTCGCAGCAACAGGCGGCACAAGTCCTTATACCTATTTGTGGCCTGTTGCTGCGAGCAGCCAAACCACAGCTACAGCTACGGGTCTTATCGACGGTACCTATACCGTAACCGTGACCGACGCGAACGGCTGTACGGCAACCAACACAACGACGCTTGCTTCACCCAATCCAATTGTATTAACCATAGATAGCATTACCAATCCAATTTGTTTTGGAGAATCTAACGGCGCTATTGCCACCACCGCTACAGGAGGTTCGCCTGTTTATACTTACGCTTGGAGTACGAGTGATACCACTGCCGATGTTACTGGTTTATCAGCAGGTACTTACACCGTAACGGTGACGGATGCCAATGGTTGTTCGATTACCGACCAAGCTACCGTAACAGAACCGAACTTGTTAATCGTCAATATTGACAGTACCCTCAACCCTGCTTGTAATGGCT
>CAYUZF010000205.1:0-2407 GCA_964449615.1 uncultured Aureispira sp.
GCTCGTCCTCGTTGATCCACTCGGCAATAATGTCCTGCGCGCCTTGAATGGCGTCGGCCTCGTCAGCGACTTGCTCATTGAGAAAGCGCTTAATGTCGCCGTCTACGTTGCGGGTACGTTGCTCCATTATGATTTTGGCGAGTGGTTCCAACCCTTTGGCGCGGGCTTTGGCGGCGCGTGTTTGACGTTTCTTTTTGTACGGTAGGTACAAATCTTCCAGCAAGGTGAGGTCAAAGGTGGTTTCAATGCGTTTTTGGAGGGCGGGTGTGAGTTTGTCTTGACTTTCTATGGCTTTGAGAATGCTCTCTTGGCGTTTAAGAATGGTTTTCTGTTGTTCCCAAGCTTCAAAAATGTCCATAATTTGCACTTCGTCGAGGCTGCCCGTCGCCTCTTTGCGGTAACGCGCAATAAAGGGAATGGTCGCCCCTTCTTCAAAGAGTTGTAAAACATTTTCGACGCTCTTGGCGGGCAGTTGCAGTTGCTGGGCAATGCGTTGAATCATAATATTGGATGGTTGGTTGTTTAATTTTGAGGGGCACGTGGTCTTCATCTAGCGCCCTTGCTCTGCTCCCAAAAACGGGAGCAAACTCAAAACTAGCACTTTTAAAGGGCAGTTCAAAACAAAAACGTGCAAATGCCAACAAAAAAATAGCAAGATCTACCAAGCCGCCCTACCAATGCCCACTTGTTCGGCCACTTGCCGCGTCATGGCCTGCAAAAAACTATCTTGATTCAACGAAGCACCGCCCTCCTTTTGATACCAATCCCAAATATCAACCGCTCCACGTTCGGCATAATATGCCAAACTATCCGACAGCGGTGCCGCACTGCCCCCTTCGGCTAAGTCGACTAAGATAGGCTCGGCAACGGTGCTGACCGTATCTACAATTGTGCGGTAGACCAATTTAATCAGCGTATCTGCAGGCAACTGCACGGTTTTGGTGTGGTAACGGTCGATGTAAACGGTATCCGTCGCGCTGGCCGTGGTTGCAAGGGGTGGCACAATTGACTTGGCCGTCCAGAAATATTGAGCGCCCAACAGCAATAAAAGCGCTGCCGCTACTTGCCATAGGGGAATAGAAAATTGAACGGCATGCTTCCACAAAGGAAACACATTGGTGGTGTTGGAGGCGGTTGCCGCTGTGCGCTTGGCACGCAGGCCTTGCAACGCAGCGGTGGGCGTTTGGGGTTGTAGCTCCGCCATTTCTTGCGCCCACAGGGCTTGACTGGCCACAATAAGTTGGCGCTCGGCTTCGTACGCCGCTTGTGTGGTTTGTGCCAATACCGCTTCGCGTTCGGCAGGCGTTAAGGCTTCAAAATCTTTCTGACTCAACAAATCGTATAATTCCATTCGTATTGCGTACTACTTGATAAAAAAATTGGCTTTGTAAGGCGCTAGGGTTTGCGCGAGTTGTTTGGTGGCGCTGTGCAGTCTAGATTTTACGGTTCCCAAAGGACAATCCATTACCTGCGCGATTTCTTTTAGGCTTAAGCCTTCTTGGTGTTTTAATAAAAATACGTCTCGATAAAGCGGTAACAACTGTTGCAATGCTTGTTGCAGTTGCTGCTCAAATGCAGACTTTGTTTCCAATAGGGGCGCTTCTGTGGTAGTAGAAACGGTCCATTTTTCTTGAAAAAGCTGTGCTGTTTTTTGGGCGCGAAAATAGTTTTTGCAGCAATTGGCGGCTACGGTAAAAATCCACGTTTTGAACGAGCGTTGTGGGTCAAATTTTTCGGGGGCTTGTACTACTTTCAAAAATACATCTTGTAACAAATCCTGCGCTTTGGCTTCGTCGTGTTGGAGCATTTTGTACATAAAAAACAGCAAGCGCTGGCTGTAGCGTTCGTACAAAGTATTAAAAGCAGGTTCAGACCCCTGCTGAACCTGTGCCATCAATTGCTCGTCGGATATGGTGCGGCTATTTTTCATAAAAACAGGCGCTAGGGCTGTTGCCCCAACGCATTTTTGAGAGAATTTATTTGGACGGGTTGCCCGCTTCGTACGTTTCCAATTCTGCCAAAATATCTTGGTGTTCTTTCCAATCTTTGGTCAAATACACCAAAAGCCTGCGCAGTTTTTGTCGCTCCCGCTCGTTGTCAATGATACTATAATGTCTATAAAGCATCAACAAGCTTGGAACATAGGCTTTGTTGAACCACAGCGCTGCGCTGGGTTGGGTTTCGGGATACACCGCGCTCTTGAGATGGTCAAGCAACATGTTATGTTCGTAATTGTGTACTAGATGGGATAAATTTTGTTGGTCGGTTTCGCAATAGACGAGTGCCATGCCTACGTTGAACAGCTTATCTCCCAACGCCCATTTTTCGTGCGGTACGCCTAGACTGGTGTAAAGCGGACGCGCTCCTCGATGTTGTCGCTCATCTCTTTACCTCATCTCGTGGCCCG
>CAYUZF010000205.1:2417-9406 GCA_964449615.1 uncultured Aureispira sp.
TGATGAGGTGGTCTACCACTTCTTTGGAACTTTTGGCCGTCTCCATGTTGGGTATGTTTAGTTCTTTGAACACCGCAGCGCGGTAGTCGGGCAGCTGCATCAAATTTACATTAACCACTTTGACGTCTGTGCGAAAATCTTCGACCTGTTGCAACAACCAAGCGGGGTAGGTATCGTTGTCGCCATAAGTCAATAAAATCGCATCTGCTGCCGTACAGGCCAACGTGTTGTAGTTGGCGAGCATGATTCCCAGCGAATAATCGCCGCTGGCCATCCATTTTTTGGAAATCTCTTTCAACTTCTTTTGATCGCCCGTCAACTCGTAATAGGTGACCAAATCGTCGTAGACTTCGGTGCGCTCGGGGTCAATTTCGTACGCTTTAAAAATATGGGGCATTTGTTTGTAGGGGTTCAGCTCGTGGTAGCCTTGTATAAAATGGTATTCGTAAGTATCGGCACTGATGGCTTGTTGCATGGCGTTGACTAGAGCATCCATTTTTGCTGCCCACTCGTTGCGGCGGTTGTTGTCGCGCTCTAGCACTTTGGCCATTCTAGTTGCCGTGTAATAACTCAACCAACCATCGGGGTTATTGGGGTTGTTGGCCAATGCTTCTTTCCACAATTGGTGTTGGCGAATGTACCAATCTTGTTCGTGGTGTTCTTGGACAATGGAATATACTTTTTGGGGTTGTTCTTGAGCGACTGCGGTACAACTGCTTAGAAGGAGCAGACTAGACAGAACTATTATTATAAACATGGTTATCTTTTTTTGTTGTTGTAATAAAAGTATACCGAAGATCTTCACAATTGGTATCTCCCGTAATACCCGCGCCGATTTTAAAGGTTCGCCATTATCAAAAAAATAAGTGCCTTGTACAAAAAATGCCCTGCTGGAGTGCTTCCAGCAAGGCATTGTTATACTTTGTATTGTTGGTGTCGACCCAATTATTTATTCTGCGCCAACGCGCGCAAGCGTTCTATTTCGCGGTCGCGCTCGGCTCGTTCGGCTTGGTAAGGACTCGGCTCGTTGAGAATTTGACTGATGTAATAAGCGGCAAAATCCCGCACCTGAAACTGGTAGTCGTTGCCAACGGTGGCCTCTTCGCTGCCCTGATAGAGGTGTATCGTTTCATTGTCTAAAAGTTCCACCAAAGCAGGCAAGGCTTCTTCGCCCAGCAAGCCCAAAAAATAACCAACAGGCCCCATGTCGTCGTGTTCGTACAACAAGCCCCAAGAATTGGCCATTCCTGTGGTGTTTTGGGCTAGGGCGGTGGTGTAGATTTGGGCGACGGTCTTTGCAGAGACATCTTCCGCTCTTAAGTACGTGAATTCTTTCTTTAGTAGAATTTCATTTGCAATTAAGCGGGCTTTATTGGACGCTTTTTCGTTTAGGACTATGGCTTTTAGTGGTGCTACCCCTCCCGCTTCTGTCCAAACTTGGTCTATAATCTGCCCTTGCAGCGTATAATTATAAAAATCTCCATAATGGTCGTTCTCTAAACGGTCTGCTAAAGTATTATTTGATGCGTCCATACTGGTGTAAGTTGTGTCTTTCGAAGGTTTAGAAACGGTTTGGCAACTGTAGAACATCAGTGCGGCTACCATCCATATAATGTTATTCATCTTTCATTTGTGATTTTTTAATCCAACCTGTGTCCCCTGTATTGGCACCGTCTACGATTTCTATTTGAACCATGTCGGCATCAGTATCTTCTTTTAGAACTTTCATTCGGGTATCTTTTTCTAATAGTTTCTTTTTCTTAATTCTATCTTTGTCTTTATACAAAGAGACGTCTTTTGCTGTGGTTAGTTTGGTTTTCACAATGGGCAATTTTATGGTATCGTCGCCATCTCTTATGTCTTTTAAAAATTTGACGTCCATACTTCCTCGCTTACCAACCAGAGATTCATCGGCTGCTTTAGAGACTCGTAGCGCTACAAAAGCAGTGGTATTTGTTGAGAGTGTACCTTCTTGAACTACTTGGTCGCCTGCTTTTAACTTGAATAGAATTGCACTAGACGTCAGCGATTCTACATCTGTATCATCATTTATGACCTCGTACGTTCCCCTTGTTTTACCATCGTTCCACTTCTTAGCTGCCCCCATAAAATCCTTAGAAGGTACCCCTTTCGATACGATTTCAAAAGGAATCTTTTTAAGCTTATTCGCTCCATCTCTTTCCCAACCCCATTTTACAGAACCGTAATATTCGCCTTTTTGCTTTCCATCCAACGCCAAAGCGGTCGTTTCAAACTCTTTTTTAGAATTGGCGGCTCCTTGCGTAGTGGGACCATCAAACAATCCTGCGTCTTTAGATGTCCAATCTGCATCCGTTGGTTTTTTCTTATAATGATGCCCCAAGTCATAAGTCGCATTTCTATTTGCACCAGGTTTGAGGTCCGTTGGTTTACCAGAGGTGTTATTGTTTTGTGCAGTATCTTTCAACTCTTTACCTTCTCCCAAAGATGCGGAACCATAAACTGGGTTATCTTTGTCAGACAATCGATCTATTCTTTCCCCAGTTGCTGACATTTTACTAGCTGAATTTGGATCTATTGCTGCTACTTTTCCAGCTTTCTGAGCAGAGATACTTTGCGTCAATCCAATTTTAGTCGCATCCGTATTATCACCTGGCTCAAAAGAGATGTGGGCGTTTAAACTACGTTTATCTGTCGTAAAATCATAGGCCGCATCGTCTACGTAAAACTTACCATAATGCGACTCCTTTTCTACTTTGACGCGTTGTACAATGTCTTGCGCAGTAGTTTGGTGTTCTAATTCTTTTTGTGGCAACAGCTCGGGTATTTTAGCCATCTTCATCGCCTCCTGCCCTTTTTTATCCGCTTCTCCTTCCAACGATTGGTTGTCGTTGCCTGGGGCATCTTTTTTAAACTGTACCGTTTTCTTTACGCGACCACCTTTTTGTTGCACCACGTGCCACAACTCATGCGCCAAGTGTTTTTCTTGCCCTGGAGCGATGTAAATTTTAGTGCCTTGCGTATAGGCGTGGGCCTGCATTTGCTCGGGCTTGTCGGAGTTGTACTCCACGCGAACATCCGCCAAAGAAACACCAGACATATATTCCATCGAAGCTTTTAAATTGTCTGGAATGCCTGTCTGATTCGGCTGTTGTTGCTGCTGCTGTTGTCCATCGTTGATGTTCTGGCTGCTTTGTTCCTTATTGAGTTGATCTTTTTGTGGAAGCATGATTACACGGATAAGATATTTATTAATAGCTGATTACTAAAGTTCTAAAGATACAAAAAAATACGGATTCTCCTTCCTACTCCGCCAAAAACTCTTGAAACCACCGTCCTGAATTTTTAACAGTGCGCTTTTGGGTTTCCCAATCTACATGCACCAAACCGAAACGCGGATCGAAGCCCTCCGCCCATTCAAAATCAATACGGCGTTGGTCGTCTACTCGGCCTTGCGCGTTCACCTCGTCGGGCATGGCACAACCATTTTCGGTAATGACGATGGGCGGTAGTTTTTCGTAGGCAGCATATTGCTTGATGATTTTGTAGATGCCTTCGGGGCAAATTTCCCAGCCCATTTCGGTAATCATTTCGGGGGGCACCCCTCGGCGGTGGGGTTTCTGCTCAAAAGCCCAAACACAGGGCAATAAGGAGTGCCGCGCTACAAATTGCGTGTAATTCTGCAAGCCAATAAAATCAAACTCAAAGGTCATTTTTTCCAAATCTCCCTCTAGAACATAGCGGTGTATTTTGTCTAAGAATGGAAAACGCTCGGTCGGATAGCCCATTCCCAAATGCGGTTCCAAACAAAGGCGGTTGAGCAAAATATCCATGCGGTGTGCCGCTTCTGTATGCCGTTTTTTCTGATTTTTGGGAGAGACATAAGCGCAAGACAAGGCCGCCCCCACTTGTACGTCTTTTACGTTGTCGCGCATAATACGCCCCGAAGAAGCTTGGCAAAGCAGCGCGTGGTGAATGGCACGTAAGAATTTTTGAGGGGCGTAATAGCCTGGCGCGTGGTACATGGCCAAGTAACCGCCTAGTGTAAAGCCAATCGGCTCGTTTTGAGCAAACCACGTCTTTACTTTATCGCCGTATTCTCGCGTTACCAAATCGGTGTACTCGTCAAACCAATGCAGCATATCGCGGTTGGCCCAGCCGCCCTTGTCTTCTAGAGCTTGTGGCAAATCAAAGTGGTACAACAGCGCCCAGGACTCGATGCCCAACTCCAAACAACGGTCAATGACGCGGTGGTAGAAATCCAGTCCTTTTTGATTGACGCGCCCGATGCCCTCAGGAAGAATCCTAGACCAAGAAAACGAAAAGCGAAAACTATCGAATTTTAAGGCTTTGATCAGGGCAATGTCTTCGCGGTAGTTGTGGTAAAAATTATACGATACATCCGAATTATGTCGGTTCTTGATTTTGTGGGGTCTGTTGTGGGTGAAGGTGTCCCAGATTGATGGCCCTTTGCCATCTTCGTTCCAAGCTCCTTCTGTTTGGTAAGCCGAGGCAGCAATGCCCCATTTAAAGTCGCTGCCAAAGGCTGCTTTTATCAGTTCTTTATCTGCTGGCATGCTCCATACGGTTGAGGTTGGCATACCGATAGCCGTCATGGCTGATACCGACCATTTTAAAAATTTTCTGCGATCCATTCCTTTCGTTAGAATTTGTTGGGGGTACTCTCATGGTGCGCAGGAAGTTTTTTTTGGGAAAGGCAGAGGAATAAAACGCCCGCCTTGTTGCTATGGTTGGCGGGCGTTGTTTGTACTTGTGTGAGCCGTTTTAGGCGGCGGGGATGATGGTTAATTTGCTGTCGCGAATTTTTTTGTACACTTCGTTGACCGCGTCTAATTTGGCAGCTTCGTTCTTATCCAAAAATAATTTTTTGGTGGTATAAACCGACTGAATGCGAATCATATTGGGCTTCATTTGGGTGGCTTTGCATTCGTAACTGGCAAATTCATTGTCGATGGATTTATTCAACGCCTCTAAATTTTCCAACGTTACATTCTGATCAAAAATCAAATAATACTCTTCCGTATCGCTGCCCAAATAAGGCACATGGTAATCCAATGCACGATTTTCGGCATTGACTACACGGCGAATGTTGTGACTCAAAAACTCATCCACATCTACCGTATATTTCCCTTCTTTCTGTTTCATCAAGCCCTCAATATCTGCCTCTACACTGTATTTAAAATCGAAATCTACGGTGGGTGAAATCTCAAATTTATCTACTTTGGCACTTTTTACGTTTACTTTAATATCGTCGTAAGCACGGTAGGCAAAATCGTAAGAACCTTGCATGGTTTTGGGTAATGTATCGGCTTTGGAACCCACTACAATATTGGCACGCGCTCCACGGGCATACAACCCACTGACAGAAGTACTTGTTTTTTGCGTAATTTTATTGTTCGCCAAATTGACTTGTACTTGGCTACGACTGAACCGCTTGTTTTTATCGGCTGCCAACAAAGGCGCATCGCCGAAGTTGATTTGTTGTAGTTGGGCATCGCGGTCGGTAATGTCTCGCATGTAAATCGTAGTGTTATAATACTGCCAAGGCAACTCATTGAGCGCGCCCATTCCATTGATGGCTAAATAACCTTCGCCATTCTTAAAAATAAAAAAGTAATCATCAATTTGTGCAGAGGAAACAAAGCCCTTGTCGATGGGCCCCTTTAAGCGGTTGCGCGCTATGGCCAAGTAGTAAGGAATGTCGAAGCGCTCGAAAAAGTCGCGGTAAATGCGGCGCAAGTTGCGGCTATCGGCGCGTTTGTTGAGCAAGAAATATTCAATGCCCTCGCTTTTTTCATAGTCCTCCAATTCTTCGCGAATGGGCTGCATTTCTTTGGCAATAAATTGATTAAAAAGGTAAACCTTTTCAATGTTTTCCAATTTATCGGGTGCTTTGTTGAACAGCTTCGCCCCATCGGCAAACAACTGCTCGTAAAATTCCTCCAACTTCTTCTTCTTGCGCACCCGCACCTTCATATAATCCTCCGCGTATTGCATCAACAAATCTGCATAGTTGTTGACTTGAAAAGAAGATTGCGTAGCGCGGAAAGCATCAAAATTCAATTCGTAAACAAAATATTCCAAATCCATTTGGTAAATTGTACCAGGGGAATTGGCTTCGGGCACAGCACGTAAATTTTCCATTTCCCAACGTAGAATGCGGTTGGTAGAAGTGTTGCGGACGGTAGGATTGGGCATGTTGTTGTAACTGCGTCCATCAATTTTTACTTTTAGTGGCACCGACACCGTATAAGAGCGTTTCAAAGTAGGATAGCCGCTGTATAGGTTCACCGTCTCGCCACTGCTGGGAAATTTAAATTCTAAAACAGTTACAGTTTCTAACTCATCTCCTATGGTCAAATCGGGAATTTCGTAAATGGTAATGTCCTCTTTGCTGCCATATAGGTCATCCTCTATGTCCAACACAGGCTGGTTCAAGTCCCGTACTTTATAATCTATAACCGTTCCATCTGCTTTTCGCACACGCACGTCCACATATTTGTATTGAATATAATCTCCAATTCTGCCCTTGTAGCGGTTGAGAATGATGCGGTTGTTGTCCTCGATAGCTTTTTGACTTTGCAATTTGAGGTGGGTTTGTTGGCGGAACGTACTGAGTTGGTCTAAGTAGGGAAAAGTTCCCGTAATCGTACTACGAATGTAGGTTTCTGTGTTAATAACCACCGCGTCGGCCTCGCCATACTCAGCGGGAATGACACCAGCAATGCCCATGTCGTCTTTCCATTCGTAATCGCTGAAACTTTGCGCCAACAACTGGCTGCAAGCAACCGCCCAGAGCAGTGCTCCTAAGAGATAATGTTTTTTCATAATTTTAAGTCTATACTTGATGATGTTTTGAAGTTGCGTTTACTTCTTTATAAGCCTCTAAAATAGGGATTTTATCATAAAAAAAATACGCTCGTTAGCATTAGTGCAGTGTGTAAGAAGTAATCAACCATTTTTAAGCGAGCCTTTTTTCCCGAACAAGT
>CAYUZF010000206.1:0-3624 GCA_964449615.1 uncultured Aureispira sp.
AACAACGATTATTTAGAAAAATTTAAGGAATCGGGCATGCTACCCACAGGCATCAATCCCAAAAGTAATTTGGTAGAAGTCGTGGAAATTCCAGACCACGAATGGTTTGTCGGCGTGCAATTTCATCCCGAATACAAAAGCACCGTCGAGCAGCCACATCCCTTGTTTGTGGATTTTGTAAAGCATTGTATATCGTAATCGACTCCCAACTACAAAAAAAACGCCCGCCCGAAAAGAAGACAAAATTCGGGCGGGGTTTTTATATGGTATCTTTATAGAATGACAAAACGGTCTTTATTGAGCCAACCAATCCCAAGTAGCCCGAATGCCCGCCTCCAGTGCCGTTGAGGGCGACCAGCCCAACACCCGTTGCACCCGCTCAATCGACAACACGTTTACAGGCACGTCAAACGCGCGGCCTTCCAAATATTGTACGGTGGGTTGTTGGGCGCTCACCACTTGGCAAACTTGCAGAATCTCGTTGAGCGAATAGCCTTGCCCCGAACCCACGTTGAACAACTTCACTGCCCCCTGGTAAGTTAAGCTTTGCACCAAGAGCCGCGCTACATCGGCCACGTAAATATAATCGCGCACCACACTGCCGTCGCCCCAAATTTCAATCGGTGCGCCCTGTTGTATTTTTTGTAGCCAAATGCCAATAACCCCCTGGTTTTTAGTCAAATTCTGACGCGGACCATAGGCATTGGCAATTCTAAAAACGGTATAATCCAAACCGCGATTTTTATAATAAAAATGCAAGTAACGCTCAAAGGCCAACTTAGAAGTGCCGTAGGCCGAAATGGGCTGCAAGGGGTGGTCTTCATCTACAGGCATGTAATTCGGAACGCCGTACAGTGCCCCACCCGTCGAAACAAAAATTACTTTTTTGACGCCTACCGCTACCGCCGCTTCTAGCAAATGTAAGCCCCCTATCAAATTGCTCTGTGCGTCGTAAATGGGGTTTTCGGTCGCTGTTTTGGGAACCGTTGTCCAAGCTACATGGATTAGATACTCCACGCTTTGCAAATACTGGCGCATCAACTGTTCGTTGCCAAAGTCCCCGCGCAGCAATTCCAAGCGCTCTCGAAAGGGCTGAATGTTGGGATGGATGCTGGAGCTAGACGTCAAAACCCGAAATTGGTGGCCTTGCGCCAACAGCGCTTCCACGATGTGCGAGCCTATAAAACCCGTTCCGCCAGTAAGAAGAATGTGCGCCATGAGCGAATTGAAAAATTGGTAAGAAAAAGGTATTGTGTGGTAATTAGCGCGAAGGCGTATACACCTCCTCGAACACGTGCAACAACACGTCCACAGAATTTTGAAGGCCTCGGTGGCGAATGGCTGCGGCACGGCAGCGCGTTTGCAACACAGAGCGCTCTTCCTGTATCAACAACTGCAAGGTACGCAAAGGAATAGACATATCCACTTGTGCCAGACTTTCAAAAACAACTCCTACCGCTTCTTCTTCGGCCAAATCATCGTCGTCGGCAATGCCGCGATTGAGCAAAATGGGCAAGCCACAAGCCAAGTAATTGCCAATTTTAACAGGCGTGCGGTAGCGCTGGGAATCCAAAGGTGGAATTGCCACCATACCCATGTCACAGGCCGAAATATAGCCTTCAATTTCGCTGTAGGGAATTTTATTTAACACCACAAAATCGCTGGACTGCAAACCCGCTTCCAAGTAGGCCGCTTCTATTTCTTCGGAGGGTGTGGGGGAGATGGTAAAGAAAAACAAACGCGGCTCGGCGTCCAACAAACGGCGACAAAACTGCGCCACCGCAGTGGCCGAGTAATAAATACCTCCAAATTTGCCCAAATACAACAACGCATATCGGTCCTCAGGAACGGCATTTTCGTGGCGAATGCGTTGCCGTTCCGTTTCCGAATAGGCAAACTTCTCCGTATCTACAGAAATCGGTACTCTAAATACTTGGGCGTTGGTGTTCCAATCTTGGAGCAATTGAACGGTGTGTTTGGTGGGCGCTGTTACATAATCGGCTTTGGTTGCCTGCCAAACTTCTACTTGATGCAGAATTTTATATTTCAACGCTTGTTCCGACCAAATGCCAAATTCCTTCATGTACAAACTGTGTGGTTCAAAACAAAAAACCAGTAATTTTAGCCGTAAGGCGCGACTAATCAAATAAGCATAACCGCCCGCAATGGCCAAAAAACCAACGATCAAACGCACGTTTTCGCGGCGCTTGATGCCCCATAGTTTGAAGAACAAGCTTGTGAAATTCCAGAGTTTTTTAAAGAGAATAAAACGCCCCCCACGATAGGGAAGCGGATGCCAGAAAATATTTTGCTTGGCAAGTTGCTGCTGCAATTGTGCTTGTTCCGTTTTGGAAAGAGCGTAAGCCGCTTGTTCTTCCGTCACCAAATGGTAGCGAAACGCGCGTTTGGACTGGCGTTGGTGTTCCAACAAATATTGATACATCAAGCCGTTGAACAGGGGATCGTGAAAACTGTGCGAAGCACAAACAATAACCGCAGGCGGATGAGCCATAAGAAGAAGGTGGTTTAAGAAAATAATTTGAGGCGCAGTTTGCCCCACGCCGCCGAAGGATGGGTGCGGGTAGCTTTGAGCAAATAGCGCAAGCCCTTCGTTTTGCTGCCGCCATCACCCCACCAACTCGCGCCCACAATCCAATACATATTGGCAAAGCACTGGTTTCTAAAAGCTTTGGACTTAAACAGGTTGTGTTCTTCGGCACGCTGGTAAGCCAACAAAGCATCGCGCTCCATCAAAGCAATATTGCTGTGCATGTTGTTGGAATGTACGCGGTAGTGCCAAGTAACTTCAGGGACGCGCCCTATTTTGTAGGCATTGGCGACGCGAAAGAAAAACTCTTGGTCGGCAGCATTAGACAATTGAGGATCAAAACCACCCACTTTTTCCACCACCTCACGCTTGACCAAAATGCTGCTCGGAGTCGGCACACAAGTGCCATTCCAGGCCAATAAATCATCCAAAATAAAACCTCCCTTCCCGCATTTGGTTTCGCCCGTTAGTTTAGAATCGCTGTCGATAACCGCCAAATCAGAATGCACCAACCCCAATTCTGAATCTTGTGCAAAAAGGGCTAGTTTTTTCTCAATATTTTCGGGCAACCAGACATCGTCCGCATCCAAAAAAGCTACAAATTCGCCTTTGCTGTGGCTAAATCCGTTGTTGCGGGCTACCGAAACCCCACTGTTTTGCTGCTGTACGTACTGCACCCGTTGGTCGGCCTCCACATAAGGCCAAATTAAGTCGTCCTGTTGATCGGGTGAACCGTCATCCACAATGATAAGCTCTAAGTGTTGATACGTTTGTTTCAACACGCTGTCGATGGTTTCTTTTATGTACGCCGCCGCTTTGTAAGCGGGAATGATCACAGAAACAAGAGGAGCGTTAGACATGCTGTAATATTTTTTGGAGTAAAACAGGATACAAAACCGTTTCGCAATAGGCCGCTGCTGCCGCTTTGTTGGGTAATTGTTTTTTTTGTAATAAAGCAGCAACCGCCGCTAAAAAAGCCGCTTTGGAATCCGCTGGATAAATCAATACCCCGTTGAACTGTTTCAGTTCATAATTGAGGGTGGTGACAATCGGCGTGGCTTGTGCCAAATAATTGA
>CAYUZF010000206.1:3668-9352 GCA_964449615.1 uncultured Aureispira sp.
GTACGGTGTACGTTCTCGCTGCGTTTTTGTTGGTATGGCACCAAACCCACGGCGGCCAAAGCCACATATTCCTTAAGGTCGGTTGCCTTCTGAACACCCAAATAAGCCACATTGTTTTTGGCAACCAATGCTTCGAACTGCGCTTGGCGCTCGGCGGGCAATTTATTGGGGCCGATGAGCAACAATTGTTGATCAAATTGCTCGGCCAGTTGTTGCAGCAACTCCAAATCTACATCGGGGTTGAGCGTCCCTACAAACAACAAATAATTCCGCCCCCATTGCTGCTCGATCTGCGTCAAACGGTCAGGGCGCAAGTGCCTTTCGGCTTCCGAAATACCGTGCGGAATGTACAGCATCGGCTTTTCAAATTTGGCGTAGGCCACTTTGTAGAGTTGGCTCACCAAGACAATTAAATCGGCGCGCTCGGCCAGCAGGGCATCGCTCCAAATATGCTGGTAAGGATCAACGACGTGGTAAATGCGTTTGCTGTTGGCGAAAGCCGCCAAATCTACAAAACGAAAGGGATCAAACTGCCACCACAAAATGGGGCGCTGTGTCGGTAAAAACTGTTGCAAGGCGCGACCAACCAAGCGATCGTTGAGCGCCAACGCCAAACGGCGGTGCAAACGCAGCGGAAAGGGGTTGGTGTACTCCAAAACCGTCAATCCCGCGTGAATGGGCGTTGCCTGCAAATTAATTTGTCCCAATTGCTGCCAGCGCCAAGCCGTCGGCGCGTTCAAAAAATAAACGTCGTGTCCCAAACGGCTCAGTTCGTTGGCTACATGTTGCTTGGAAAACCAAACGTCTGCCCAGGGTTCGTTGGAGGTGATGACAATGGTATAGTGCGGCTCGGACATAAGGCGTTAGGCTAAAAGGGCTTTGAGGTAGTCTTTGAAAAAGATACGGCGCAGGCCTTTTTTGGCGCGGGGCAAATGGCTGGTATAGGCCACCAAATATTGGTATTGTTGATACACCTTGCCCAATTTTTTGCTGCTGAAAGCCAAACGATAGGAGTGCAGCACCGTAAACCGCAAAATAAGTTCGGTAACTTTTTCTCTACCCAATTCTTCTATAAAATAATAGTAACATTGGTACACCTCATCCAGCAAACCCACTTTGTTGTAGCCCCAATCTTTCTCATTGAAGGTATTGACGCGGGTTTTGTATTGGGGGTTGTAAATGCCGCGGTAGTGGTAAAGAGAATAAGCGGTAAAATACAAAAACAAATACGGGTTGCGGTACTCGGCTTGCGCCAAATACGAATCTAGCAACCCCGCACGGCGGCAGAGAATACCCGACATTTGGTGTCCCCAGTGCGACCAAGCCAGCATACTTTCAAAACCTGCTGCTTGGATCCGTTCGGGCGCATCGCCGCGCACATCTTTGGTGCTTTCATCTTGATACACCGATACAATACCGGGAATAATACAGCCCAAATCTTCGTATTGTTGTATACAATCGGAGCAATACTTTAAATAGCCTTCTGCCAAAAAATCATCATCGCCCAAAAACAAGACAAAAGGACTGCTTGCTTTTTCTAGCACTGCCACCGCATTGCGCTCCAAGCCGATGTTCTCGTTATTTCTATGGTATTGCACCATCAATTGCTCAGGCTTTTGCGCGCAATAGTCTTGTACCAACTGCTCCGTTTGATCGGGGGAGCAGTTATCAGAAATAATAATCTGTACCTGTTGCCACAAATTAGCGGCAGCGATTTGCGCTTCCAAATCCTTTAGGTTGGCCAAGACATCCGTGCCTCGATTATAGGTTGGTATTAGTAGATCAATTAGCATAAATAGCAGGATAAAAAACATCGAGAATAAAAGCACTAGTGCAAGGGCCAAGCGGCATCTTTGTCCGAAAGATCAGGTGCAGTAGTTTGCCAATCTAAGGCCGCTGCTGGATCGTTCCAACGAATGCCCTGCTCCGCTTCGGGACGGTAATAATTATCAGAAAAATACAACACGTCTACGTCATCCTCTAGGGTCAAATAGCCGGTTGCAAAACCTCTAGGCACTAGGACGCCCACATCAGGCCGCTCCAAGACGACGGTGGTCGCCGATGCTGCTTGCACGGTTTCATTGCGCACATCTACCACGCCCAATTGAATCCGCCCTTTGACCACTCGAAAAAACTTGGACTCTGCCCATTCGCCTGTTTGGTAGTGCAAGCCGCGCAAAATGTGCGCCTGTTTATTTTGCACAAAATTCACTTGTTGAATTTGGTACTGCTGCAAGGCGGGGGCTTCGTGGTTAAACAACTTTACAAAACCGCCCCGTTGGTCTGCAAAAGCAGGGCTTTGGATCACCTGCACGTCTGAGAGCAGCGTTTGAATGATTTTCATAACAATAACGTCTAAAAGAATGCAAAAATAGGCTGAATCCAGTGCACAAAAGTAAGATAAATTTGCGGCCTAAAGCCATCTACAGCATATAATATCACTTGCCCAGTGGCGCATAGCGCTCCAAATAGCCCTCAATGCCCTGTTGCAGACTAATGCGCGGTTCAAAAGGCATGCCCTCCAATTGTTGGGCCGTATCCAGCGCCAAGTAGCCCATGCGCACGTCGCGTTTGTCGATGCGGCCAAATTGCGCCTGCGGAAGCCTGCCCAACCACTGCTCCACTGCCGCGAGTACCTGCTCGATTACACTGCGTACACTGCGCACTTCGGGAGCGGTGAGGTTGAAAATGCCCGACTGTTGCTGGGCAGCCGATTGGATTAAAAAGCGGGCTACGTCATCAATATGCGTATACTGGCGTTGTTGTACCCCAGCGGTAAATTCTAGCGCTTTGCCCGCTACGCTGCTCTGTACGATGTATGGAATCAAACGGTTGGCGTTTTCTGCAGCACCGTAAATGTTGGTTAGAATAAAATGCTGCCAACAATAGGGCAGGGGCGCGGCTTGTGGCAACAACTGCCCATCGGCAAAGCGGGTGAGTAGGTTTTTGGCGCGGCAATAGGCATTGGGTAGGGCGTTGCGGTGGCTGGCGAGTTCGGCGGTGGAGTAGGGGCGTTGTTCGGGCTGGTCGCCAATTTCAAAATAAGACCCGAAGGTCACCAACTTGCCTGCATAACCCGCATGTTGTAGCGCCACGGCCAACTGAATGGGCTCAAAGGCATTGAGGCCATAAATACGCTGCTCGTCGTCGCTGTGTTTGGGCTGTATGCCCGCCCCCGCACAAAAATAAATCACCGAACAATCCAACAAACTGCCCAACTCCAACGGCGTGTTGGGGTAATCGTAGGGCACCCATTTGCCCAAAGGCACAGCCTGTGGTTGCTGGCGGCTATAATATTGAAATACAGGCGGGTGCTGGGCTGTTGCCCATTGTTGCAACAGGGCTTGCGCCAAAAAAGAAGTCGATCCAATGATACCGATGGTCATAAAGAGAGGATTTATAAAGTTAAGCTAATACTAGAACCGCTAAACAGAGGCGAAGGTGGTAGTTTTTGGGCGAGATGTAAAAAATGTCTTGATTTTTTTTGCAAATTCTAAAACATAAAAGCGAGAATAGTACTTTTGTGGATAGCATTTGGAAGCCTATACGTAGGTTTGTTTTATCTTATTATAACAACAAAAAAAATGATGTACGAAGCACTACTCCACAAAGAAACAAAATTAGCAGTGATTGGCTTGGGTTATGTGGGCTTGCCCATTGCGTTGGCATTCGCCAAAAAACTATCCGTAGTGGGCTTTGACATCAACGCCGAGCGGGTAGCGCAAATGCAGCAGGGCATTGATCCTTCTCAAGAATTGGAAGCCAGCGCTTTTGAGGGTAGTACTATTGTATTTACGGACAAACTAGAGGAGTTGCGCACGGCCAGTTTTTATGTGGTGGCGGTACCTACGCCCATCGACGCTTCGCGCACGCCCAATTTAAAGCCCTTGCTTTCGGCAACGCGCACAGTGGGCCAAGTACTTAAAAAAGGCGACTGCGTAGTTTTTGAATCCACCGTTTACCCCACTTGTACCGAGCAAGATTGCCTACCTATTTTAGAAGAATTGTCGGGCTTAAAACTGCACGAAGATTTCAGCATTGGCTATTCCCCAGAGCGCATCAATCCAGGCGACAAGGAGCGCACCATTGAAAAAATTATCAAAGTGGTATCGGGCAGCGACGCGGCGGCGTTGGATTTGATTGCCAGCGTCTACGAATTGATTATAGAAGCGGGGGTCTACCGCGCCAGCAGCATCCAAGTTGCCGAAGCGGCCAAAGTCATTGAAAATACCCAGCGCGACCTCAACATTGCTTTGATGAACGAATTGTCCATCATTTTTGACAAAATGGATATTCCTACCATGGAGGTGCTAAAAGCAGCGGGTACCAAGTGGAATTTTCTCAACTTTTATCCAGGCTTGGTCGGTGGGCATTGCATCGGGGTAGACCCTTACTACCTGACTTTCAAAGCGCAGCAACTGGGCTACAACCCGCAGGTGATTTTGAGCGGTCGCCGCATCAATGACAACATGTCCAGCCACGTTGCTACGCGCCTGGTACAACTAATGCTGCAAGAAAGTAAGCCCATTAAAGGCGCACGGGTGTTGGTGATGGGCATTACGTTTAAAGAAAATGTATCCGACATTCGCAATTCTAAAGTAGCGGATTTGGTTCATGCGCTGCAAGAATTTTTAATCGAAGTGGACGTGACCGACCCCTATGCCGCATCGGAGCAGGTAAAAAAAGAATACGGTTTTGGTTTGGTGGAGGCGCCCACAGGCCAGTACGATGCCGTTGTAGTGGCCGTTGCCCACGAGGCCTACCGCACTTTGTCCATAGAATATTTCGAAGAAATTAGTCAGGGCCGCTTGATTTTAATTGACCTTAAAAACCTATACACCGACCAAGCCGCCGAAGATTGTACCGTTTGGAGTCTCTAACTCCCGTGTTTATAATCGCTTAGTTGGTCTCCTTTTTTTATCTTTGTTTCTATAAAACAGCCTCTTGTACTTGTTTCCTAGAAATAGAAGCGTCGTTTTGTCCTTTGCCAAAGGCTTTGTTTTGGAAGCGTTCAAGCGTTTTAGTTGTGCGGATCGTTTATAAGAAGAAGCGGTCTGCTTACCCCATCTCCTCATTGTATTATTCTTATCGTATGAAAAATTTTATTGGACTCCTCTTCTGTTTTTGTTTGGGAATCACCAGTCTTTGGGCGCAACCTGTCGTAAATTTGGGAGCCGACACGGTGGTCTGTGCCAATACGTTTGTGCTACAAGCAGGCAATGCGGGGGCTACTTTTTTGTGGAACACGGGCGCGACTACGGCGGATATTACAGCTACTAGTTCAGGGATTTATTGGGTGCAGGTGACCGACGGAACGGGGACTACGCGGGACAGCATTGATTTGACGTTGATTCCTCCACCTGTAGTGTCGGCGTTGCCTGCAGATACCAATTTTTGCAGCGGCGTACAGGCGTTGTCGGTACAGGGCGGCACAGGTGTAGTGCGTTGGTTGGACAGTTTGGGGCAAGTGTTGCAGGTGGGCGATACGATTCTTTATAATGTACTGGATACGACACGACTGTGGTACCAATCTAGTACTTTCGCTCCTTTTGCTAGAACGATTGGATTGCCTTTGAGCAGCAGCCCTACGGGGTATATTGACATACCGCGTGGCGTACAATTTAATGTTTACGAATATCTACAACTAAACAGCGTGCGCCTAGATGTGGACAACGGGCCTTTCA
>CAYUZF010000207.1:0-9343 GCA_964449615.1 uncultured Aureispira sp.
TGCCTTGTTCGATGCCTTGTTCGATGCCTTGTTCGATGCCTTGTTCGATGCCTTGTTCGATGCCTTGCTCAAGTATCTGTTGCTTGGCTTCTTCGAATTCCTTCAACCTATATTGCTCATCAATCATCTTGGTGTGTTGTTCGCTAGCGATGTCCATCTCTCTTCTCAAATAAGTTTGATATTCTCTTCTCTCATCTGATGTTAATTGCATTTCGTCTAGCTTATCTTTGGCTTCTGCTAATCCTCTAGCCGTAAAATCTTCTTCTATTTCTGAATTTTTAAGAAAATAAATCCATTCATCTAATTTATCTTGTACCGTGTTGTTGAATTGGCTGACCTTTATCAACCAGTACTCAGGAAATATTTCATGAACCTCTGTTCTTTTGTAAATATCCTTCTGACGCTCAGCTAAGCTCAAAATATCTCCTTTGTGTACTCCTCTGAACTTATTAGTTCCATGATAAACATAGTCTTTTCCCTGCCCTAAATCAAAATAAGCAATAGTAATGGATATAACTTTCTTAACATCTGCATAAGGCTGCCCTTTTTCTATATATTCAGATATTACTTTAGAAGTACCATATAGTATTCTGTGAAAATAATCGTACTCCTTACTGTTTTGTACTTCAATTATAATTAATTCATCTTTAGTATCCTCTACTAAAAGATCAACACGATTGTGTTTGTCATTCTTTGTTTCTTGATTGCTTTCGCTATCTAATATTTTCTTAATTTTTATATCCTCATGTAATAATTCACTGAGGAACCCTTCTAAAATGACAAAATTTGCCTTGTTTCTCAGAAGCTTCTTAATAGCCCAGTCAAATCTTATAAGTTCTTTTCCTTTTTTCATATGGCAAAGATATTAAACTAAATATAAAGTTAGAAAGCATAAGACACCCTTTTTAAATATTGATGTCTTACCCTAGAACAACAACAATTTACGAAAATCAGTTGCTACTTCTACCAAGCCTTGCAACAATTGTCCATTTTGACGGTGCCAAAAATTTAAATCGCCTACGATGATGAGGCGTTTTTTGGCGCGGCTCACCGCTGTATTGATTAAATTTAACCCTTTAGACAATTCATTTTGGCTGTCGGTAAACCATTTGTCGTAGGTATCGACCACGCTCAAAACAACTGTGTGCCACTCCCGACCTTGAGAGCCGTGTACGGTTAATATCTGTTGGTTGCGGCGTGCTCTAGGCAAGCGTCGTCCTAGCAGTTGCAATTGGTTGCGGTAGGGCGTTAAAATGGCGTAATCGCCTGTTTCTAATTCGGGAACAAGCTGCTCAATCGCACTGGCTTCGTTGGCATTTTCCCGTTTGTTGTCCGAATGGCTGGGTCTTGGGGCATGCCAATAATAGACCTCCGTACTGCCTTTGCCCAACGCCGAAGAAAAGCCGTTTTTATAGACAAATTCTTCCAAGACTTGCGCCAACTCTTGCCCAAAACGATAGGTCTGGTTGAGGTTGGCCTGCTGCATGTGTCGCAAATCAAGCGGTGCGTTTTTGACGTAATCCTTTAGTAAGTTCATCCGATTTTCATGAAAAACATGCTCCACATAAATGGCCGATTGCGACCAAATGAAGGTATTGTGGTAATCGGCCTCCTTGCCAATGCGTTTGTCGCTGATCTCGCAAACAGGCGGCAGTTGCATGTGGTCGCCCAACAGCGTAATCGGCACACGGTGGTTGAAAAGCGTCAAGACTTTTACCAAATTAGCATAGCCCGCCTCATCCACAAAAATATGATCCACTTTTAATTTATCCTCCATAAAGCGGCCAATATAGCCGTCTAGCGTAGCGGCAACTACCTGCACACTTTTGAGGCGCTCCTCGGTGGTGTAATGGGCAAGGGTCTTTTTTTGTTCCAAAATATCCTCATAGGCCGCTTGCACGGTATCTACCGTAAAATCAGCGTAGTACTCGGCCAGAGCGCCCAACTCAATCTTATTGGCTTCGTAGTCTTTTTTGATTTGTTGAATGGCGTTGGCCACCAATTCCACTCGCCCCGAAAGGAGGTTGTCGATCATGGTTTGCGCTTCGCGTTCTTGTACGTGTAGTTTGATGAAGCGAATGCGCTCGTCCAGTTTGGTCTTTTGTTGTTGCACTGCGCTGTTGGCTTGTTCCCAGTCCCATTGCAGCAATTCGTTGGCCGCTTCAAAATCGTCTATTTCGTCTTCAATGGCTCTGAATTCCCGCTGCAAGCGCTCTTGTTCTTGTTTGGGGTTGGGGGTTTCTTTGGAGAATAGGCGGGCGACTTTGGGGCCGAGTAGGCTGCTGCGCCGTTCAATGGTACGCAAGTCGCTTTTGATTTTCATCAATTTTTTTTGGCGGCGCTCAATTTTTTTCTTGTTGCCATTGACCTGTACCAACAGTTTGCGCTCAGACATCACCAAGCTGTCTAAGCCCTCTTTGAGTTGTTGCAACTCTTCAAATAACCCGTCGCCTTGTTCTAAGACCTCGACCAGTTGCGCGTAGTTTTTGTAGCGCAATACTTTTTGTAGAGTTTTGGCGCGCGCTTCCAGTTCTTCTACGCGCTGGAGCATGCCGCGAGCCTCGCAAGTTTCGGCAAAAGCCTCGGCAAAACTCTTGGACGGTACGCCGAGGCGGAGGATTTTATCACGCGCTATATCGGCGCGGTCGGTCATGGCGATAACGCCGCGCAAAACCTGCTCGATGGCGTTGTTGGTGGGGCCTAAAATCGCTACTTTTTTGCCCTTGCTAAGGTAGTGCAGCAATGCATAGGAAAGTACCCCCTGCGTTTTGCCTGTTCCAGGAGCCCCCCACACATAGCTCAAGGGGGCTTCGAAAATGGTGCGAATGGCTTGTTGTTGGCTTAGGGAAGGGGGCAGGTCTTCAAAGTATTCCAGTTCTTCGTGGGTGCCTTGCAAAACCGACGGGCGCGTAGGCAACTGTATGGAGCCGCCATTTTTCTCATACCATTTCTTGACCCGTTCTACCAAAAATTTCAAATCCATAATCAGCATCAAATCCTTAGGATACAAATCTTCAAAGAGGGACAAGTGCGTTTCTTCTGGACGAATCAGTAGCATTTTGCTGTTTTTATCGTAAGAAACAACCTCTATGTGGCTGGTGCTGTAGGTTTTGTTGTTGGTTCTAAAACGAAAAAAGATCGCTTCAATATCAACAAGTGTCCCTGCAATTTTGAGTTTGAAAAGGTTTTTGGGCAGTGGCTCGATCTCCGTGATGGGAATACGCTGTAGCCCTCGGTCGTTCTCGGCGAGGTAGTTGTAATATGTCTGTGTTCCATTGATGCCTAAGGCACGGATTTCTTTTGTGGTCATAATGCTGCTGGTTTAAGCTAAAAGGTCGTTGTTGGTGTTGCTAGCAGCGTGTGTGTCTTGGAAGGTGTTGTTGTTTATAAGTTTCTACGTACTTTTTGCTCCCGTTTCAAGTTTTTGACGCGTACGCGGTTGATGATTAAATCAATGGTGTCTAAGGCCAAGCCTTTGCCCAAATTGGTGTGTTTTAGTTGCTGTTGCGTTAAGACCTCTAGAATACTATCGACTACAATGCAGAGTGTTTCGGCATTTTTAGGATCGGCAGCGTCTTTGATTAAGCGGTCTACAACCCCAAAAACAATTTGGCTGGTAGCTTGGTGCAAGGTGCGTTCTAATTGGGGGCCCACAATGGGAATGCGTTCTAATTGGCGCACTTCTTCGTTGTTGCTAACGGTTTCCTGTACGGTCTGTACGACGTAGCGTTGCAACAACGTGCGGTATTGGGGGTATTGTTTTGTTAGTGTATTTTGTATGCTTTGAGAAATAATTTGGGCAATGTCGTGTTGGTTGGGCTGTATGATTCTTTCTACAATGGCGTCCGTTAAGGGATCGTCTACTTGTACTTTTTCGCGCGCTCTGGACAGCACCTGCAAGATAACGCGGTCGGATATTTCTTCTATTCCTATGTTGTAATAACGCCCGACGGTTGTCACTAATGTATAATTACTTAAGTCAATTACATCCCAGCGGTGCAGGCGGTAGATTAATCCGAAAACGCGGAACAAGCGCAAAATTCTAAAGGAACCCGTTGGAAAGCAGCCTAAGACATCGTACCAATGAATGAACGGATAGAAAAACCAGCGTTCGTAGGTATCTTTGTAGATGGCAATGGCCCAACGCACCAACAATTCTAACACAAAGATAGTAACAATTATACCATCGTAAAAATAAAAGTCCTCGTGTACCTGCTCGTAAAAAGGAAAAATGGGGTCTATAATGCGCTGCACGGTGCGCATATTGTACAGTGCGTCAAACATCAGCCAGCACAAATCAAAGACCGTAAGACCAATCATAGCCAAATCCAGCACCACGCCCAACCAATTTAGGGGGCCACGAATGTGTTTTAAACGGTCTACTAATCGTCTCATGCTTTCCGTTCTAGTACCACAAAGCGGTAATCATAAGGATTTTTCTCGTCTTTTTGGTGGGCTTCTTCGCGTAGGGTTTGCCAATGGTTGGGGTTCCATTGTGGAAAAAACACATCGCCGTCTGGTACGTGTACGTCGATGTAGGTGAGGTACAAACGGTCAGCACGGTCCAGCGCTTGTCGGTAAATTTCACCCCCGCCTATGACGAAGACTTCTGGAACGGTTGGCGCATCGTTTGCAGACTCCGAAATAGGGTAGTAGCGGGCAGCTTCTGCTAGGGCTTGTTCGAGCGAATGCACAACGGTGCAGCCCTCGGCTTGGTAGGCAGGGTTGCGCGTAATCACAATATTATGGCGCTTGGGAAGCGGGCGACCGATGGACTCGTAGCATTTGCGTCCCATAATAATCGGATGCCCTTTGGTTGTTGTAGCAAAATACCGCAAATCTGCTGAGAGATACCAGGGCATATCGTTGTCTTTGCCAATAACGCGGTCGTGGCCTAAGCCTACTATAATGGAAATCAACATGGTGGTGATGCGGTTTTTTAGCAGAATGCAGCAACGCTATTTATTATTTTACTAAAAGTACAAAAAAATGTTCAAGACCATTCTAAAACAGCCTTGAACATTTACTATTGAGAGCTCAAATACCCTTGTAAGCGCTAGACTTTACTTTCGTCCACCTGTTTGGCGTGCGATACGTATTTGGCTACTTCTTCCTTAACAACAGGCGCTAGGAAAAGTAATCCAATAATATTAGGGAAAACCATCGCAAAAATCATAGCATCGGAGAAATTGATTACCGAGCCTAAGCTGGCCGCAGATCCAATGACTACAAACAAACAAAACAGGATTTTATACACTAAATCTGCGGTGCGGCCTTTCCCAAACAAAAATTTCCAAGCTTGCAAGCCGTAGTACGACCAAGACAACATGGTAGAAAAGGCAAACAAAACCACGGCTATGGTTAAGACAACCGAAGAATAGGGAATGCTAGATTCAAAAGCAATAGAAGTAACACCTACACCATCTGGAACTTTAGAACCATACGTAATAAAACCGCCGTCGATGTTGGTAATAATCAATACTAAAGCCGTCATGGTACAAATCAATACAGTATCAATGAAGGGTTCTAGTAAGGCGACCATACCTTCGCTGGCGGGGTAGCTGGTGCGTACTGCCGAGTGGGCAATAGCCGCAGAACCAACTCCCGCTTCGTTGGAGAAGGCTGCGCGCTGAAAACCTTGAATCAATACCCCAAGAAAACCTCCAACTGCAGCAGAAGAATTAAAGGCGCCGTCAAAAATTAACCCGAAGGCCGTAGGGATCGCACTAGCATTAAGACCAATAATAATCAACGCCGCTCCCACATACAAAACAGCCATAAAAGGCACTATTTTTTCGGTTACTTGCCCAATGCGTTTGATACCGCCAATGATAACGATGCCTACTAAGATCGCTACAATAATTCCAAAAATTGTCTTTGCTGCTAGGGGAATGTCACTGCCATAAGCCATGTTCAAAAACTGGCTAGCGGCTTGGTTGGCTTGGAACATGTTGCCCCCACCAAAAGAACCGCCCACGCACATAATGGCAAAGAAAATAGCAAATGCTTTACCCAATTCCGCAAAACCACGGTCGGCCAAGCCCTTGCGCAAGTAGTACATAGGGCCACCGTGTACCGTACCGTCGGCATCTACATCGCGGTATTTTACCCCCAGCGTACACTCCGTAAATTTGGTAGACATCCCCAACAAACCCGCTAAAATCATCCAAAATGTAGCGCCAGGGCCACCAATAGATAGCGCTACGGCTACCCCTGCAATGTTACCCAAACCAACCGTTGCCGACAAGGCAGCTGTCAAGGCTTGGAAAGGCGTTACTTCGCCCTCTATGCTTTCGTCGCGAATGGTGTCGGGATTATCATCGAATATATTTTCTCTTTGAAAGTCATCTGTTTTTAGTTTGGTTGGCTCTTCTGTTGCCGCTTCGTAATCGCCTTTTACCGTACGCACGGCCAAGCCCAAGTAACGAAAATTGGGGAAGGCGAAGTAAACCGTAAAGTACATAGCCCCTAAAATTAAAATAATTAATACAATAGGAACTTCTAAACCACCTCCCAACGGAATAGCGTAAAACACAGCACCAGCAATGGCATCAGAAATAGGCTTAAAAGCTTGATCAATACGTTGATCTATTCCCAATTCAGAGTCTTGGCAAAAAGCTAACAGAGGCATGAATAAAGTCAGGAGCAGGACAAAAAAACGCTGCTGTAAGGCGTTTATCGTTGGTTTCATATACGGTGTTTCTTTAACTAAAAAATGAGGTAATCGTAAAAAAAGTGAAAGGCCAATATAATAAAACTATTAGACTTTGGCGGCTTGCGGCAATAGCTAAGGCATATTTACTGGCTTAGAGCGCCCCAAAAAAGCGCTTGCCCTAGAGCTTTAACAACCCTAAAACAAGCGCTGCTTGGATAAAAAAACCAACGTATACGGCTACTCTTCTACGGCCTTGTTTTCAGTGGACTTTGTCATGGTAGCATTGTACTTTTCGTTGAAGGAACGAATGAGTTTATGGGTGGTATAATCCGTGTTGTAGACCGAATACCAACCCTGGTACTCATGAGGAGGATCACCAATTAGATCATCACCCGTTTCGTAGATGGAACGCGGTATACGCGGACGGCCTTCGCCTCCCCACGCCCAAAAGTTAATTCCTTGAAAAGGCGTGTTGTTGTCAATGTTTTGAGCGAGGTAATCAAACATGTGTTTGTAATAAGAATCGCGGTAAGCGACGGTAGAATTGGCGGCGTAACTCTCTTGGTCTCTAGCAATTCCGAATTCCTCCAAGACCAAGGGCATGTTCATTTCTTTGGCAATTTCTATGTGTTTGTCCAAATAGGCAATGGCCTTTTTCTGGGCACTCTCTAAGGTCGCAGGCTTGTGCGGGTCGTACCAGCCCCAGTTTTGAATCCAGATATGGGCAGTTAGGTAGTCAATTTCACCAGTATGGTTGCGAATAAAATTTTTGCGGCGGTTGGCAAAAAGCGATTCGGACATAATGCCCTCACTGCCTGTAGAAATCAAATGATGGGGATCCAACTTGCGAATGTATTTGGCGGTTTGACGAATCCAACCTCGGTAAGCGCTTACGCGAACGCCTGATTTGGGTTCGTTGGCCAATTGCCACGACATAATAGTAGGATCGGCGGTATAGGCCTTGCCTGTGATGCTGTTGATTCGGGTAACAATTTTCTTAATGTGGGATTTGAACCAGTTTTTTGCACGTGGATTGGAGTAAAAACGAAACGTATAATCCATGTAAATGCCCCAAGAGGCACCGCCATCCAAATCGGGGTAGGGAATGGGTTTGCCATCCAACCAAGACAAGTATTGCGCAAAGCCACCCGACCAGTGCCAAAAATTGCCCAAGACCAACACGCCATACATGTTGCGTTTTTTCATTTCCACTAATAAAAAATCCAGTCCTTTTAAAATGTTTTCGTCGTATTGAAACGGTTTAATCATCAACGGAGGTTGCACGCGGTATTTTTCGCTTCCTGGGCCTTCGGAGCCTACCATAATGCGTAGGTTGTTGCACCCCAATTCTTGCAATTTGTCCAATTCCTTTATCAAACGGTCTCGGTGTTTGGCAACGCCCAAGTGCATGCCGTACCAAAAATTGGTGCCCACAAATCGATAAGGCTCGCCGTTCACCTTAAACTGAGTACCTTCTACGGTTACAAAATCTGCGGGAGGAGGCGTAGCGCGGGTGTTGTGGGGGGGCGTAGGTTTTTTAAAAGAACTGAAGAGTGAACCAAATAATGCAGCCATCAGAACGAGAGATATTAGTTTCATAGAAAATACTCAATTAAAGCAGGTAAGGTAAACAATGGTCTATAAAGGGTATTGCAAAACATAGAGGGATAAAAAGAATGGGCGCAAAATAGGGACTTTTTAAAGGACAGGCAAAAAGCAAGCCGTTTATTAGCTATCTTTGCACAACGCTTTTGCTATTTGTATTCATAAAAACAACCAACTCTTGTCAGGTCTTTACCTTCATATTCCCTTCTGCAAACAAGCTTGCCACTACTGTAATTTTCATTTCAGTACTTCGCTGGGGCAAAAAGAAACCTTGTTGCAAGCGCTTCGCCTAGAATTAGAACAGCGGGCAGCCAATTGGTCGGCGCCTTTGCAAACCGTGTATTTTGGAGGGGGAACGCCTTCTTTGCTAACCGCAGAGGAAATTGGCGCGCTCTGGCGCACCATCGAACAACATTATCAACTGGCACCGCCGCTAGAGGTAACGCTGGAGGCTAATCCAGACGATTTGACCAAAGAGTATGTACAGAGCCTACGCGACACGCCTATTAATCGGTTTAGTATTGGAATACAATCTTTTTTTGAAGAGGATTTGAAGTGGATGAATCGCGCACACGATGCCCAACAGGCGCGTGCTTGTTTAGAAATCGCCCAATCAGCTGGGTTTGAACATTGATTTGATTTACGGCGCGCCCACAACTAGCCACGAACGCTGGGCGGCAAACCTAGCAACGGCTTTTGACTTTCAAGTACCGCACTTGTCTTGCTATGCCCTTACGGTGGAACCCAAAACAGCTTTGGCGCACCAGATCAAAACAGGGCAACGCGCTCAAGTAGACGACGCCCACGCTGCCGAGCAGTTTGATTACTTATTGGAACAAATCGCGCAGAAGGGGTACGAACAATATGAGATTTCTAATTTTTGCCGTCCGCCGCATTATGCCCGACACAATTCCAACTACTGGACAGGGGCGCCTTATCTCGGCGTAGGGCCTGCGGCACATTCGTTTGATGGGCAGTGCCGCCGTTGGAACGTGGCAAACAATACGCGCTACATCAAAGCATTGCAACAAGGGCAAACGTATTGGGAGAGCGAGCAGTTGACTGTACAAGACCAACACAACG
>CAYUZF010000208.1:0-461 GCA_964449615.1 uncultured Aureispira sp.
GGCGTCGTTTCTACGCCACTCGATGCCCAATTGACGCCTTTTTTGAGCGACTGTAAGGTTTTTTCTTCTTTAGAATTGGGCGTGGGCGTGTAGCAATAAGCCCAATCGGCACGCGGGGGCAAACTCATTAAGATCGACTCGGTACGGCCATTGGTTTCCAAGCCAAACTTAGTACCGCGATCCCACACCAAGTTAAATTCTACATAGCGGCCACGGCGCAAGCGCTGCCAATTTTGTTCGTTTTCGCCGTAAGGCAAAGCACGGGTTTGCGCTACTTGGTGGCGGTACAAAGGCACAAAAGCACGGCCAACATCCTGTACAAAAGCCCACAGTTGTTCTTTGCTGCGCTGCTCGTCTGCGCGCAAACGGTCAAAAAAGATGCCGCCAATCCCCCGCGTTTCGTCGCGGTGTTTGAGGTAGAAATAGTCGTCTGCCCAAGGTTTGAATGTATCGTAGTAATC
>CAYUZF010000208.1:471-3454 GCA_964449615.1 uncultured Aureispira sp.
GTGGCGCTCGCACACTTCTTTTAGATGGTTGTGAAAATCAGCGGCCAGTTGTTCATCGACGTAGTGCGGCGTCAAGTCGATACCGCCTCCAAACCACCAAACGCCGTTGCTCATTTCAAAATAGCGCACATTCATGTGGATGATGGGTGTGCGCGGCGAACGCGGATGCAGTACAATCGACACCCCTGTTGCCCAAAAAGTAATGGGTGCGTCGCCCTGCTGCTCCATTTTCAAGAGCTGCAATAAGGCAGGTGGCATTTCGCTGCCAATTCCCGAAAAATTAACCCCACCTTTCTCAATCACACCGCCTTCTTGAATCAAGCGGGTACGGCCGCCGCCCTCGTAACTGTGCTGCCACAAGTCTTGCTCAAAGTTAGCCCCCCCGTCCAATTCTTCCAAGCCTAAACAAATATCATCTTGCAGTTGTTGAAACCAAGTTGTGATTTGCTCTTTCGTCGCCATATTGTTGTATTTTTAGTCCATCTAATAGCGCGCCTAAAAAAGACAAAATAGTCTTTATATAAACACAACTCAAAGGTAGGGTTTGTTTTATTGCTTTGCATCAGAAAACCGTCAAAATCATTTAAATTTTTATGCCGCTAGGCCAACAACTATACAACAGTGTTTTGCCCCCTGCATTTGAACTGCTGCCCAAAGAACAGCGCTTACTGCACCAGATGTATCCAGAAATTGATTGGAGCAAAGTAGAATTTAACGCAGGTTTGCCGTGGTTTATGCACTTTACGTTTGCAATTGGAACGGCCCTGCCCCACTCCTACAATGGGCAGCGGGTACACATTTGTCTGCGCGACAAAGATCGCCGCTCGCTCAATGAGCGGTTGTGTATTATGGTGCATGAGGCGTTTCACATTCAGCAATACCACGACCTAGAAAGCATGACCAGCGGCAGTTGGGGCTGGGGCTACAATCGGCGTTTTATGCGTTACTACATCGGTTGGTATTTCCAGACTTTGTGGGAGGCGTTGTTTGAGGATAAAATGACGTGGAAGGATGCCAAACAACACGCTTACCGCCAACATCCGATGGAGCGCACGGCCTATTTTCACGAAGGCATTTTTAGAAAAAACATCAACGTTTATCGCGGGCATTCTGTTATTGGCTTTTTTAATCAAGTACCGCGGTTAGTTTGTACCAACAGCCACGTTCCCGCGGCACCGCATTGGTTTTTTCATGGGTTGGCTACTTTTGTTTGTGTGTTAATCGCCTTAATCAAACCGCTGCTGGACGCGCTTATTTTCCCGTTGGCGCTGCTGCTGGGTGGGCGGCGTGGCACACCATTTCAATAGAGGCGGATTTCACAAATACAGCGCGCCCCCCAACCAAGCTATGGGTTCTTGGTAGATTATTCGGTGCGTAATTTTGTGTTTTTCTTTGGGAGGTAGCCAGCTTGTAGCTTTATACTACTCTTTTATAAAAACATTGTAGGTATTTATTCTATTATTAAGGAACTAAAAAGGCGGTAGTTTGATTGAACAAAATGATAGTAAAACTATTGTAGTAAGAGCCTTTACTTTTTTATACAAAAGTCATACTTTTCACGTAAAATCTACTCCCTTATTTTTTATTGTCCTAAGAACCATATCCTTCATTCCAAAAATCAAACATTATGCGTATTTTATTTTTTGTTCTTACCAGCTCTATTTTGACGAGTTGTGCTGTTATTGGCCCTGGCGAGGTAGGTGTTAAACAAAAATTAGGCAAGCTAAAAGGCGGTGTAGCCGAAGAAGGCATTCGGGTATACAACCCTTTTATTGCCAAGTATTTAAAAGTTCCTATTCGCACCAACAACATGAAGGTTAATTTAGAGATTCCCTCCAAAGAGGGATTGACCATTCGGTCAGAGATGTCTATTTTATACCATATCGAAAAGGAAAAAGCGGTAGAAGTAATTCGAGAAATCGGTTTGAACTACGAAGAGGACTTGATCGCTCCCGTGTTTCGCTCTGCGTTGGCTGATGTAAGCGCCCGCTTCATGGCAAAAGACATGCACACAGGACAGCGTGCCGTTATTGAGAAAGAAGTTAAAGAACGTATGATGGAGGTACTCGGTGAGCGCGGCGTAGTCATTGAGTCTGTTTTGATGAAACGCATTGAGCTGCCCGCTTCGCTCTCTAGTGCTATTGAGAGCAAGCTCTCTGCTGAACAAGAAGCCGAGCGCCGACGCATTGAAGCTAGAGGTGTTCGCGACGCGCAAAAAATTCTAGACGAAGGCTTAACCGACGCGGTTCTGAAATTCAAAGCTTTAGAGACGTTTAGAGAATTGTCTCAATCCAACAACAGCAAAGTTATTTTCTACAATGGGGAAGTACCGTTGATGTTACAGCCCGAAGCGGCTTCCGATTAAACAAGTTTTAGTGGTAGGGGGTACCCTACTACTACGCCCCCTGCGCAGGGGGCGCCTGTTTGGTTGGGTCAATGTTTTTTCGTGTTACATACTGCGGAATCTTTTCCAAGTCCAAAATGGTATCGCCGTTTTCATCAAACTCAAAAGCGGGTTCAAAAGCCGCATCCCACACAATTTCATCAAATTTGTAGGAATAGTGGGTACGTACAATATTGGCAAACGTATCGTCGTAGGATTCTAAAATCACCATAATTTCTAAATCTGCTTTGTCCTCCATCTCGCGGCAGAGACTCACAGGACTGTCGTCCGTTAATGGGTGTACGATTGTCCAACTCAGGGGCAACATCGACAAGGTATCGCGCTCTAACTCCAAAGGGCTGTACATACGGCGTTCCTTGCCTGCTTTGTCCACAACCACCCACGCTGCGATTACTTCAATTCTTAAATTAGTCAACATGTTTTTACGCTCGTTGGCCAAGCGAAACATAAACGCTTCCCCCGTTCGGTACCCCCCTACGATAGCCTTATCCGAAAATAAAATGCGGGCATTGGGTTTGGAAAAACGCGCAAACAACAAACCCGTTGCTAGTGCAAAGCCCAGTAACCCCGCAAAGGCGC
>CAYUZF010000208.1:3464-8688 GCA_964449615.1 uncultured Aureispira sp.
ATCCCTGCGGACTAATACTGCCATAGCCTACGGTAGTAATGGTTTGCACACTGAAGAAAAAAGCCGTCCAGAAAGGTGCCAACCCATCCGCCTCTGCTCCCGTCAAATGTTCGATGCCATTGAGCAAATACAAGCCCGCAAAAAAGCAGTTCATAAAAAAATACACCAACAGCGTCATCAAGCCAAATTTCCACCAACTCATAGCCACCACCCGCTGGTACAAGTGCAAATCTTGATAATTGTTGCGAATGCGCTGCACGTTGAAGCTCCCATCTTTGTTGATGAAGCGTTTTTTGCCTTTGGATGCCATACTGCTGAAACCCAAATCGTAAAACGTTTCTTTAGCTTTTTTGCGGGGTGTACCTTTAGCAGCTGGATCTACGTAATATCGTTTGGCCATAGTTGGAAGGTGCTAGATGGATGAAAAATGAACACAGCAACGTTAGTTGGCAATGTCGGCTTTGATGTACAAGCGCGTATAAACGGGATCGGTATTGGCCGTAATGGTAACGGCTTTGTTTTGCAGACCGCGCTTGCCCGCTGCGTTAAACGTTACTTCTATGGCGGCTTCTTCGCCTGGCGCAATGGGCTCGCGGGGCCATTTGGGAACCGTACAGCCACAACTCGCCTTCACATTTTCTATTTTTAAAGGATTTCTCCCTGTATTTTTTACAATAAACGTATGCGTAACACTGCTGTTCTTAGCAATTTTCCCAAAATCGTATTGTACTTCGGGCAATTGAATAGTGGTTAGATCATCGGGCAATTGCTGGGCGCCTTCCCCGTCGTCTATCGGACGCGCACCTCCGTTGCCCCCTTGAACGGGCTTGGGCAAAACCTGCTCCATCACGTAGCTCAACTGTTGCTGCATGCGTTGAAGATCTGCTTTGAGAACACGGTTTTCTTGTTCCAATTGCGTGACACGCTCCTCCAGCTGTTGGGTACTGCTTACTTTTTGAGCCGAGCCACAACTACTGAACCAAAGCACAACGGCTACGGTAACAGTGGTGGATAGTAATAGCTTCATTTTGTTTTGTTTTGTTTTTACGGTTATTTGTTTAGTTCTTGCTTCGTATGCCCATGCAGTGCATTTTATTGCAATTCAATTTTTCTACTAAAAACAGTACGTCCTTTGGTATTGATTAATTTCAAAAAATACAAACCTGGCTGCTCAACGGCTCGCTGCTGCCCCATTTTCCTTTTTTAGTATACACACAATTTCCTTCTTTATCTACCAACAGCAGACAACCCTGTTGGGTTGAAGACAATTTTAGCTGCAACTCCAAACGTCCTTTCTTATAATTGAGTGCCGTTAGGCCAACATCAGGACGTTTGGTAGCTTCTTGGTAGCTACTGGGCGGGTTCGCTTTCGCTAAAATATAATCGCCTTTCAGAATTGTAAAAACCAACAAGCGCGAGCCGATATAATCGGTACTGCGGCTACTGGGGTGTACATGCCAAGCGGCATTGACATAGGGGCGATACAACAACACCACACTGTCCATGCTGGCGGATTTTTTCCACAAATCCGCAGGCTGTTGTTTGTGCAAACGAATACTTCCCTCCGCTTCAAACTCAGGCGCCCAGTCCCCCGCAACCGTCCAATAGCCCTTTTTAGTAATTTGGTAGCCCTCTTTTTGAGGAAGGTGGTAAGGCGGTACGGTATGCCGTTGCAATTGAACATGCGCGGTATCTTTCCAAGTCAACACCTGCAAGTTTTCCCACTTCATGCTGTTGTAGATGGTCGGAATACTGGCTTGCATACTGTCACTCAACCACAATTCGGCATCGTAGCGGGCTTGGTTGAGCTGCTGGGCATCGTTCAATACTAGTTGCGCAGGTTCAAACGGCAACGCTACAACGGCGCTGTCCAGCGCGCCCGATACCAATAGACGTGTTTCTTGTGTTTGGCCTTTGACCCCTTTTATTGTTAATGCCAATGGTACGTTGGTGCAATAACTGCTGCGTCCTATCAGCTGTTGAGCAATGTATACGTTTAACTTTTGGGTGGTTTTGTCATAAGAATAGCCCGCCACCTCAAAATGAGGAAAACCACCTTGAAACACCCAATCGTCAAAAAAAGGGTTCAAATCCTGTCCCGTAGCCGCCATCAAAGCATCGCGCAATTCGCCAGAAGTCAAATTCTGAAACGCATAATCGTGCATCACGCGTTGCATGCCCATTCTAAACGCTTCATCGCCCATATACCAACGCAAGTTGTGCGCCACCGACGCGCCTTTATCGTATACATGTCGTCCGTAGGTGTATTTCCAGGGTACGTTGGCAATGGGCCGGTAGCCGCCCTCCCGCCGATGTGCATTGCTCAATACGTTGTGGTGGTTGTCGCGCACGTCTTGGATGTAGCGTTTGCGCCCATACGCCCGTTCTACAAACAAATGCTCACAATAAGAAGCCATGCCTTCGTTGATCCACATATCTTGTGCAGTAGCGCAGGTAACTAAATTGCCCCACCAGCTGTGCGCCAACTCATGCGCCATCAAGCTCTCCCGTTTGAGCGTACCATCCGCTGCAAAAATTGGATAAGCAATGTTGCTGGCATGTTCCATAGCTCCAGAGCGAAACGGCACCAAACTATAGCCCACTTTGGCCCAGCGGTGTGGCCCAAACCAATGTTCATATGCGCCGATGGCAGCCTTTAGATGCCGAAACGACTGTACCAACTTAGCCGTATCGGCCACATTCGCCACCAGCCGAATCGGAATGGTATCCGCTACGCCTTTATAAGTTTGCTCCACTACGGTATAATTGGCCACTGCAATCGCTGCCAAATAGCTAGGAATGGGTTGTTTTTGTTGCCAAATGCGGGTGGTTAGGTTGTTTTTTGTTTGTTCAGACTGCAAGTAGCCGTTGCAATGGGCACGCTGCTGGCCTTTGGTAGTAATGCGAAAGGTATACGTGGCGCGTTCCTTAAAATTGTCAAAACAGGGATGCCATACCCGCCCATAGTTGTGCGGATCAGAAGCAAAGCCCACTCCCAAGTTATACGCATATTCATCTTTATAATAAAAGCCACCCCAACTGCCGTCTCTCTGAGGTTGTCCTCGGTAGTAAACGCGTACCCGCTGTGTGCTGTCTTTGGGTAAGTCCGTTCTAAAATGCACTTGCAAAAGCGTATCATTGTACGAAAACGCCACCAGTTGTCCCCGCCATTGTACCGAATCTACCTTCAGTTGCAACAAATCTAAAGGAAGGGTCTGCAACTGCTCTTGTAAGGGATTAAAATCAATGTCGCACCAACCTTTTATGCGCTGTTTGTCATGCGCCGCCATGTTTAGAACCACGGTATAATGCTGCACATCAAATTGCTCCGAACGGGCATTGGTATTGCTGCCTAGCGGCAAGCTGTCCCATTGTTGCTGTGCCAACAACAGCATCGCTTTGGTATGTCGGCAAGAGGGATCTTGCTCACAATCCATTTGCTGGGCATTGGCCAAAAGGCTACTTCCTAGAAGCAGTCCCAAACTACTGCTCAACAAAAACAAACAGTAAAAGAAAGGGCGGTTGAGGAACATTCGTTGTAAATATTTAGAGCGTTTCTTTGTAAAAATAGGATTTCAGGTTAATTTAATCAAAATTCGCCATAAGCAGCTATGCTTTGTTAATAAGGGCAACCAATTATTCATTCCGACACCGTCGGAGCTAACTTTTCTACTTGTATGATACTTGCTTTAGACCAAGGTACGACCAGTTCTCGCGCTATTGTTTTTGATCAGAATGGTACCCTTGTGGCTACTGCACAACGAGAATTTCAACAACATTACCCCCAAACGGCTTGGGTAGAGCACAACGCGGTCGAAATTTGGAAAACGCAATTGGCTGTTGCTCGACAAGTTTTGCGGAAAGCTTCTGTAGATGCCAGCCAAATAAAGGCTATTGGCATCACCAACCAGCGTGAAACAACGGTTGTGTGGAACAAACAAACAGGGGAACCTGTTTACAACGCCATTGTGTGGCAAGATCGCCGCACGGCGCAGCGTTGTGATGCACTGAAAGCGGCAGGTTGGGAAGCTTATGTGTACGAACAAACAGGCTTGGTCTTGGATGCGTATTTTTCGGGAACTAAAGTAGAATGGATTTTAGAAAACGTAGAAGGAGCGCGCCAAGCTGCCGAAGCAGGAGAATTGCTGTTTGGTACCATAGATACGTGGTTGCTTTGGAACCTAACGGACGGGGCTGTACATGCCACCGATTACAGCAACGCCTCCCGTACCATGTTGTTCAACATCCAGACGCTGGCTTGGGACGAGCACCTGCTTACTGAATTCAACATCCCGCGCAGTATGTTGCCCAAAGTCCGCCCTTCAAGCGAGGTTTACGGCCAGAGCAGCGCCCAACTTTTGGGACAAGCCTACCCCATCGGTGGAATGGCAGGCGACCAACAAGCCGCCTTATTTGGGCAAGGCTGCATACACCCTGGCATGGCCAAAAACACTTATGGAACGGGCTGTTTTATGTTGATGAATACAGGACAAAAACGCATTCCTTCCAAAGCGGGTTTGCTGACAACCATTGCTTGGGGGCTAGAGGGCGAAGTAACCTATGCATTGGAAGGCTCTGTTTTTATTGCAGGAGCAGCTGTGCAATGGCTGCGCGACGAACTGAAAATTTTGGACGAAGCGCCTGACTCGGAATATTTCACCAGCAAAGTAGCCGACAACGGAGGCGTTTATGTAGTGCCTGCGTTTGCGGGGTTGGGCGCGCCCTACTGGGACATGTACGCACGGGGGGCTATTTTTGGCTTGACCAGAGGCGCTAATAAATACCACATTATCCGAGCAACGTTGGAGTCTTTGGCTTACCAGACGCGCGATGTCTTGGAAGCGATGGAAAAAGATGCAGCGATTAAGTTGCACCGCTTGCGAGTAGATGGAGGGGCTTGCGCCAATAATTTTTTAATGCAGTTCCAAGCCGATATCCTCAACACTATTGTGGAGCGGCCTGCGGTTATTGAAACGACGGCTCTAGGGGCGGCTTATCTAGCGGGCTTGGCGGTTGGTTTTTGGGATCGAGCAGCCTTAGAAGAGCGTTGGCAATTGGATCGCCGTTTTGAGGTACAAATGCCCAACGAGGAGCGCCAGCATTTGTATCAACAATGGCAAAAAGCAGTAGAGCGCACCAAAGGTTGGGAAGATTAAGCACGTATTTTTGTATTTTGAGGAGTTAAAATAAAAAGGATCGCCCAAAGTCTTGTATCTTTTAGGTA
>CAYUZF010000208.1:8698-9334 GCA_964449615.1 uncultured Aureispira sp.
ATCGCTCAACAACTTTTTGCATGTTATTATACGTTTTATTAATTGTAATGGTTGTGGTAGTAGTGGCGGCAGTGGTTGCCAGCATACATACCCGTCGTAAAGCGGCATTGGCAGCAGTTTGCCTACGCTCTATGGAGCAACGCTACGAACAATTTTTAGAGGACAATTTATCAGAAGAATTGTGGGTAGAAGGTATTTTTATCACTAGTGTAGAACGTCTTGCTAAAGATGCCACCCACATACTTCGAAAAGAGATAACTACGCTTAGCCAGCTCACACAAGGCAGCTACCCCTATAGCCGAGTAGAAATCCCCTACAATGCCAACTATTTTCCCAACGTTGTTAGCCTTGCCGAAGAACAACTTTATCAATCTCGCTACAGCCGTAGCCAACAACCCCACCAAGCCCCCGCCGAAGTACAGTTTTCAGAAGCGCTACTGGAAGCAATAGAAACGGATTTGCAGCAGCGCCTAATCAACAAACCACTCTAAACCGCTGCCTCTTCTTTATCATTTTGGACTATATCGACTAGGTTTTTTCATTTTGAAAACAAATTCATTTTATAAAAATTCATAAGCCTTTCATTTTAAACAACAAACTAACTTAGGCAAGGTATTCGCTTATTAGAAAGCAAGT
>CAYUZF010000209.1:0-249 GCA_964449615.1 uncultured Aureispira sp.
GAGGAACGGCAACCGTCAATGCGTGCAACAGCTATACTTGGATTAATGGCGTCACCTATACCAGCAACAACAACACCGCTACGGATACCCTTGTCGGTAGGGCGTTGGGTGGTTGCGATAGTATTATTACGCTTAATCTTACCATTACCCCCGTGGACACCAGCATTTCTATAAGTGGCAATGCACTAACCGCCAATGCGCTCGGTACTACTTACCAGTGGGTCAATTGCTCTACGGGCAACGCCATTG
>CAYUZF010000209.1:259-3875 GCA_964449615.1 uncultured Aureispira sp.
ACGCTTCTTTTACACCTACGGCCAGCTGAAGTTATGCCGTGCAGCTTTCTCAGAATGGTTGCAGTGTGTTCTCCAACTGCTACTCCATTACTATTGTAGGCGTGGAACGCTTGGCGCAGCTTGGCATTCAGGTATACCCCAACCCTACCGCTGGAATTTTATCCATAGATTTTAAACAAGAACAACGGTTGACCCTTACTGTACTGGATGCAAAAGGTTGGGTAGTGGTGCCCAGTCAAGAAATTAGCCATTCGCACACGCTGAACCTAGAACGGTTGCCTACTGGCCTTTACTATTTGTCCATTATTACTGCCAACGAAGCTATTACTACAAAAATCATCAAGCAGTAAGCTATTTTTCCGTTAATAGCCCCGCCAAGCGGCGCAATTGCCACTCTGATAACTTGGCGTTGTAACGGGCAACGATCACCCGTTTTTGCGCTTGCACGTAGTTGAGTTCGGCTTGCTGGTATTGCAACAAGGTGGTTTGTCCCAACTGGTAGGCTTCGGTAGCGCGTTCAAAACTAGTTTTGCTAATGCGCACATTGCTCTCTTCCAATGGGATGAGGGCAATGTTGTTTTCGTGGGTGATGTAAGCGTCTTTGAGGTCTTGCTCCAAGTTGTAGCGGGTAGCTTGCACCGTGATTGTTCGGTTTTGAATGTTGATTTTGTTTTGCTCGCGTGCGCGCTTGACTGCTCCTGCGCCGTAGATGTTGTACGTCAAGCCCAGATTGATCGACGGCCCCAAAGAGCTGTTGTTGACCACAATCCCCGCGTCGTTGGTTGATCCCGAATAGCCGTAGGTAAGGGTGGTAGAAAGTTTGGGGTACAGTTCTGTTTTGGTGATTTGCAAACTCAGTTCTGCGTCTTGTAGGTTTTGTTGCGCATTGAGCACCGCCAAATTATTTTGTAAGGTGGCCTCTAGTAAGGCCTCGTAATTGAGCGATAAATCCAAATCTGGGGTTACTTCTACCAGGACTTCGTCGGGCAAGAACACAGTACCAATGGCCTTGTTCAACTGCTGTACGGCTTGGCGCTGGCTGAGTTGGATGCGGAGCAATTGCGTGCTGTCGCTGTTATAGGTGGTCAATAAGTTGAGCCGTTCTACTTCTGAACCTTGGCCATATTCGCGTTGTACTTCTACGCGGTTTAGTTGGCGTTTGGTAAAGGTCAGTTTTTCGTTGGCTAGGCGGTAATCTTCTTGCAACAAAGCCAAATTGTAATACGCTTGAATCACCTGAAAAAGCGTAGCTTCTATGGCTTGCTGGTAGCGGTTGTTGCTGATGGCTACTTGTAATTTGGATTGGCGCAAGCGGTAGAGCGGCTTCAACCCATCAAAAAGTGTGTAGCGCAAATTGGCATTGGCACCATAGTTCTGAGAGGCTGCTCCTGTAATATTTTGGTCGGGAATGCCGCCACTGAATTGGGTATTTACGTCCGATATGGAATAGTTGTAACTGGCTCCTATATCTACCGTTGGCAGAAAACCCGCCGCGCCAATGGTGGCATTGGTCGACGTGAATGCAATGTCGTTGCGGGCAATTTTTAAATCGTAGTTGTGTTCCACAGCAGCTTTTAACACTTCGTCCAAACTGACGGTTGTTTGCGCCAAAGCGCTGAACGAAAAGCTGGTTATTAGTATAAAAACTAAAAAATAAATACGAGACATAGTTGATTTAGATTGTTGTTGGTATCGGCAGGCTACCACCCGCCAACACCGAATTGTTACGCGTGTACTTCTTGTTCTTCTTTTACGCTGGGTTCTACTTCTTCGCGAGAGGCCTTTTCTCCTTCCCACAACCAACGCCACGCTAAACGCAAGTTGTTCATTGCCATTAATAAAGGTGGCAAAACAAGCAACATAGTAGACGTCGCCGCCAACAAGCCGTAAGCCAAAGCCACCGCCATTGGAATTAAAAATTGAGCTTGAAAACTGGTTTCAAAAACAATGGGCATCAACCCTGCTACCGTCGTGACGGTTGTTAGTAAAATAGGACGGAAGCGCGACAAACTCGCTTCAATTACCGCTGCTCTAAAAGGCATTCCCTCTTTCAACAATCGGTTCATGGTGCTTACCAAAACCAAACTGTCATTGATGACTACACCCGCTACTGCCAAGATTCCAAACATGGATAACATACTAATCGCCAAGCCGTGGAACCAGTGTCCGACCACTACCCCAATAAACGCAAAGGGAATGAGCAACAGCACCACAAAAGCTTGAAAGAAAGAACGGAAAGTGATCACAATGGTAAAAAATACCAGCAGTAAAATCACGGGTAGCCAACGGCGCAAGGACTTAATGGTATCGGCAGCGCTTTCGCTCTGCCCTTCGTACAACACTTGTACATCGGGGTACTTTTCCAGTATCTTGGGCACAATATCGTTTTGTACTTCTGAGGTGATTTCTGTAGCAGAGGCTTTGTTATCGGCCAAAGAAGCACTGACTTCCATCTTGGTTAAGCCATCTCTGTGCGTAATTTTCAGCGCTTTGCGCTCAGGTTCTAATTCTACCAGCTCTTTGGTTGACCCTAATTTTTGAGTTGAGTAAGTCGTTGAACGATTGACGCTCTTGCTGGGTGTAACGCAGCCATACTTTTACTTCATCTGTCCCACGCTGTAGGCGCTGAATTTCATAGCCAAAATAGCCTTGTCGTACTTGACGAATGACCGTAGCCAAATCCACGCCTAGCGCTTTCGCTTTTTGGGTGAGGCTGATGTGAAATTCTAGGCCGCCTTTTTGGTCGTTGTCGTCAATATCTTTGAGGCGCTCGTCTTGACTGAGAATGGTTTTTAGCTCATCTTTGACTTGGCGCAATTGGTCGATGTTTTCTCCGACAAAGCCAACTTGTACGGCTGCCCCAAAAATAGAGCGTTGCCCAAAGGTGAGCGTCTCTGCTTCGTACACTTTGCCCACTTGTTTGCGCAAAGCATTGCTAAAATCGTCACTTGGCATGTTGCGCGTTTCTCCGTCTAACAAAGAAATAAATAAGCTTCCTTCGTTGGAATTGGCCGACAGACTTCGGGCGATGGATAAAATAACGGCTTTGTTGTCTTCTCGTTCCCCTTTTAGACGTTTGTTAACTTCCCAAGCGGCTTTTTCGATGCGTTGTAAGATTTTATTGGTGACCTCTTCGGTCGTTCCTGCGGGCAGTTTGAGGTTGACCACTACGTCGTCTCGGTCTACATTAGGAAAAAATGTTACCTTAACAAAGCCTCCCCGAACCACATTTACGGAAAGTACTAGAACCACAATAGCCGAAGCAATCGCAATGGTTTTGTTGTTGATGCAAAAATTTAGAATGGGTTGATAAATTTCCGACTTCAAAAAATCAAAAAACGCCGTACTGGTCTTCTCTAAAACGTTTTTTTGATCGCTGTCCTGCAAGTCCTTAGAATGGGCGATGTGGGCAGGCAGAATAAAGAAGCCTTCTATCAAAGAAAACAACAGCGTCACAATCACTACAAAGGCAACACTGGAAAAGAAATCCCCCAACTGGCCTTCTATTAAAAAGAACAACATAAAGAACCAACAGGTCGTCAATACAGCCGAAATTACCGACGGCAACACCTCCATGACCCCATCAATGGCGGCTTTTTTCGGGGGGTAGCCCTTT
>CAYUZF010000209.1:3885-6755 GCA_964449615.1 uncultured Aureispira sp.
TTCTGCAATCACTACCCCGTCATCTACTAAAATTCCGATAACAAGGATTAACCCAAAGAGCGATAACATGTTGATGTTGAACCCTTCTGTAAGCGACATGACCAAGAACATCCCCGCAATAGAAATAGGAATACTCAACGCCACCCAAAAAGCAATACGCGGTTTTAAAAACAAGCCCAACAACACAAAAACCAAGAAAAAACCCATTAATCCATTTTTCACCAAAAGGTCGGTTCGCTGTTGGATACGCACGCTGCCATCGCTCAACAAATAAGCCCGCACCCCTTCGTTGCTAGTGGAGTCTATAGGCGCATGACTGGCGTTAAATTCGTCGATGTAGGCCTTAGCGGCATCGGCTGTCGTAATAATATCCTCACTCAAACGGCTCAATACTTTGACCCGAACGGCAGGTTGCCCATTGTAATATTCGCGCAGTGGCACATCGGCCCATTGGTTGCGAATCGTGGCAATGTCTTTTAAATAGATGGGTGAGCCGTTGGCACTGGTTTGGACGATGGTATTTTCCAATTGTTCGGCATAATACACTTTGTTCTCAGCGCGCAGAATAACTTTGTTTTGTCCCATTTCCACATCGCCCCCTGTCAACTCAATGTTGGTATTCTGCACCACCCTGGCCACATCGGCAAAGGTCAGCTGGTAAGCATCTAGGGCATCTTCTCGAATGGCAATTTCAATTTCCTCATCGGGGTAACCTTGTAGGGTCACTTTAGAAATATTCTCTTTGGCCAGCAGTTCATTTTCCGCCTTTTCGGCAAATAATTTAAGCGTTTTGAGGTCTACAGAGCCGCTGATCATAATATCCGCAGCGGGGTCCGTCCGCTCTTGTTTATAAATGACGGGCTTTTCGGCGTCCTCTGGAAAGGTATTGATGCGGTCAATGGCATTTTTTACATCCGTCAGCACATCTTCTACTTGATAGCTACTTAGAATTTCGATGTTGACGTTGGAGAGGTTTTCTACGGAAGTAGAATTGACCTTTTTAATGCCTTCTAGGCCGTCAATTTCATCTTCTATTTTTATAGTAATTCCCTTTTCCACTTCTGTGGGCGAAGCACCGACATAGACGGTTTCTATGATAATATTGCGGCTCTCAATTCTTGGAAATAGACTGCGTTGTATGTTGATAGCAGAGAACACCCCTAGAATCCCAATGAGCAGCAACAACACATCGGCGGTGATGTGGTATTTTATAAAATACTGTATTATTTTTTTCATGATAATTAGTTGAAGCGGGCTGCGCTATTCGATAATTTGAACGGGCATGCCTTCATAGGCACCCAAAAGGTTTTGTGCCAACACCGTAGTTCCTGCTTGTAGTCCTTGAATGTACATATCGTTGCCATCTAATTTGACGACCTCTACAGGCGCTAGCGCTAATTTTCCCCTTTCGATGGTAAACACTTTGTTGTTGTTGACCAACAAGGTGCGCGGCAGTACCATGACCTCCCCCAACGATTTGGTTTGTACCGTACCGTTGAGAAACATGCCTTCGCTTAGTTTGCTGCTGTTGAGGGTGATGTAGACTTTTTGGGTTTGTGTTTTTTCATCAATGACTTTTCCGAAACGATCCACGGTTCCTGTCCATTCGTCTTTGGTCGCTTCTGAGTACAGGCGTACTTTGTTGCCGCGTTTTAGAAAATCGACATCGTACAGCGAGACCGTAGCTTCCAATTCGTAGCGCGAAGGGTGGGTGAGTTCGCCCAGTTTTTGCCCGCTGCGTACCAATGCCCCTTTGTAGACGGCTGCATTGGTCAGAATACCGTCAAAGGGCGCGTATATTTTGTACTTGGTCAACCGATATTCTTGGCGCTTGATGTTGAGGTATTGGTTGTTGATGTTGCGGGCAGCTACGTAGTACTTTTCTCGGTTGCTTTTGGTGTTGGGCAGCTCCTGAATGGGTTGCTCCACGTCGAAATTGTTGAGATAGCTTTCCCATACGCTAAAATTATCGTTGTAATCCGTTTTTAAATCGGGCAACAGCGCCACCAAAGAACTGTACAACTGGCTTTTGGCCGCTTGAATCTCCAGCTGTGCTTCGGTGTCGTCCAAACGCAACATCAATTGGCCTTTGGAGAACCGCACGCCTTCTCGAAATTCCTTGCCCGATTGCTCTATTTTGCCCGTTACTTCCGAAAACAAATCAATCTTTTGACGCGCCACTACTTTGCCCGTCAGCAAGACTTCTGAGGAGCGACTTTCGTTGTTGACTTGTCGCGCATAGACAAAAGTAGCTTCTCTTTGAGGGGCGGCTTTTTCGGTCGCTTGAGCGTCTACTGGTTTTTCGCGGGTTCCTAATTTGTTGGCGAGGTAAATGCCTCCGACTAAGATAACGACCCCAACAACCACACTAATTTTTCTTAAAATTTTATTCTGATTCTGACTCATTGTTTAATCCTTTCTAGGATGACTGCTTAGAAATTGTGTCTAACAACTTCTTCGTGAATGAAAAAGCGCAGGAATAAATTAGTAGTCTATCACTAGACGGTATATTTTGACGATCCAACGCGCTTAAGTGCTACAAGTATAGGGTAAAAAAGTTGCCTGTAAAAGTCTAGTTTTCTCCTTTTCAATAAAGGGGGATATATCTTCAATCAACGACCAGTTCTATTCGACCAACTACAACTACGCGGTCATTCTACTTAAAACACAAAAAAAAGGTTGATCCTGCTTTCGCAAAATCAACCTTTTTTTGTTTATAGCAACCGTGTTTACACGTGCAAAATCGCTTTCTTTTGCAGCAGGCGCTCTTCGCTCTCTTCGTGGTTGGGATCGGGCACACAACAATCCACAGGGCAAACGGCAGCACATTGAGGCTCTTCGTGAAAGCCCACACATTCCGTGCATTTGTC
>CAYUZF010000209.1:6765-7192 GCA_964449615.1 uncultured Aureispira sp.
CTTCCTCTACTGGTTCGCGGGTCTGCTCAGCGTCCACCTCTTGTCCGTCCACCAAGGCAAAAGTCCCCGAAACACCTGTTCCATCTGCATAAGCCCATTCTACACCACCGTCGTAGATCGCGTTGTTGGGGCATTCTGGTTCGCAAGCGCCACAGTTAATGCATTCGTCCGTAATATAAATAGCCATTGGTAAGCAATTGAAACATGAATAAATAACCCACCTCTCAAGGGTGGTTTACAAAATTAGTTATTATCAGAACAATAAACAAGCCGTTGCCGTGCTAAAAAGCAGTCCTTTTTATAATCTTTGACAGAAATTTGATAGATACCGAGCATAGACGGTTGGAGGTAAGTCGCCTGCGACTAGACCGACGCGGAATTAATGCCCCATTTGGGTGGAAAAAAATAGGCGATGGGATCGCTTGCG
>CAYUZF010000209.1:7202-7541 GCA_964449615.1 uncultured Aureispira sp.
AATTTGACGCGTAGAATTTTGTCCGTTTCACAAAAGCCGCTCTGAAAATCTACCAGCGTCATAGCGCGGCCAAACAGCGGCACAAAATCGGGGTAGCCGTAGCGTTCGGCCAATTCGTCGACGTGTTCTTGGGTGTAGTGGACGTAGTCCTCAAAGTTGTAGCGTTTTTCTAGCTTAAAGCATTTTTGAATGCCGCGCTTGGCACCTACGCCTGCCTTCGTAAAACTATTCTCACTAAAATCAACGACCTGTGAATAATTAAAATCAATAGCATATTGGTAAGCTAAGAAACTGCCGATGAGCGAACAAGAATGCAGCAACTGGTACACTTCTTTTAGG
>CAYUZF010000209.1:7551-9130 GCA_964449615.1 uncultured Aureispira sp.
TATCATTTCTTGTTGAATGATGTGCAACCAAACCCCGTGTTTGCTGCGCTGGTTGGGATACAACTTATGGCTACCCGCCATGATGTACGCCCCATTAAAAATGGGTTGTACCTCCTTCAATTCTGCCAGCCATTGGCTAAAGCGCAGTGCATCAAAATTGGCCATGCAAAGCGGCTCTCCCAGCAATTCTTCTAGGTATTGCCAAGTATCGGGTTTGTTGAACACTTTGAACACCAAAATACGCAACAGCACATCTTCGGGCGAAAGCCCTGCCGCACGCGGTGTATAAATCACTTCCCGAATCAAATACTGGCTCACGCGGTCACAAACGCGGTATACGTTGGTCAAGCGGTATTTGTGCAACAAACCGTCCTCCGTCCAGGGCGCGGGTTGCCCCTCCCATTTTTTCCAGAAGATTTTTTGGCGCTCTTGTCGAAACCAAAAGAAATATTTGAAGGCCTCGTCGTTGGGTTGCATCATGTTGCGGTGGTCGATTGTTACAATAAATTACATACTAGTAACAACAAATACGCAGCTTGGGTCATTATGCTATCCAAAAAGACGCTTGTAATGGTACGGGTAGTACACCGTGCGCAGCTGAATACCCCTACCACGCACGGCACTAACCCTTCTAATACACCCATTCCACCGTCAACCGATACTCGGTTTGGCCTTCTGAAATGGTAAAGCTACTCGGTGCCTCTTCCGAAAACTCACTGGTAAAAAAGCTCACATAACCCACAAAATCGTCCATGCTCAAATCGTCCTCATCATACAGCGCAATGGTGTACAAAAAATTAAAATCGCTAATCGTGTAAGGCGTAGTTAATGGCAAGATGAAAGGCAAGCCGCTGACATTCTGCCGCGTAGTGGTTGCTCGGTCGGTTGAAGAGACCCCTGTACCTCTAATAATGGATGCAAAAATATCGGGTCCTGAAGAGACGTCCCAACCGTTGCCGCTGCCGTCTGTGGGCGGGTAGCGCAAGACTTCTATGGATAAAATCTTCATAGCCGTAGGCGGCTCTTCTTTTTGACAGGCTTGGAAACTGCCTACAAACAATAAAATTACTAAAAGTATTCCTAGTGCTTTTGTGTTCATTTTTGTTATTTTATGATAATTAAAGAATGTATCAACGTTTCAGAACAAATTGGTCTAAATCGTCTATAAAACGTTGGATCAATTGGCTGCTTTGCTGTAAATGTGCTACTAAAATTCGATAATCGGGGTAGTGCTTTTGTAGGTCTTGGGGCGATTTCCCTGCCTGTTCCAGCTCTAGTTGAGCGTGTTTGAACCACGTTTCAAAGCGGCTGTGAAATCGTGTTAAATGCGGGCGCAGACCTTGATTTAATACGGCCATAGTAAGGGAAATGAGTTGCTGCCCACTGCTTCTTTTGGACAATAGATGCCCTGGGACATTTTTCAATTCTGTTCTCAAATTCTGAAACAACACATACCAAGATTCGTACAACTCCATCAGATTATCGTGTTCCAAGTCCACTTGGGTACCTACGCTTCTGGTTTTGAGTTCTACCAACACTCTGTTGGCAATGTACAAGGTAGTGTCGTCGCGTTGTATGG
>CAYUZF010000210.1:0-3911 GCA_964449615.1 uncultured Aureispira sp.
CATACCAACCGCCCCCGCCCAACAAAGCAAGGGCATCACACCAACCGTGCTAACCATACCCACACTACCTACACCAACCACCGTAACCAATCCTTCAGTCATTGCGTTGCAAGCGATTGATTTAGAGCGAGTGGTGCAAGGGCGCATGAGACGCGAACGCCGTTTAGAAATAGGCATGCGCAGCCAGGTAAAAGGTACGCTATTGCTGGGGGCAATGACCAGCCAGGCCTTAGAAAACAGCAGCATGACAAAGACAAGAGTATTGCCTACCGCGGGGATCGGAGCCAACGTTGCTTGGTATTGGACAGGAAAAGATGCTTTGATCGTTTCCATGCACCCAATGGCCAACAGCCGACAGTATTTCGGAGGTTATACCAAAGAAGGGCGGTACTATCATCAAGAAATCAAGTTGTCTTATTTTGATGCAGAATTGGCGTACCAACGCGTATTGTTTCGGTACAACGAATTTGGCGTTCTGCCCTCTAGTTTCTACGGGCGCATCACTTACGGTTTTGGTTACCTCAACAAAGGCGAGACGACCATCAACGGGTTAGTAAGCGACGAGACGACTGTTTATAGTAGGACAAACCACAGCGTAGGACTAGCCTTAGGTAATACCCACCGTTTCAACCGTTTGGTGCTGGACTATGGCATTTACGGGCAGCTCGGACTCTCTACCATACACCTACAAACGCCTACCGCCTACCGGCAATTAATGGGAATTGGAGGGTACATAGGTATTCGTTATATATTGTAAAGTTAGACTGCCGCTACCGACTCAACTGCTTGCGCGCTGTAATGTAAACCAATACAATTAGAATAAAAATAGCGGTGGTCACACCTCCAATCTTCACATAATCTAAAAAACGGTTCCAGCGCTTGGCCTCGCGGCGCTCAATGTATTCGGGATTAATAGAGGCGGGACTTCCTGAGCGTTCAGAAAAGCTCCAGTTATTGATCAGTGTATTGTCCAGCTCAAAATCACCCAACACAATAGTTTTAGCTTGACTCGTGGCAGAATCTATGGTGTAAGAAACGCTGTCTACAGGATTGCCTAGAGCATCGTAGATTAAGACCCTATCTTTTTTAGAATTCAAACCAAAAGGCAACCCCCCGATGTAATAATCACAGGTTGGAAAAGCTTTTGCAAAGCGTTTTTCATTTTTGCACAGCACCAAATATTCCTTAGGAGCTAAGGTGATGGGAGGAAAGACAAAACGCTCAGATTTCTTACCACTGCTCACCACCCAATTGGTCAAATCCAGGGGTTGATCTGAGTGGTTATAAAATTCCAGCCAATCGCCCGAAGCCGTGTCACCAAAGCTGATTTCGTTGAGAATAAATTGCTGTGCAGCAGGGTGTTCGCCTGTTGTGAAAATAGCTTTCACACGGTGGCGCGCCTTAGAAAACGGCAGTACCAACCGCTTACCATCTTGCCGCTCACTGTCTACCTCCCAATGGGAAAACAGCCTTCCAAAATACGGTTTGGCTTCCAGTACTACGGGTAAGTTTTTAAAGTAAATCCCTGTAAAATTACTTGCCACAGGAATGGTTTCATTGATTAAAACTCGGCCATTGCTGTCTATCGCAACATCCAACACTATCTCTTCGCCCACAAAGGGAAATTTAGCCTGTAGAAATTGGCGCATGTAAGCAGGACGCAAGCGTACAAATTCCCGCATGCGGTCGACCTCTTTTTGCCAGCGTTTTTCTGTCAAATCCCAGCGCTCAAAATGGCGGGGCAGTTCTGGTTTGATCACCGCAATCATACTGTCCATACGCGGCAAAATGTACGTCGAATCAAAGGTGTAATTAATACGATCCAAGAAGCGGCTCACAAAGCGTTGTTGGAATTTTTTATTTTGCAACAAAGCGCGGAGGTTAAGCGTACTCCACGGCGGGTTGGGCCAAGCAGGACCATCAGGACGAGTGTGAAATTCTAAGCTGTTGTTTTTGTAACCATACCGGCCATAATGCCCCAAACCAAAATCTGTGTCGTACAAAATCCAGCGCCATTTACCTCCTTGTACTTGGGGTTGCCAAAATTTGATGTTACCGCCTGCATCTTGATTGTCAATGTAAATTTGAATGATTTCATACTCCATAAAATTCTCCACATCCATCATAGAATCTACCTTGTTGAAATTCTCGGTGCTAGCTAAGTTGTTGTTGCGCATAAACGTACGCATCGCATCGTAGCTTTTACGGGAACCCGCATTGGTGCTTTTGCGGTGTTCGATTAAGTTAATACTGTCTTTATCATAACCGAAATTCTCTACAATGTAGTGGCGGGTAAGTTTCTCGCGCATGTTGTAAATGCCCCAATAGTCGCCATTGATAAAGACAACCGACGGACGGTAAGCTTGCACTTCCAACCCCATGTCCCTGCCCAAGCTGGTGATCAAAGCATCTCTGAAATGAGTTTCGCCAAAATCGCTGCCCGAGTTGCGCAAAATCAAGCGTTTGTATTTTTTTTGTTCCTTTTCAGGGAATAGTTGGTGGCGGATGTATTTTTGGCCGTAGCGCGACTTACTCGCATAGAGCGAAAAGGACTTTTGCGGAAAGATGCGGCTCATTCCACCAAACATTTTAAAGCCTAGAGGACTGTGGAAAACACGCGCTTGGTCGGTTTCAAAAATCTCTACGTAGCAGGGAAATTCTTTTCTAGAATAATAATTAGCGCCCTTAAATGGGAAGCGATTGGAGGCTTTAGGCCCACGTTTAAAAACACCCCTAACAGGATCGAACAAGAAAGGCGGTTCTATGCTTACAGAAAGCACAGGAAAAGTAGTCGAATCCTCGCCAATCAAATAAGTATGGGTCATTACCGCACTTTTCTTGCCATTGAGGTAAGCCACAGCACGGAGTACACGCGTGCTGTCCAATAAAATTACACCATTGTAACGCTTAGAGGTTTCGGTAGGCGTGCTGCCATTTAAGGTATAATAAATACTGGCTCGAGGGCGATTGCAACTCAATTCTACCCCTAAACCAGTAATGTAAAAACCAGCTTCAGGACTGGCTTCCAACAATAGCGTGTCTTGGGCTTGGAGGGGGAAGGCCAGAAATAGGGCGATTAGGAGGCCGAGAAGTGCGGTCATTTTTTTTTCTTGATAATTTAAAACAATAGAGTCTAAAGACTCTAGCAGGGTACACGCTAGCGAGTCCAGCGATTTAGATGCAACTTTTTGAAACAAGCCCCGTAGAAACAAAGGCATTGCCCAGAAAAGGAGTTCAAAAATACTAAGATTTCTTTAAATGCGGGAACCCCCTTCTTTATTGTGCCAACAAAATGAGAATTGGGTTGCTTTGCTGCGCAATCGTTTGGAAATAATTTTAATAAACCAACCCACCAATTACAACAGCACTATGAAATATCCCAACCAAGAACACCAGTCTATTAAATCTTGGGCAATGGAAGACCGCCCCCGCGAAAAACTAATCACCAAAGGCAGCAAGCAACTCTCTAACGCCGAACTGCTGGCCATTATCATTGGTTCTGGCTCTGTGACCGAATCGGCAGTGGCACTGGCGCAACGCATCCTGCGCTTCAAGAATAATAATCTACAGGATTTGGGCATGATGAGCCTCAAAGAATTACAACGGTTCAAGGGAATCGGCCCTGTAAAGGCAATCAGTATTTCGGCCGCCTTAGAATTGGGCATGCGTCGAGAAGCGACGCCGTTGAGCGAAAAGCCCTTTATTGGTTGTAGCCGCGATGCCTACCGCGTATTGATTCCTTATTTGAACGGCTTGACCCACGAAGAATTTTATATTTTACTGCTCAACCGCGCCAATCGAGTGATTGATTGTGTTTCGATTAGCGCAGGCGGTTTATCGGGAACTTTTGTAGACATCAAGCGCATCTATCGGCTCGTTTTGGGCAATCCTCTGGTCAACAGCATTGTGCT
>CAYUZF010000210.1:3921-5330 GCA_964449615.1 uncultured Aureispira sp.
ACCCTTCGGGCAACCTTACACCCAGCGAGGCCGATATTGAATTGACCCGCAAAATCAAGCGCGCAGGGGGGTATCTGGACATTGTGGTATTCGACCACCTGATCATAGCTGGCAACCGTTTTAAGAGTCTTTCCGATCACGGGTTGATGTAGAAAAATAGAATTCTCTAACTAAAATGGAGATTACTCGCTCGATGTCGCCGATTCAAGGATTTAGCGAAGGAACTCTATAGGTACATTCTACGTAAAATATTGTATCTTTGTAAACTATCAGAATAAAAAATGAGCCGCTGTAGCGGATTCCTATATGAAGAAGAAAGACATCAGAACCCTAAGTTTGGAGCAATTACAAGCCTATTTTGTAGAGCTGGGGGCATCCAAATTTAGAGCCAAACAAGTATATGAATGGTTGTGGAAGAAAAGTGTGTATAGTTTTGAGGAAATGACCAACCTGTCTAAGTCCTTGCGGGAGCAATTGAAAGAGCAGTTTGAGATTTTACCCATCACCGAAGACTTATCGCAACACAGCAACGACGGCACGATCAAGACGCGTTTCCGCTTGCACGACGGACACCTAATGGAATCGGTGTTGATTCCCGTACCGAGTCAAAACCGCTACACCGTTTGTATTTCTTCGCAAGTAGGCTGTAGTTTGAGCTGTAAGTTTTGCGCTACAGGACAGCTCGACCGCTTGCGCAACCTCACCGCTGCCGAAATTTACGACCAAGTGGTCAAGATGAACGCCAAATGCCAAGCAACTTACCAACACGACCTAACCAATGTGGTCTATATGGGCATGGGCGAACCATTGTTGGCCTACAAGCCCGTCCTGAAAAGCATTGAAATGCTCACCAGCAAAGACGGCTTAAACATGGCTCCGCGCCGCCTTACTGTCAGTACCGCAGGCATTGCCAAAATGATCAAACGCCTAGCCGACGATGGTACCCGCGTCAATTTGGCCTTGTCTCTACACGCCGCCGATGACGAAAAACGCAACTCGATCATGGCGATCAACGAAAGCAACAACTTAAAGACTCTAGTCGAAGCACTGCGCTATTTTTACGATAAAACAAAAGACAGCAAGATCACGTTCGAGTACATCGCCTTTGACGGCTTCAACGACAGTTTGGAGGATGCCAAAAACCTATTGCAGCTCTGTCGCCAAGTACCTACCGCCAAAGTGAATGTGATTGAATACAACCCTATTAGTGGCGTTGATTTTGTGAAATCAGACGAGGATCAGCTCGAACGTTTTGCGCAGTATTTGCGTAAGAATGGCGTGGCCATTACCCTGCGCCGTTCGAGAGGCAAAGACATTGACGCGGCTTGTGGACAATTGGCCAACAAGGAATAAAACCGCGTTTTTGGCGCTGTTGGTAGAAGCAGGAAACGCTCCAGTAGAACCATTCA